>CAYSLC010000249.1:0-7396 GCA_964431545.1 uncultured Desulfobacteraceae bacterium | reverse complement strand
CCACGCCGCCAGGACATGCCGTTCCCGGGTCGTCCTCGACCCGATGGCCATGCGGAGCACATATCTTCCCCGAAGGACCGTGTGGGTCAAAAAGACCTGTCCGGTCCCATTGATCCGGAGGAGCAGTTCCTGGTTGATCCGGTCGAGTTCCCCTTCGGACCGGCCGTCGTCGAACCGGAAGCAGACGAGGCTGAAGGGGACCGGCGCCATGAGCGCAAAGGAGGGGTGAGCCTCGACCTTGTCCCGGAAGAGGCCGGCCAGCCGGAGATGTTCCCCGACCAGATCGCGGAGCCCCTCGATCCCGTAGGAGCGGATCACGAACCACAGCTTGAGGGCCCGGAACCGCCGGCCCAGCGGGATCGACCAGTCCCGGTAGTTCATCACCTTCGCGTCGGCGCCGGTCTTCAGGTACTCCGGATGGATCTCGAAGGTCCGGATCAAAAGCCCCGGATCCTTGACGAAGTAGGCCGAGCAGTCGAAGTTGGTGAACATCCACTTGTGGGGGTTGAAGACGAAGGAGTCGGCGGCCTCCAGCCCCGTTAGGTGACTCCGCATCTCCGGAATCACCGCCGCCGTCCCGGCGAAGGCGGCATCCACGTGGAGCCAGATCCCGTGGCGGCGGCAGATCTCCCCGATGGCCGCCACCGGGTCCACCGCCGTGGAGGAGGTGGTCCCCACCGTGGCCACCACGCAGGCCGGGGTGAGCCCCCGATCGATATCCGTCCGAACGGCGCTCTCCAGGGCGGCCGGGTCCATGGCAAAGTCCGCGTCCGTGGCGATGTACCGGATGTTTTCCCGCCCGAACCCGGCGATCTTGGCCCCCTTCTCCATGCTGGAGTGGGTCTCCTCGGAGGCGTAGACGGTGAGGGTCGGGGACATCCCCTTCCGGTTGGTCCCGAAGTCGGTGGCCGCCTCCCGGGCGGTGAGCAGCGCGCAGAGGGTGGCGGTGGAAGCGGAGTCCTGGATCACCCCCGCCATTCCTTCGGGCAGCCCCAGCATCCGCCGGAGCCACTCCATCACGGTCTCCTCCAGCTCGGCGGCCGCCGGGGAGGTCTGCCAGATCATGCACTGGGCCCCGAGGCCGGCGGTGAGCAGCTCCGCCAGCACCGACGGGGGGCTGTTGTTGGCCGGGAAATAGGCGAACCACGAGGGGTGCTGCCAGTGGGTGATCCCCGGCAGGAGGATCGATTTGAAATCCTGGAAGATCCGGTCCATGGGCTCCCCCTCCAGGGGCGGCTGCCGGGGGAGGGCCGATCGGATGTCGCCCGGGGCGACCTGGGACATGACCGGAAACCCTTCGAGGTCGTCGAAGTAGTCCGCGATCCAGTCGATGAATTCGTGGCCGAACTGTTTGAACGTCGCTTTGTCCATTGGCGGGTCTCTCGGGTTCGGAGTATGGATGATCGGGCGGTTGCCGGCCGGAGGGGGGGATGCCCCTCCGGAGACGCTATTTGGGGTGGCTGGTGACCATCTTCAGGAGCCGTTCCAAGGTGTCGATATTCTCCCTCAGGATGTTGTATCCGTCCTTCTCCCGGGCCGCGTGGTAGTTCTTCAGGGACTGGTATTCTCCGGTGACGAACGATTCGTCGTAGACGGTGCGGATCCGACCCCGGAGCAGATCGATGGTCGTCTGGATCATCTTGGTGTCCCCGTCCTCGTCGAATTCGGGAAATTCGGCGCCGAAGGTATCCGCGTCGTCCGGCCCCGACCTGGGGGCTGCTTTGCCGACGGCCGTGACGATCTCCAGCTTTGTGAGGTTTTCGATGGAGTCGAGGATCCGCTTTTTCAGGTCGCTTGACATGGGGCTTCTCCTTTGTTTTCGATGATGGGCTTCATGGGATCACAACCGCCGGTCGGGCAGGGCGCAGGCGTCGGGCAGTTTGGGGGTGAACCGCTCCGGCCCCCGAACGATCGGCCGGTCCGCCGCGGCGGCCATCGCCTTGAGCATCCCCCGGAAGATCCACTGGTGGAAGGGGTAGAGGACCCACCAGTAGAGGAGTCCCCCCAGCCCCCGGGGGAGGAACCGGGAGAGGAGGGAGAGTTCCACCTCGTCGTCTCCCAGCGGTTGTAGCCGGATATCCAGCAGGGCCTCCCCCGGCATCCGCATCTCCGCCAGGAGCACCAGCCGGCGGGGGGGATCGACCTCCAGGACCCGCCAGAAGTCGACGGCGTCCCCCACCTGGAGGTCCGCCGGGTGCCGCCGGCCCCGCCGGAGGCCGGCGCCTCCGGCCAGGCGATCCAGTACCCCCCGGATCCACCAGAGGCGATTTCCGAAATAATATCCGGCCTCGCCGCCGAGTCGGGCCACCGGTTTCCATGCCGTCTCGGGGTCCGACCGGAGCCGGGCCCGGTACCCGCAGGCCAGAATGGTGCCGCCGGCGTAGTCGGCGTCCCCGCAATGGAACCACTCGGGCGGATGGAGCCGGCCGGCATCGGACCAGCAGGTCTCCACCATCTCCTGGCGGACCCGCTGGAGGGCGGTCTCCACGGCCTCCCGGCAGCCGATCAGGTTCCGGGGGATGAGATCCCGGATCCGGTGGTCCGCGCAGATCACCGGAACGCCGAGACCCTGGGTCAGGGGGACGGCGATGGAGGCGGGGATCGGGGTGATCAAATGGATCCAATAGGCGCTCAGGGTCGGGGTGAGCAGCGGCACGGGGATGATCCGACGCCGGGGCAGGCCCGCCGCCCGGGTGTAGATATCGATGATCTCCCGATAGGTGAGGATGTCCGGTCCGCCGATGTCGAAGGTGCCGTCCCGGGTCTCCTCGGCCGTCAGGCAGCCTTGCAGATACCCGAGCACATCCGCGATGGCGATGGGCTGGCAGGGGGTGTGGACCCACTTGGGCGTGACCATCACCGGAAGCCGCTCGGCGAGGTACCGAAGAATTTCGAAGGAGGCGCTGCCGGCGCCCAGGATCATGGCGGCCCGGAGGGAGGTGACCGACGTTTCCCCGGAGGCGAGGATCCCCTCCACCTCGTGCCTGGACCGCAGGTGGGGGCTGAGTCGTTGATTGTTTCGGTCGCCGAGCCCGCTCAGATAGATGATCCGGTCGACCCCTGCCGCCGAAGCGGCTCCGGCCATGTTCTCCGCACCCTTCCGGTCGGCGTCGGCAAAATCTCCCTTCTTGGCATTCATGGAATGGACCAGGTAGAAGGCCCAGCGGCATCCGGACGCCGCCCGGTCGAGGGACGGGCGGTCGAGCACATCCCCCTGGGCCAGGGTGACGCGGGGGTGCCGGGCCCAGGGACGGCAGGCCATCTTCTCCATGGACCGCCCCATGGCCGTGACCGGGTACCCGGCTTCGGCCAGCCTCGGGATCAGGCGGCCCCCGACATATCCGGTGGCGCCGGTTACGAGTACGCTGTCTGATGGCATCGGTCACCTCTCCGACATCGGCGCAAGCGGTTTTTGGGTGCGGGGCCGACGGTTCTTTTTCATTATCGACGGGCAGGCTACCAGAACTTGAAGGGAATTGTAAAGCGGTTATTCTTCAGATAATATCAGGGGAAATGGAGCCTCGACGGATTACCGATCGGCGGACGATGCTGCGAGTTCGTACAGGGTGTCCAAGAACTCTCTGATCTCCTGGTGAACCTCCTCGGGCAGCATGTTCTGAGCGACATGTTGCGGGGTGATGGTTCCGCCGGCATGGAGATGGATGAAGCTCATGTCATCCGGAACCGGGCTGAAGATCTGCCTTTTTGCGTCAAAGGTCTCCATCCACTCCAGGTGGAACGTTCGATAATCCCTGACGGTGTCGGGAAAGAGAATCGCCCTCGGCGGATCCCCGAGGAAGCGTCGAAACGCCTCCGTGCTCCGCCGTTCGAACAGGGGTCCGAAATCGATGGCCCGGGCCATGGCTTCGGGAACCAGCAGGTAGCTTTCGAGGTGCCTGCGTCTCCAGACATGAAACGTCAGCCCTCTTTCGCGGCAATGTTCCACGGAATCAAGAAGCGGTGCCGGGTTCAGATCCGGGTCGAACACGGCCAGGCCGCTGCAATCCTTCCGGAAGCTCTTGACGCCGAGAAAATGGTCCCGCGCGCCCTTTGGATCCCTGCCTCCCAGGACATGATAGGGAAGGCGGTCGAAAAGACGTTCATCATGTCCCAGGGCGCCGGCGAGCAGACGCAACAGGTCGATGTCCGAGGACCCTTCCACATAGAGGACCAGAGGGATCTCTTCGAGATAGGTCAACAGCGAGGTCTCGACGGCGTCCAAGCCCGAGCGGACGCTGAATTTTTCTTTCTCCTGAACCAGCCATGATGCCTGGGGCGTCATGAGTGAATAGACATCTTCCGGTTTACACCGGTCGAGCATGGAGATGGAATGGGTGGCGAGGATGACTTGAGCCTCCCCGACCCTTGTTTTCTCTTTTAGAAAGCTGAGGATCCCCGATTGGGCCCAGGCATGGAGATGGGCATCGGGCTCGTCAAGGAGTAGATGCGTCCCCCGGTTCCAATAGAGGATCGCGAAGAGGGTGACGAGTTGATGGAACCCGCTGCCCCCGTTGACGAGATCGAAGGCTTCCCGAGAGACACCGCGTAGATCTTCGTAAAGGCAGGTGATATGGGGGTCGATATCGATCTTGAAATCGGGGTCGATCAGCCGAACGCCCAGATATCTCTCCACATTGCTCTTCATCTCCTCCCATCGTTGGGGCTCTCCTTGATAGACTCGCCACAATAGATTCCTGACGACGCTTCCGGGCTGGCTCAATCCGATTCTCCGCCGAATCGCGCCGTCCCCCAGATACTCCTCCTGCGGGTCTAGTCCGGAGAAAGGCGGAATATGTGTGAGGACGATCGAATCGATGCCCTCCGGAAGATCCTTGGTTTCGCTTGTCGGCTTGACAATGATGGATTGTTCGTTGGTGTATTGGAGCATCATCCCGAATCGATGGCGGTCCTCTCCCGAAGAGGGTCCCCCGGGGGCCCGGATATCCCATTCAACCGTGATCTCCACATCATGGGTCCCCTGATATTTGGCTTTCGCGCGGTTTCGTGAATTTTGTTCAGGGGATTGATCTCCATCCTTTTTGTGGGCTTCATACAACCGGTGATCGAACCACTGGGTCCTCTTGCCGGTCCAGAGATGCTTGAAATCCGTCAGCGGGACGCAATGGAAGTTTGGAAGCGGAATGGGCACGCCCCGAACCTTTTTTGCGATCCGTCCGGGTGCGACCCGTCTTGCCGATTTCCATGTCGAGTAGGCCAGTTGCCATGCGGAGAGGGCTTGGAGCAACGTCGTTTTCCCATGATTGTTCGGTCCCACGAGCAAATTGAAAGGTTTCAGATCGAATACCTGTTCCTTGAAACGCTTGAACCGGCGGATGGTCACCCTGCGAATCATGGGCGCCACTTTTTTTCGTTCCATCCCGAATCCTCCATGCTTGGATCAAGAGTTAAAATCTCCATAACCTGTATTATCCCTTTGAATGGTAACAGTACAAGCGGAAATATCGGATCGACAGGGATTCCGGGCGGAACCCGTCCAAAAAAAAACGGGCCTCCCGCATCCACGCAGGCGGCCCGTTGGGTTATCGATGGTTCGGTAAAGGTCGGTTACTTCCCGGCTCTCCCGTCGTCGCAGGCTTCCCCCGCGTTGGGGTCGCTGGGCCGGGAATGCTCCGGATCATCCGCGATGGTGCAGACGTCCGCGTCCCCGCCGTCGCCCACCGCCCCGGCCGAAACCTCGAACGGTTCCTGATCGGCCAGCCGTTTGAGGGCCTTGTACCGGGAGGTGAACTCCTTTTCGAGCTGGGCGTGGAGCCGCTTCGCCTCTTCCGGGAAGGACTTCTGGAGCGAGGCGTACCGGACCTCTCCCGAGAGGAACTCCTGGAGGCTGCCGTCGGGCTCCTTGGAGTCGAGGACGAAGGGGTTCTTTCCCTCCTTTTTCAGCTCTGGATTGTACCGGTACAGGGGCCAGTAGCCGCTCTTGACCGCCAGATTCGTCTCCTCCTGGGCCTTGCCCATGCCCTTGCGGATGCCGTGGTTGATGCAGGGTGAATAGGCCATGATCAGGGACGGCCCGTCGTAGGTCTCCGCCTCCTTGAACGCCTTCATGAGCTGCTGCTTGTTGGCGCCCATGCCGACGGTGGCGACATAGACGTAGCCGTAGCTCATGGCCATGGCGCCCATGTCCTTCTTGGCGGTCTTCTTGCCCGAGGCGGCGAACTTGGCCACCGACCCGGTGGGGGTCGCCTTGGAGGACTGGCCGCCGGTGTTGGAGTAGACCTCGGTGTCGTAGACCATGACATTGATGTCCTCGCCCGAGGCCAGGACGTGGTCGATGCCGCCGAAGGCGATGTCGTAGGCCGCGCCGTCGCCGCAGAAGACCCAGTAGGACTTCTTGGTGAAAAGATTCGACATCGACGCGATCTCCGAAAGCAGCTTGTCGCCCTTGGCGTCTTTCAACAGCGCCTTCATCTGGTCGCCGTATTTCTTGGACAGCTCGGGGTCGCGCATGTTCTCCAGCCAGCCCTCCATGGCCGCCTTCAGGTCGCCGGACGCGCCGTTGTTCATGGCATCGCGGATCTTTTCGGCCAGCATCCGCCGCTGATGGGCCGCGCCCAGGAGCATGCCGTAGGTGAACTCGGCCGGATCCTCGAACAGCGAGTTGCCCCAGGTGGGACCGAAGCCCTCCTTGTTGACGCAGTAGGGGACCGACGGCGCGGATCCGCCCCAGATGGAAGAACAGCCCGTGGCGTTGCCGATCACCATCCGCTCCCCGAAGAGCTGGGTGATGAGCTTGGCGTAGGGGGTCTCGCCGCAGCCGGCGCAGGCGCCGGAGAACTCCAGGAGCGGCTGGTAAAACTGACTCCCTTTGACGCTGTCGCGCTTCAACAGGTCGTCGCGCACCGGCACCTCTTCGATGCAGTACTCCCATAGCGGGGCCTGATCCATCTGGGTGGCCAGGGGCTTCATCTCCAGCGCCTTCTTCTTGGCCGGGCAGATGTCGGCGCAGTTGCCGCAGCCCATGCAGTCGAGCGGGCTCACCTGGATCCGGAACTGGTACCCTTTGAGTTCCTTTCCCAGGGCCTTTTTGGCCTCGATCCCCTCGGGGCCTTTTTCCACCTCCTCGTCGGTGAGGATCACGGGGCGGATGGTGGCGTGGGGACAGACCATGGCGCACTGGTTGCACTGGATGCAGTTTTCCATGATCCACTCGGGCACGTTGATGGCCACGCCCCGCTTTTCATACTTGGTGGTGGCCACGGGAAAGATGCCGTCGGGGGTGAACTTGCTCACCGGCAGCTTGTCGCCCTGCTGGGCCAGCATGGGCCGCATGACCTCGGTGACGAAGGCCGGTTCGTTCCGCTTTTTATGGTCTTCCGCCGCGGCGTCGGCCCAGGAGGCGGGGTACTGGACTTCCTCCAGGTGGTCGAGGGTCTTG
>CAYSLC010000248.1:5523-7404 GCA_964431545.1 uncultured Desulfobacteraceae bacterium | reverse complement strand
CCGTGGCCCTGGGGGCGCTGGCCCATGGCGGGGCCGGCCGGGGGATCTCGTGGACATGGGTCCTGCGGATACAAATGTTGTCTTTTCCGCACTGTATAGCAGGAGCGGAGCTTCGCACTATATCTTAAGACTCATATTGGACGAAAAAGTCAGACTGGCCCTTTCTCCGCAGATCTATTTTGAGTATTATGACGTTCTCACGCGGAAGGAAAATCTGACGAAACTGAACATGTCAGCCGCGGAAACAGAGGACATTCTTGATCTTCTGGCGCTTCTGGCTAAGAAACATCGGATATATTTTCTTCTGCGACCGAATCTGACGGACGAGAGCGACAATATGGTGTGTGAATGCGCCTTTGCCAGCAACAGTGAATACCTGATCACTTCAAATATCAGAGATTTTATGGGCGGGGAACTGAAAGGCTTCGGTTTCAAGGTTGTCACGCCCAGGGATTTCTGCAATATCTGGAGGACGAAAAATGAATAAAAGCCTCACTCTCACAGTCAGAATGCCCGCCGAACTCAAAAAACGCCTTGAAAGAGAAGCAAAATATCAGGGCGTGTCACTAAATCAGTTGACAAATTACATGCTTACAGTTCAACTCACACAGTTGGAAACGATATCGGCGCTTGAAAACAAATTGTCGGAAAAATCGATTTTTCAATTGAAAAAGAAAGCGGAAGCGATTCTGGATAAAATACCCGAAAGAAAGGTTCCTGCCTGGGATTCCCTCGAATGACTAAAAAATATTGTAAACGTTAGAGCAAAATGGAGTCGAAGAGGCGATCAGACAGATTCAGATAAATCGCCTATAAACAAGGAGGTGGTTTCGCCCAATCCCACCGCCGCCGCCTTCCATCGGCACCCCGCACACCCCCCCGACCGCCGCCCCATCCTTCGACCTCCAGGTCACCCCTCGGCCCCATCAACCCCGACGCCGGAACTCCCTAACAAAAATTTAACATTCATATCGGAAATTTAGTCTCTCCACTTTTTTGGTTGACAACGGAATATAACGGCGTATATTCCCGACCAGCGAGTCGGGAATGGGTCCCGGCCCTCGCTTTTTTTTATGCCGGAAAACCGGCGGGCAAGATGCAAGGCGTAGAGGGACATGGCGGGCAGGACGAGGGACAACGGAAAACAGAGCGCCATCGCGGACGCGGGGCTGCGGCTGTTCGGCAGAAAAGGGTACGGCGCCACCAGTGTGGAGGAGATCGCCCGGGCCGCCGGGGTCGGCAAGGGCAGCGTGTACACCTATTACGAAACCAAGGCCGACATCTTCGTGGCCGGGGTGATGCGGTACTTCGACCGGTACCACCAGGAGATCGAGAAGCTGATGGACGAGATCGAAAGCCCGGTCCACCGGCTGCGGCGGATCGTGGAAACCTGCACCGAGATGTTCGAGCCGGACAACCCGGAGACCATCCGGATCTCCTTCGAGATCCTCAAGCAGGCCATGACCACGGGGGGGGTGCTCCACCAGCGGCGCCACCTGATCCGGGAACTCTCCATGGGGATGCGCCGGGTGGTGCAGGGGACCCTGCTGGAGGGCGTCTCCAAGGGGGTCTTCCGGCCGGAGATCGCAAGGGACGCCGAGAAGATCGCCATCAACCTGCTCGCCTATATCGACGGCATCTACCTCCACGCCATGGTGTCGGACAAATACTTCGATCTCGGCAAGCAGATCGGCTACCACCTGGAGATCCTCCTGGATCACCTGCTGGTGGAGAAGGAGAGGATCGCGTCATGAATCGCACACATTCTCTGTTGACGGCCGCGGCCCTGATCCTGTTTTTGGGGACGGCGACGCCGGCGAAGGAGGCGGGACGGGCCTACGGCCTGACGGATCTCTACCGCATCGCCCTGGAGCGGGCCGA
>CAYSLC010000248.1:4182-5423 GCA_964431545.1 uncultured Desulfobacteraceae bacterium | reverse complement strand
CGGGACGGGCCTACGGCCTGACGGATCTCTACCGCATCGCCCTGGAGCGGGCCGAGGAGATCCGGATCTCCCGGTACGACGTGGCCATCGCCGAGCGGGGGCGGGACCGGGCCGCGTCGGCCCTCCGGCCCCGGATCAGCGCCTTTGGGAGCCACACGCGGTACAGCGAGGACAAGAGCGCCGGCGGGGTGACGATCCAGCCGTCGTGGACCACCGACTGGGGGGCGCGGGTGGAGCAGTCGATCACCGTGAACGGCCGGGAGTTCAAATCGGTCCGCCAGGCGGCGCTGGGCATCGACCGTGCCCGGCACGACCTGAACGAGGTCCGGGCCGCGTATCTCTTCGACGTGGCCGGGGCCTACTACGACGTGCTCAAGGCGGCCAAGAACCTGGAGATCGCCGAGGCGAACGTCCGGCGGCTCGAAGCCCATCTCGAATCGGTCAAGGCCCGGCTGGAGGTGGAGGACGTGGCCATCACCGCCCTGTACCGGGCCGAGGCGGAACTCTCCCAGTCCGAGGCGGACCGGATCTCCTCGGAGAACCGGCGGACCCTGGCCCTGGCGGTGCTGGCCCGGATGACGGGCCTTCCCGGAATCGGGGCGATCCAGGATCCGGGGTTCGGCGAGGGGGTCACCTTCTCGGCGGACCTTGCCGAACTCCAGCGGACGGCCCTGGCCAACCGGCCGGAACTCAAGAGCCTGGCCGTGGGCCGGGAGATGGCCGACATCGGGGTGGACCTGGCCAGGAGCGCCTACTGGCCGGTGGTGAGCGCCGAAGGGCTTTACATGGACCGGACCCAGGACCCCGAGGCCGATTTCTCCGCCGAGGACAGCCTCTCGGTGGGGCTGACCCTCACCATCCCCATCTACGAGGGGGGCCTGCGGCGGGCCGACGTGGGGGAGGCCGTGGCCCTCCGCGGGCAGAGCCGGCTGGCGGCGGAGGCGATGGCCAAGACCATCGCCGTGGAGGTGACCGATGTCTATCTGGAGCTGTTGACCCACCAGGGGGTGCTCGCCTCCCTGCGGGACCGGCTCCGGGCCTCCCGGGAGAACTACAACGCCGTGGCCAGGCAGTTCGAGTACGGACTGGCCAACAGCGTGGACGTGATGGACGCCAACACCGTGCTGGTCACCTCGGAAGAGCGGCTGGCCGAATCGAGATACGACTTTCAACTGGCCCTGCTCAAGCTCCGGCGGGTCACGGGCACCTTCATGGCGCAGGTGACGGCCGCCATCCGGTGA
>CAYSLC010000248.1:0-4082 GCA_964431545.1 uncultured Desulfobacteraceae bacterium | reverse complement strand
GGCCGGGGGCGCAAATGGCTCCGGCGGATCTGGGGGGCGCTGCCGAGCGTCTTTTTCCTCTGCCTGGCGGCGGTGATCGTCCTGCTCTTCGGGCGCATCCAGTCCGAGGGGGAGGCCCTGGAGGCCAAAAAGAAGGCGGCGGTGCGGGAGGTCCCGGAGGTGAACGTGGTGACCCTGGCGGTGAAGCCCGCCCCCATCCGGGACCGGATCAGCCTGCCGGGGACCACCGAGCCGTGGGTCCGGCTGACGGTGGTGGCCGAGGTCCGGGGCAAGGTGGTGTCCAAAAAGGTGACCGAGGGACAGAAGGTGGAGAAGGGGCAGGTGCTGGCCGTGCTCGATCAGCGGGACTACGCCAACGCCCACCGGTCGGCCAGGGCGACCTACGAGATGGCCACGGCGACCCTGGAGCGGCTCCGGAAGCTGCGCGAGGGGCAGTTGTCCACCCGGTCCCAGCTCGACGAGGCGGTGGCGGCCGTGGAGAACGCCCGGGCCGCCATGGAGACGGCGGCCCTCGACCTGGAGCGGGCCACCATCCGCGCCCCCCAGGCCGGGGAGATCAACGCCCTGCCCATCGAGGAGGGCCACTACCTCAACGTGGGCGACACGGTGGCGGAGATCCTCCGGATGGACCGGCTCAAGGTGCGGGTGGGGATCCCCGAGTCGGACGTGGACGCCGTGCGCAAGGTGTCGGCCTTCGACGTGACCATCGACGCCCTGGGCGGCCGGGTCTTCCAGGCGAAGAAGCGCTTTTTGTCCAACACCGCCGATCCCACGGCCCGGGTCTACGGCCTGGAGCTGGCCCTGGACAACCCCAAGGGGCTGATCCTGCCGGACATGTTCGTCCGGGTCTCCATCGTCAAAAAAGCGGTGGAAGGCGGCCTGTCGGTACCCCTGTATAGCGTCATCAACCGGAACGGCCGAAACCTGGTCTATGTGGTGGAGGAGGGCGCGGCCCGGTCCCGGCCGGTCTCCCTGGGGCTCCAGGAGGGGTGGCGGGTCCAGATCCGCGAGGGGATCTCCGAAGGGGACCGGGTGATCGTGGTGGGCCACCGGGGGGTGAGCGACGACCAGAAGGTGACCGTGGTCCGCGCGGTGGACGACATCGAAAAGGTGAGGTTGTAGCCATGCTGGTATCCGACGTCGCCATCAAAAACCGCATCAGCGTGGTGGTGCTGGCGGTGATCATCTTCGCCATGGGGACCTACTGTTACCTGGCCCTGCCCAGGGAGAGCGCCCCGGACATCACCATCCCCAACGTCTTCGTCTCCACGGCCTACAAGGGGGTCGCCTCCTCGGACATCGAGACCGCCATCACCATCCCCATCGAGAAGAAGCTCAAGGGGCTGGAACGGGTCAAGAAGATCCAGTCGGTGAGCGCCGAGGGGTCCTCCCAGATCAACATCGAGTTCATCCCCGGCACCGACATCGACGACGTGCTCCAGAAGGTCAAGGACAAGGTGGACGAGGCCAAGGGGGAGCTGCCCACCGACCTGGAGAACGACCCGGCGGTCTTCGAGGTCAACTTCTCGGAGATGCCCATCGTGGTCTACTCCCTGTCGGGGACCTGCGGGCTCCCGTGTTTAAAGGAGATCGCCGACGACCTCAAGGACGACATCGAGTCGATCAACGGCGTGCTGGAGGCCGAGGTGACCGGCGGCCTGGAGCGGGAGATCCGCATCGAGGTGGACCCGGACAAGCTCGCCTACTACCGCATCCCCATCACCTCCCTCCAGCGGGTGGTGAGCAGCGAGAACCAGAACACCTCCGGCGGCTCCATCACCTTGGGCGACGGCCGGTACCAGCTAAGGGTGCCCGGCGAGTTCAGGACCCCGGAGGAGGTCTACGGGCTGGTGATCAGCTCCCACCAGGGGCGGCCCATCTACCTGAAGGACCTGGCCGTGGTCAAGGACGGGTTCAAGGACGAGAACAGCCGGTCCCGCCTGGACGGCCGGGAGGCGATCAGCATCTCGGTGAAAAAGCGGGCCGGGGAGAACATCATCTTCATCAGCGACGAGATCGACGAGCTGATCGCCCAGCGGCAGCTCGCCTGGCCCAGGGGGACCCGGATCACCAAGCTCATGGACCAGGCCAAGGACATCCGGAACATGGTGGCGGACCTGGAGAACAACATCCTGTCGGGGCTGATCCTGGTGGTGGTGGTGCTGCTGTTCGCCCTGGGCTTCCGGAACGCGGTGCTGGTGGGCCTGGCGATCCCCTTTTCCATGCTCCTTTCCTTCATGGTCCTCTACCTGCTCGACATCACCCTGAACATGGTGGTCCTCTTCTCCCTGACCCTGGCCCTGGGGATGCTGGTGGACAACGCCATCGTCATCGTGGAGAACATCTACCGGTACATGGAGCAGGGGGTGGGCCGCATCGAGGCGGCCATGAAGGCGACGGGCGAGGTGGGGTGGCCGGTGATCGGCTCGACCCTGACCACGGTGGCCGCCTTCTTCCCCATGGTCTTCTGGCCGGGGATCATGGGCGAGTTCATGCGGTACCTGCCCATCACCCTCATCGTGACCCTCTGTTCGAGCCTCTTCGTGGCCCTGGTGATCAACCCGGCCCTGGCGGCCTTCTTCATCCGGGTCAAGGCCCGGAAGACGGCGATGTCGGCCGAGGAGATCGAGGCGGCCGGGGAGCAGCCGGCCCCCATCGAGGGTCGGCTCATGCGGGGGTACGCGGCGGTCCTGAAAGGGGCGCTCAACCACCGGGTTCCGGTGGTGCTGATCAGCTTCGCGTTTCTGGTGCTCCTCTTCCAGGTCTGGGTCCTGGCGGTGGGGCTGGAAAAGCCGGTGGAGTTCTTCCCCAACATCGACCCCAAGAACGTCTACGTCAACATCGATCCCCCCGAGGGGGCGGACCTGGAATACCTCGACCGGGTGGTCAAGAAGGTGGAGATGGCGGTGGCGGGGGCGGAACCGGCGGACGGGGCGGAACCGGCCGCGTTCGACGAGCGGTACGCGGCGGCCTATGAACCGAGAAAGCACGTGCGGGCCGGGGGCGGGATCTTCGACGGCCCCGGCGACCTGGACAACATCGAGCACATCTATACCAAGGTGGTGGAGACGGCCGGCCCCGGCATGGCCTTCGACCAGAACCAGCCGAACCACATCGGGATCCAGTTTCTGGACATGAAGGACCGGCGCCACCCGTCGGCCCTGGACCTGGAGACGATCCGGGAGCGGGTCCGGGGGATCCCCGGCGCGCGGATCACGGTGGACGAGCAGGAGGAGGGTCCCCCCACCGGGGCGCCCGTCAACATCGAGATCTCGGGGGACGACTTCCGGGTCCTGGGCCGGCTGGCGGCGGAGATCCGGGGGACCATCGAGAAGATCCCCTTTGTGGAGGATGTGCGGGACGACTTTGTGGCGGGGATCCCGTCGATCCAGATCCACATCGACCGGCAGAAGGCGGCCCTGTTCGGGCTTTCCACCGACGCCATCGGGTTCGCCCTGAAGACGGCCTACAACGGGCTGGAGGTCTCCACCTACCGGGAGGGGGACGAGGACTACGACATCACGGTGAAGCTGCCGGAGACCGACCGGACGGTGACCGATGTCCTCCACAAGCTGATGATCCCGGCGCCGTCGGGACAGCTCGTCCCCTTGACCACGCTCGCCTCCATCGGGTACTCCGGGAGCCTGGGGGACATCATCCGGGTCGACCACGAGCGGGTGGTGACGGTGCGGGCCAACGTGGACGAGACCCGGATCCCCGGTCCGGTGGCCCGTGCCCAGGCCGAGAAGATGCTGGCCGGATACCCCCTGCCGGCCGGGTACCGGATCGCGTTCACGGGGGAGAGCGAGGACCAGCAGGAGTCCCAGGCGTTCCTCTCCCGGGCCTTCAGCATCGCCGTGTTCCTGATCTTTCTGATCCTGGTGACGCTCTTCAACTCGGTGGCCCAGCCGCTGATCATCCTGACCTCGGTGATCCTGTCCCTGGGCGGCGTTTTCCTGGGGCTGACGGTGATCGGGTCGCCCTTCGGGATCATCATGAGCGGCGTGGGGGTGATCTCCCTGGCCGGGGTGGTGGTCAACAACGCCATCGTCCTCATCGACTACACCAACAAGCTCCGGGAC
>CAYSLC010000247.1:0-7459 GCA_964431545.1 uncultured Desulfobacteraceae bacterium | reverse complement strand
CGCCGGGGAAAGTGACGGAAACCAGCGTGAATCGGAGGGAATGTAGCGATAGTTAGTTCCGGCCCGTGCCCGTGGCGCCCGCCCGGAGATCGATTCCGTAGCGCCGGGCCTTCCGGACCACGGTACTGTGATCGACACCCAACAGCTTGGCGGCCTGCCGGGTATTCCCCGCACGGGCCATGGCTTCCTGGATGACTTCCCGCTCCGCAGCCTCCCGGACGTCCTTCAAATTCAGGGATCCGGGCAGCCGGAAGGCCGGGGAGCCGAGGCCGCTGCCCTTGGTGATGGATGAGGGCAAATGCTTGACGGAAAGCGCGTCTTCGTCGGCCGTGACCACGAGCCGCTCGATCAGATTCTGCAGTTCGCGCACGTTTCCAGGCCAGTCGTGGTCCTCCAGCACCGACATGAGTTCGTGACCAAGGGTCCGGCTGACGTTGTACTTGCGGTTGAAGTGCTTGAGAAACATCAGGGCCAGTGGCAGAATATCCTCCCGGCGGTCCCGCAGGGGAGCGATTTCGATGGGCACGACGTGAAGGCGGTAAAAGAGGTCCATCCGGAAGCTCCCCTCCGAGACCATCTTCCGTAAATCCCGGTTGGTGGCGGCAATAATGCGCACGTCCAGGTCGATGTTCCGCGTACCGCCCAGCCGACGGCACCGGCGGTCCTGGAGGGCCTTGAGGAGCTTGACCTGAAGGTTCAGCGGGAGTTCGCCGACCTCGTCGAGAAATAAAGCCCCGCCGTTGGCCTGCTCGAAGAGCCCGGCCTTGCCGTTGCGGGCCGCGCTGGTGAACGCCCCCTTCTCGTAGCCGAAGAACTCGCTCTCCAAAAGAGATTCGGGGACGGCCCCGCAGTTTACCGACACGAAAGGACTTTCCCGCCGCTCGCTGAGCTGGTGGACGAGCCGGGCGAGCACATCCTTTCCGACACCGCTCTCTCCCTGGAGCAGGACGGTGGAATCGACTTGAGACACCCGAAGCACCATATCCAGCAGGCGCCGCATGGACGGGCTCTCGGCCACAATGCCCTGAAAGGCTTTTCCGTCCTCGCCGGCATTTCCGTTACCGGGGTCCGGGCAGATGGTCGTGATCTTCTTGATCTGGTCCTCGAGCCGTTTGAGTTCGGTGATGTCCCGGATGTTGACCACCTCCCGGATGATCTGGCCGTGGCGGTCGAGAACCGGCGTGCCGGTAAGGAAAATCTCATTCCCGCTCGTCAGCCGCCGCTGGAGCGTCAGCGTCTTGCGATGGAACCGGATCAGCCGGATGACTTCGGAGATCGCCGCCAGACAAATGTGGCGTTCTGTGTCGAGATCGGCGATTTTCTTTCCCGCCACGGTCGACGGCGCAACGCCGGTGATGCGCCCGAAGCTGGCATTGACGCTCAGGATCGTTTCGGCGTCGGCGAGGATGATCCCGTCATAGGAATTTTCCAGGATCAGAGAAAGCTCCCTCTGGAGCCGGTTGACCCGTTCGTCGATCTGCTCGAAGGAGTCGGCGGGATGGAAAAAGAGGATGTAGCCCCGGGGATCGTCGCGGCTTCCCTGGCGGCTGGCGCTGATCATGATCGCCCCCCGGCGCCACGGAAAGGGCGGCAGGGGCTCCGGCAATCCAGAAACCAGCCAGTCCACGAGTTGGGGTTCCTCGATGAAAAACGTGACGGGCTTTCCTACAGCCTCATGGGCAACCTTGCCCAGCATCCGGTTGGCTTCAGAATTGATATAAATGATGCGGCATCCGGCGTCCAGGGCGACGATCCCTGTCGGGGTCGACTCGAGGATTCTCATCACCTGCTTGGGCACACAGGTAGCCTCCGGCTCACAAGCGAAGATTTCGGCGATTTCGTTCATGATGCTTTATCGGTTGGGTGAACATGAACCGGCCCGTGAATCGGTCTGGTTGGTGACAGTTACCTTCTATAATAATGCATGGGAGCCCGAAACGCAAAAACCGACCACACCCCGTACCCGGAAAAGCCGATTTCCGAATGTCAACGCAGCCGCAATACGCCAAGAGTTGATCCGAAAACCTCATCTTTTGGTTCCAGGCAAAGCCGCAGCTCTTTTTTAACTGCAGGATTAGCAAGATTATTTTGAGGGTCGAAGAAGAGCGAGAACGCCGCATGGGGCTAAAAGATGAGGTTTTCGGATCGGCTCTAATGTGGGGTTCGGGAACGTCGATCGGCGCATCGCCGGCCCCGTGTGTCCATGCCCGGCAAAGCGAAAGGGCGCCCCGCGCGGGGCGCCCTTTCCATGTCCCATCCCCACTGACCGGCGGCCGTGTGATTAAAAGGTATCGTCGTTCCAGACCGGATCGCGCTTGCCGATAAACGCCTCGAACCCCTCGGTGGAGTTGACGCTGGTTCCCTGTTGCGCCATCATTTCCTTGGCGTACATGTAGGCTTGGAATTCGGTCATTTCCACCTGGGCATAAAAAACTGTTTTTGATTGATAGATGGCAAATTTGCTCGATTTACAGATGTCCTTGGCCACCTCAAGGGTCTTTTCGTGGAGCTGGTCATCTGGAAAGACAAAATTGACCAGGCCCATTTCCCGGGATTCTTCAGCACTATACAGCTTGGCTGTCATCAGCATTTCCATGCATTTTTTCTGTCCAACGCAGCGGCTTACCGCTACGGTCGGTGTCGAACAATTGTAGGAATAGATCAGGCCGGTCATGCCGAACCGTGCGTTTTCGGCACCGGCGGTAATCAGATCGCATCCGGCCGCCAGATGGCATCCACCGGCCATGGCAATGGAATGGACTTCGGCGATAACGCACTGGGGAACCGAGCGGATGGCGGTCATCAGATTATAGGAGGTCTGAAACAATCGCCGAATGTTGGACAGAGGCTGATTCAGGATCTCGGCACGATCATGTCCGGCACAGAATACCGGTCCGTTGGCTCTCAGAACAATCACCTTGACGGCGTGTCGCTCCCCGGCATCATGGAGACACGCGGCTATTTCCTTTTCAGCGGCCACGCCCAGGGCGTTTCTCTTTTCAGGCATGTTCAGGGTTAACACTCCGATTTCGCCCTGCTCTTCGTAGAGGATGGACTCATAACTCATGGTATTTCTCCTTTCGTTGCGGCGCCAAGGGGATCCCTGGCGGCAGATTCTGTGCCGGTGGCTATTTGTTCGCCAGCATTAGATCGGGCAGGTAAAGGGCCAGATCCTGCCAGAAAAACAGGATGATCAGGACCACAAACTGAATCACGATAAACGGCACGCAGCCGTAATAGATGTCGGTCAACTTCACCTCCGGCGGCGCGATGCCGTGGAGATAGAAGATGGAGTAGGCGAACGGCGGCGTGATGTAGCTGATCTGCAGCGTGATGCAGAACATCATGGCGAACCACAGCGGGTCCCACCCCATGGTTTTGACGATCGGGCCGAAGATGGGAATGATCACTAGAAGGATGCCGATCCAGTCCATGAACATGCCCAGCACGAAAATAAGGGCAAGCATCACGAGCAGGAGCATGTTGGGCCCCACGTCCAAACCCAGCAGGGAACTGGCGATGAGATCTCCGCCGCCCAGCTTGTTGAAGGTCGACATGAAGAACTTGGCGCCGAGAACCAGCCACATGATGAAGGTGCTGATCTTCAGCGCGCTGTAGCCGGTCTCCTTGAGCATGTTGAGGTTGAGCTTTCCGTAGCCGGCAGTGATGATCAGGGCCCCCAGTCCCCCGAGGGCGGCCGCTTCGGTGGGCGCTGCGAGGCCGAAGAAGATGCTGCCCAGAACGAAGAAGACCAGGGCCGCCGGCGGCAGGCCCGAGACCACCAGAAGCCGGACCAGGTCCATTCGGGTATACTGGGCGGCCTCCTCCTCCGTCAACGGGGGCCCCATTTCGGGCTTGAAGAAGCAGGCGCCGCCGATATACAGGATGTACAAAACGGCCATGAGCAGACCCGGCAGGACCGCCGCCATGAACAGAAGGGAGATGGACACGCCGGCAACCGGTCCGTACAGGATCATCATGATGCTCGGGGGAATGATCACCCCCAGCCCCCCGCCGGCGCAAACGGCGCCGCTGGCGATCTTTTTGCTGTAGCCGTATTTGAGCATCGACGGCATGGCGATCAGACCGATGGCGATGACCGACGCCCCGGCGATGCCGGTGCAGGCCGCAAAGAGCGTGGCGATGCCCATGGTGGCGATCGCCAGGCCGCCCCGGATAGGCCCCAGCAAGAGGCGAAGACCGAGGTAGAGATTTTCGGCGATCTGGGCCTTTTCGAGCACCACCCCCATATAGACGAACAACGGGATGGCCAGCAGGGACCAGCCGGACATGACGCCGAAGGTATTCAGCGCCGCCTGGTACGAGGCCAGGCCGGTGCCGAAGGCGAAGGCGCCGAAGATGATGCCCAGGCCGGCCAGCATGAAAGCGACCGGAAACCCGATGACAACGCCGCCCAGGAGTCCGATGACCATCAACACCGCGTAGAGTTCATTTGTCGTCATCAGTGCCTCCCTTGACTGCCGTAACCAGGTTGGGAATGAAATTGGCGATCGACTGCAGGATGAGCAGGGCGAACGTCAGGGGCATGACCGCCTTGTAATGATAGACGGGAGGATGCCAGGAACTGACGATGGAGACCTCCTGCATCCGGACCGCGTTCACGAAATCGAGCCAGGTGGCATGGAGCATGAAACCGCAGAGGGGAAACATGATCAGGAGGTAAAACACGCATTCGAGAATCGCCCGCACCCGCGGAGAGAATTTCTGGTGAATGACGTCGACGCGAACATGGGCGTTGTGCTTGAGCGTGTAGGCGCCGGCGAGCATAAAATTGGTCCCGTAGATCATGTAGTTGATGTCAAAGGCCCAATCCGTGCTCCGGCCGGTGAAAAACCGGGTGAACAGGTCGATGCAGACCGAGGCGATCAGCGCCAAAAAGAGCCAAGACACGGCCTTGCCCACCCACTCGTTGAGGGTGTTGATTCCATGGAGGAATATCTTCATATAACCGCGCTCCCTGTGGGGGAGGCCGGCCCACCGAACGGGCCGGCCCCGGTGTCCGGATGAGAATTACAACAGGTCGTTGACGAACTTGATGTATTCCCCGTACCCTTCCTTTTCGAAGAACTCCTTGTGCAGGCGCATGTACTCGGCCATTTCCGGATCTTCTTTCATCTTGATCTGATAGAATTCGGCGGCCTTCTCGTGGATGAACTTGCCCACCTCCATGGGAATGACGGCGACCTCGGCCTTGTGTTCCTTTTCGGCCTTGCGCATGGCCAGAAAATCGAGGAACAGGCACTCGGCCAGGGACCACTTCATGGACTCGAAGGAGGCTTCCTTGATCCGCTTCTGCAGGTCGGCCGGAACCTTCTCCCATTCCGCCTTGTTCACGAAGAACATCAGGTTGCACGGCGAGGAACTGTAGGGATTGAAGTAGATGTACTTGGCCGCGTCGGCGAATCCCAGGGGAATGTCGCCGAAGAAGTTGGCGAATTCGCAGGCGTCGATCACGCCGCGCTCCATCGCGGGGATGACCTCTCCGGCGGGCATGCCCACCACCGAGCATCCGGCGTGCTTGAAGACGTCCCCGCGCACACCTACCGACCGGATCTTGAGCTTCTGCAAGTCCTCGATGGAGTTGATCGGCTTGGTGGAGTAGACGAAAGTCTCGGTGGTCTGCATGGCGCTGGGCAGGATCTTGACCCCGAACTGCTCGAGGCCGATTTTATCGAGAAGTTTCCACGCGGGAGCTTCGTAGTTCTTGGTGTCCTGCACGTCGTCGGTGCCGTGATAGAAGGCCATCTTCTCCACCGGCCCCAGCCCCGGAGCCGAGCAGTACATGCCGCTGGTCCAGTTGGTGCGCATGGTGTAGCATGTACAGGCCAGCCCGGCGGGAATGATGCCGCGCTGGACAGCGTTCCACGTCTCGTAGCCTGGGACGATCTCGCCCGCGGAAAAGCGCTCGAATTTCACCCGGCCGTGGGTCCAGTTTTCAATGAAGTCCAGGGTGCGCATCTGCAAATAGTGCAGACCGCTTCCCCGGGGCCAGGAGGACTGAACCTTCCAGACGAATTCAGGTTTGTCGGCTGCCACGGCGGCTGAGGGCAGCGTGAACGCCGCCGCCAGAATCACCACCAGACCAATCGCCAACACCTTGCTTACGTACTTCATAAAAGCCTCCCTTTCGTTTGTGTTATGGTTGCCCACTGTTGTCGAGTACATCTCGACCTGAACCGGACTCCCCGGGAACAGTCATTGGGCCGGGACTCGAGTCGGACGATGGGTGGGGTGCCGAGCCCCCTGGCGCCCAGCTTGCCGGGCGGCGCCCGGTCCCTTCGACTCGGAACCGCCGGCGAAAACGGGTCGGGGGCCGGGTCCACTTGACCGCCCGATGGTCGATGTATTCCAAAGCAATTCCTGTGCCAGGGCTTTCCGGCGAATGTTTCTCCCGGTTCCCGAGGCAGTTAGGGGAAAACCTCGGTCCAAAAGGAGAGATTCTCCGGTGTTGATTTGCACCGGCAGAAGGGGTTATTGCAAAATTGCACCAAATCCGGCCGGCCGAAGTGGTGCTGGCGGGACCACCGCCCCTGAATGCTGCAATCCCCCGGTCGGTAAGCGCCGATCCGAAAACCGCAGATTTTGGTCTCAGACAGGGCCGCAGCGCTTTTTCAACCGCGGGAACCGTGGGACTATTTCGAGAATTGAAAAAGCGCGAGAACGCAGCATGGGGCCGAACGATACGGTTTTCGGACGGGCTCTGCATTCCCGGCAACAGACCTGGGCCCAATTCGAATGATGCCGAGAGGACAACCGGTAAATCGCCGGACGATTATAAGCTGGCACACAATTTGAATGATACCGGATGGGCAAGAGGCAAAACGCCATTTATGACTCGGACGAAAGATAGAAAAGGAGATCCTCGTGGCACAAAAACCGCACATACCGCTTGGAGTCGGCTTTTACCCGGACTGGTGGCTGAAGAATTACGACATCGCATTCGGCCGGGACTACTATTACGACCCGGACTACCGGGTGGAGACCCAGGCCAAGATGCAAAAGGCCCTCCACGACCGGTTCGGCGACGTGGGGCTCGGTAACCCCGATCCCGATCCAAAGCCCCTCATTACCTTCGGAATGGTGATGCTGCCGGCGGTCTTCGGCTGCGAAATCGTTTTCGAGGACGGCGCCCTTCCCTGGGCCATGCCCCTGAACCTGTCCAAGGACGCCTGCGAACGGCTGACCCGGCCCGATCTGCCCCGGACTTCCCCGATGAAGGAGGTGCTGGAGCAGATCGATTACCTCAAATCCACCCACGGCCGCGTGGTGGGGGACATCAACGTGACCGGCGTGCAAAACCTGGCGCTCAAACTCCGGGGCGACGAGCTGTACATCGACTACTTCGAAGACCCCGAGTTCGCCCACCGGCTCCTCAAGTTCTGCACCGAGTGCATCATCGACCTGTGGCAGCTCGTTTACCCCATCACCGGCACCGGCG
>CAYSLC010000246.1:0-7501 GCA_964431545.1 uncultured Desulfobacteraceae bacterium | reverse complement strand
AGGTCCGGGGCTTCGGGACCCTGATCCCCGGGCAATACCCCGGACACATCGGCCGCAACCCCAAGACCGGGGAGGCCATCAAGGTCCCACCGAAGCGGAAGCCCCTTTCAATCCGGGTCAGGAGCTGGCGTACCGGGTTGACCGGTAACCGGTGTCTTCGAAGAAATTCATTGACTTGATACTAAAAAATAGTATATCTGTTTTGGTGGGATGGCTTGGAGAGTTGACATACACCAACGGGCCTTAAAGGGGATTCGTCGCCTACCAAACAGGTTCGTCTTTCACTGGCGGCCTTGATCAAAGAGATTGAACAGGAAGGTCCGAGTCGTGGAAACTGGCCCAATTACGGCAAGCTATCCAAAGACCGTCATCATTGCCACCTGAAGTAAGGTAGCCCTACCTACTGTGGCGGTGTGGGAGGCTGTGGACAACAATGCAAAGATGGTCGAGATGACTTATGCCGGATCTCATGAAAAAGCCCCATACTGAAAAGGGTATGGTCCTCCTTACGATTAGAGGGCCATCCGAAAATAAAAGACAGGCCGTTTTTGAGTTGAAGAAGCTTGAACCGCTTGGATTCTTCATCGACTCTCAAGAGAAGACCGACTGGCGAGAATTTTTTCCCGAGATCGAAGAGCGCGGGGAGGGCGGTGCGGCCCTGGTTGGGGCAAGATACAAAGAAGGTCTGACACAGGTACAGCTCTCGGCGGCCACCGGCATCCCCCAACGGCACCTTTCCGAAATGGAAAACGGGAAGCGGCCTATTGGAAAGGAGACGGCGAAGAAGCTGGGGAATGCCCTCGGGGTTTCCTATAAGGTTTTCCTATAGGCTTTGTGCCTATCCGTTCAACCGATGCAAGGAGTAGGTGCCGATGAGCGTTTGGATCGAGAAGGACGGGAAGAAAGGTTGGATCGTGCATGCCGAACACAACGGGAAACACGCCTCGAAAAGGTGCACCTACAAATATGAGACGGAGCACCTGAAGCAGGTTGCGGAGGAAAACTCGGGATCTCGCCCACCAAGGTGAAACGCACCGAGGCACCGGCGGAAATGACCTTTGAATTGTTGGGTCGATCATGCCCCCTGCCGCAAAGATCTTTGACAATCCAAAAAAAAGCCAACGGGGGCACGCCTAAAATTGGGAGGTGGTGCCGAAGGGGAGACTCGAACTCCCACCGGAATACTCCGACTAGACCCTGAACCTAGCGCGTCTACCAGTTCCGCCACTTCGGCATCTTTTCCCGCCAAACATCAAATCTTGAAAGGCTTGATTTAATGTTTAGTTTGGCCTATATATATGGATTTGCTTGGCGTGTCAAGACAATTATTAACCCTTGGAAACGGAAAAGATGCAACGGATCGAAGGCCTGGAAGAGATAACGGAACCCTTTACAAACGCGGTCATCACCATCGGCAACTTCGACGGCGTCCACATCGGCCACCAGGCCCTCTTTCACGAGGTGATCGAGCGGGCCGACGCCATGGGCGGAACCGCGGTGGCCATGACGTTCGAACCCCATCCGCTGCGGGTGCTGCGGAAAAACAGTGGCCCGCCGCTGATCACCCTCCATGAGCAGAAGGTGGAGCTGATCGCGCGGGCCGGAATAGACGTTCTGATCTCCATCCCCTTCAGTCGGGAGTTCTCCGCCATCACCGCACAGGAGTTCGTGGAGGATATCCTGGTCCGGCGGATCGGCATGAAGGCGATTGTGGTGGGGGGGGATTACACCTTCGGCCGGAACCGGGAGGGGAACCTCGACTTTCTCCGACGGCACTCGGAACGGCTCGGGTTCGAGCTGATCGTGGCCGACTGGATTCAGCCGCCCACCAACGGCTCCCAGCGGATCAGCAGCACCCGGATCCGGGAGATGGTGGAGGCGGGACAGGTGGCCGATGCCCGGAAACTCCTGGGGCGGCCCTACCAGATCCGGGGCGAGGTCATGGCCGGGCGGGACCGGGGCGGGAAGCTCCTCGGGTGCCCCACCGCCAATATCCGTCTCCAGGACGAGCTGGCCCCCAAAAGCGGGGTCTACGCCGTCACCGTGGAGCACGGCGGAGGGCTCTACAAAGGGGTGGCCAACATCGGTTACAGCCCCACCTTCGACGACCACATCTATACGGTCGAGGTCCATATCCTCGACTTTGACCAGCGGATCTACGGGGACAAGATCCGGGTCAACTTCATCCGGCGGATCCGGGATGAAAAGAAGTTCTCCGGTATCGACGAGCTGTCGGAGCAGATCCGGAAGGACATCCGGATGACCCGGGAGATCTTATCCATTTAGACGGAACAGCGTCGCCCCCCGACCTCGATCTACATGACGGGATGGGAAGAGATGGGGAGAGCGCTCCGCCCACACCCGATACCCGAGGGAGCCGAACCGGCCGGATCAGATGAAAAAGAACATCGTGCTTCCGATGCTGCTGGCCGCGGCCGTCTCCGTCCTGGCCTTCTATCTCGCCCTCAGAAACGTCCCCTTTTCAGAGCTGTGGGAGTACCTGGGCGACATCAACTACTGGTGGGTGGTGCCCGCCACGGCGGTGATCCTGGTCACCTTTCTTCTCCGGGTGGTCCGGTGGCAGGCCATCCTCTCCTCCAACCGGAAGGTCGACTTCAAGGGGGCCTACCACCCGCTGATGATCGGATTCATGATCAACTGCATCATCCCCGGACGGGTGGGGGAGGTGGCCCGTCCCCTGATCCTTCAGCGGAAGGAGGGGATCCCCTTCACCTCCGGGCTGGCCACCGTGGCCGCCGAACGCCTCTTCGACGCCCTCTTCCTGATCACCTTTCTGGCGGTGGCCGTCACCTTTCTGCCCATGGACCCCGGCATGGACATCACCTTCGGCGGCTACCACCTGCGGGAGGAGACCCTCCGGGCGCTGGCCGGGGGAGCCGCCAAGCTCAGTTTCGTGATGATCGCCTTCGTAATCCTCGTGAGCGTGGAGAAGACCAGGGGGTGGATCAAGGGGGCCGCGGGCCGGCTGCCGGACCTGGCCTTCTTTGCTTCGGACGAGTTGCGGGAAAAGATCGAGCGCTGGATCTCCCGGCCGGTCCAGGATATCATGGACAATGTGGCCGGCGGCTTCGAACTGGTCAAGCGGCCCCGGATCCTGGTCGCCTGCATCTTCCTGTCGGCCGCCATCTGGAGCCTTCAGGCCTTCTCCTACTACCTGCTGACCTTCGGCACCCCCAACGTGGGGCTCTCCTATCTGGAGATGTTCGCCGTAATGGTGATCATCTGCTTCTTCATCGCCCTGCCGTCGGTGCCGGGCTACTGGGGACTCTGGGAGGCGGGCGGGGTGTTCGCCATGGCGCTGTTCGGTATTCCCGCCATGGAGGCGGCCGGGTTCACACTGACCAACCACGTGATCCAGATGCTGCCGGTGATCCTGGCCGGGCTCGTCTCCGCCGTAATGACCGGGGCGGGCCTGAAACGGCTGGCCGCGGCCGGGGAGCCGACAATCGAAGGGGACGACCCGCTGCCCGAGGAGGGGACCTCCGTTGGAGCGGGGGTCGGGCAGCCGGAGCCCGCGTCCTCCGATTCCCGGAAGTGATCCGATATACCCATCGGCCGTTCTTCACGGCCCGATGGCCCAAAGGAAATGGTAAATGACCGATCTATTGGATATATATACGTTTCCGGCCGACGTGCTCAAACAGCCCGTCAAGCCGGTGGAAAACATCGACGAGGGGATCCAGAAGCTTGTCGACGCCATGGCGGCCACCATGTACGCCGCCCCGGGGGTGGGGCTGGCCGCGACCCAGGTGGGCCGGGACCAGAGCATCATCGTCTTTGATGAGCGGTTGGGGGACGGCACCCCGTCCCTCCAGGTGCTCATCAACCCGAAGATCATCTGCACCGAAGGCTCCGTCCTCTCCGAGAACGAGGGGTGCCTCAGCGTCCCCGACTTTCGGGCCGACGTCAAGCGGTGCGCCGCCGTGCAGGTGGAGGGGGTGGACCGGGACGGGAACCCGGTGAGGATCGAGCGGGATGACTTTCTCTCCGTGGTGCTCCAACACGAGATCGACCATCTCAACGGGATCCTTTTCATCGACCGGATCAGCGCCCTCAAGCGGGAGATGTACAAACGCAGGATCCTGAAGCAGTTGAGGAAAGATGGCAAAAGCGCTTGAGATCGTCTTCATGGGCACCCCCGACTTCGCGGTCCCCTGCCTGGAGGCCTTGGTCAAAGGCCCGCACCGGGTGGTCCTGACGGTCACCCAGCCGGATCGGCCCCGGGGCCGGGGACGAAAGGCCCATGCCCCGCCCGTCAAGAGATCGGCCGAGGCCCTGGGCATCGAGACCGTCCAGCCCGATTCCGTCAAGTCCCCCGAGTTTGTGAGGCGAATGGCGGAACGAACGCCGGACCTCTTCGTGGTGGTCGCCTTCGGACAACTGCTGCCCCGGGCCCTGTTGGAGATCCCCCGACGGGGCGCCGTCAACGTCCACGCCTCCCTGCTGCCCAAGTATCGCGGCTCCGCCCCCATCCAATGGGCCATCATCAACCGGGAGCCGGTCACCGGGGTGACGACCATGCTTTTGGACGAGGGGATGGACACCGGCGACCTCCTCCTTTCCCGGGAGGTTCCCATCGGGCCCACGGACACCGCCGCCGTCCTCCACGACCGCCTGTCCCTCGCCGGAGCCAAGCTTTTGTCGGAGACCCTCGACAGCTTGGCCGAGGGGTCCCTTCGCCCGACGGTCCAGGATCCGGGGAAGGCCTCCTACGCCCCCATGCTCACCAAGGCCGACGGCCACCTCGACTGGTCCCGCGCGGCCGAGGATCTGGAGGCGTTTATCCGGGGCATGACCCCTTGGCCGGGCGCCTACACCTTCCACGGAGACCGGCGGATCAAGATCTTCCGGGCCGAACCCGTTTGGCCCTCCCGGCAAGCGGCGCCGGGGACCGTTCTCCCCGGCTTTCCCGACGAGCTTCGGGTGGCGGCGGGTCAAGGAGCCCTTTCGCTGCTGGAGGTCCAGGGAGCATCGGGGAAACGCCTTCCCGTGGCCGACTTTCTGCGGGGGCATCCGATCCCTCCGGGCACGCTGCTGGTGTAGGCGTACCCGGATTGGCCTCCAACCCCCGGAAGACGGCCGTCGAGGTGCTCAACGCCCTGGAGCGGGAACGGATCACCCTGACCCGGATCATGGAGGCGTCCCTGGACGCCGCCCGGTTTTCCCGCCGGGACCGGGCCCTGGTCCATGCCCTGGTCTACGGCGTCCTTCGGTGGCGGGGGCGGCTCGACTGGATCATCGGCCGGTTCTCCAGGATCCGGCTGGAGAAGATCGACCCGGAGGTGTTGAACATCCTTCGGTTGGGCGCTTTTCAGATCCTCCACCTGGAGCGGATCCCGACGTCGGCGGCCGTGAACACGGCCGTGGAGATGGCCAAGTCCCGGGCCCCCCTCCATGTGGTCCGCTTCGTCAACGGGGTGCTGCGGACCCTTGCAAGGGAGCACGGCACCGTCGCTTTTCCGGATCCCCGGATCGATCCGGCGGCGGCCCTTTCCGCGGAAAAATCGTGTCCGGCATGGCTGACGCGGCGGTGGGTGGATCGATTCGGAGCGGAAGAGGCCGGCCGGTTGCTCGATGCGCTGAACCATCAGCCGCCCATCACCGTGCGGGTCAATCCCGCCAAAGGGGATCGGAAGCGGCTGGGGGAGCGACTTGCCGGAGAGGCCGCGGTCATCAGAGCCACCGATTATTCCCCGGAGGGAATCGCCCTCCGGGATCTGAACCGGTCGATCCCCGAGATGGACGCCTTCCGGGAGGGATGGTTCCAGGTCCAGGACGAAGGGGCCCAACTGGTCACCCGCCTCCTCGACCCGCGGCCCGGGGAGTCGATCCTCGACGCCTGTGCCGGACTCGGCGGCAAGACCGGCCACATCGCCGGGCTGATGGGGAAGGGGGGCCGTCTCTTCGCACTGGACCAGGATCGGGGGAAGCTGGCGATCCTTTCAGGGGAGATGGAACGGCTCGGCCTTCCGGCACCCGAGGTCGGGACCCTCGATCTGAACCGGCGGCCGGACACACGGAAAATGGGCCTTTTCGACCGGATCCTTCTGGATGCCCCCTGTTCCGGCCTGGGGGTGCTTCGGCGGAACCCGGATGGAAAATGGTCCGTCACGCCGGCCGACCTGGAACGGAACGCCAAGCGGCAGGTTCGTTTTCTGACCCACCTGGCCCCCCTGACGCGACCCGGAGGCGTGCTGGTCTACGCCGTCTGCACCACCGAGCCGGAGGAGACCGACGGGGTGATCGACACCTTCCTGGCTCGCCACCCCGGTTTCGAGGCCGCGGCCCCGCCGTCGACCTTCCCGGAATCGGCCCGGCCTCTCCTGGATGGACGGGGACGACTGCGGACCTATCCCCACCGCCATGACATGGACGGATTCTTCTCCGCGGTCCTTTGTCGGACCGACCGGGAGAATCCCTGACCATCAGCGTCCAACGAAAGGAAAAGAACCCATGAAACTGATCGCCCCGTCGATTCTGTCGGCGGATTTCGCCAAGCTGGGAGAGGAAATCATGGCCGTGGAAGCGGCCGGCGCCGACTGGATCCACATCGACGTGATGGACGGCCACTTCGTCCCCAACATCACCATGGGGCCGCTGGTGGTGGAGGCGGCCAAGCGGTCCACGCCCCTGCCCCTGGACGTCCACCTGATGATCGAAACCCCCGACCGGTACATCCGGGATTTCGTGAACGCCGGGGCGGACTACATCACCGTCCAGGTGGAGGCCTGCGTCCACCTCCACCGCACCATACAGATGATCCGGGAGGCCGGCGCCAAGCCGGGGGCCGTGCTCAACCCGGCCACCCCCGTCTCGGCTTTGGAGTGGGTGCTGCCGGATCTCGAAGTGGTATTGATCATGAGCGTCAACCCCGGGTTCGGCGGACAGCGGTTCATCGAAGGGAGCCTCGATAAGATCCGGGACCTGCGGCACCGGATCGCGGAGCGGCACGCCTCGACCCTGATCCAGGTGGACGGGGGGGTCAACGTGGAGACCATCGCCCGGATCGCGGAGGCCGGGGCCGATGTCCTCGTGGCCGGCTCCGCCGTGTTCGGCAGCCTCGACTACGGAGAGACCCTCCGGCGGTTCCGGGAGCTGATCGGAAACGGGGCCGCCGCGTCATGAGCGGGACCGGAGAGGGGGGACCAAAGGTCGTCCTGGTGATCCACGGCCCGAACCTCAACCTGCTGGGGAAACGGGAGCCGGGGATCTACGGCGCCGTGACCCTGGCGGAGATCGACCGGGACCTCAAGGCCCGGGGGGAGGCGATGGGCCTCGATGTGGAGACCTTCCAGTCCAACCACGAGGGGGCCATCGTGGATCGGATCCAGGCGGCCTTGGGCCGGTGCCGAGGGGTGATCATCAACCCCGCCGCCTACACCCACACCAGCGTCGCCATCCGGGACGCCCTGCTCCTTCTGGGGGAGATCCCACTGGTGGAGGTCCATCTGTCGAACATCTTCAGGCGGGAGCCCTTCCG
>CAYSLC010000245.1:0-7569 GCA_964431545.1 uncultured Desulfobacteraceae bacterium | reverse complement strand
CTCCAAAGGTATGAAGAGACAGTTAAATCCGTCTCATACTTATTTTGGGATTCGGCGATTCCCGCAGAAGATGATGGCAGTATGCAAGCAACTCCGTCAACGATCTCGTATGTCACCCCACAGCGGCCGCAAAACAGCGTCCCCACCATAATCTCCCCGCCATCCATCAACCCCGCCTCATGCCTCAACCCATTCTCGCCCGGCAGACACTCGGGGCAGATCAGCAGGTCCAGCAGCCTCATTTTCATGATGCCTTCTTTCCCCAGCGGGCGACCGGATGACGTTTACCCCTCCGATGACACCGCAGCCAGGTGTGGGCTGCCCTTTGCAAAAACCGTGATATTCGTTGCGAGGAAGATTTCGTCGCCGTTGGCCACTGTTGCGACTTCATTTTGGTATTCCATTTTAATGATCGGGTTCACGGTGCCGGCCTTTCGGGCCTGGGCGGAGACGGCCTCCACGAGCCGGTTTTCAGCGTAACGGACCGCCTCATCGTACCCGTCGAACAGCGGGCAGCCCGCCAGCCCTTCGATGATGAATCCGCCGGCCGTGCCGACCGTGACCCGGACCGATCTCGCAAGGGATACTATACTGGTGATCGCGCCGACAGCGTTGGCGACATCGGCGTTTTCGGGGATGATGCATGCCGTATGGAACAACGCCGCGGCGGCCGGCAGGAGCGCACCGGCAGGGGCCCCAATGCCGACGATCGGATACCGGAGTTCCGCACGGATGGCAAAATCGGATTCCGCCGGATTCAGCCACTTTCCCAGGATCGCCCGGCATGCCGGTGAGGCGTCTATGGCGTCCGGTTCGATGTCCCGGTCCATCATCTTCTTGAACAGTTCGGTCGCCAGCGCGGCTCTAAATCGATCGAGGGCAACCTCCACAAACGCCCTGGGGGAAAGCCCCATCCGCCCGGCAAAAACGGAAATGACGGCCTCGGCGGCGTTGCCATCCCACAGATCGACCCGGCCGGCCGCATGGAGCAGGTCGGTGGGCGTCAGGCCGCAGAGGCAGACCATATGATGCCGGAGCAGGTTTTCGTATGTCAACAGTTTCCAGTATTCCGCGCCGGAGACCTGGGCGAGTTCGTGAAGGGAATACGGTCTCTCCGATAGTATGGCGACGATATCTTCTTCATGGGACGACAAGGAAATCCCGTCCCTGCGCCCGGTCAGGGAGAGCATCTGCATCGGAACCGTAGAAATCCGGTACGCATCCTGATGCTGGGTGATGAACCGGAGCGCCTCGTAGACGCCGGAATGGTTTTCCGCCAAAAACGACACCGGCGTGATCCGTTCCGGCCCGATCGCCATTTCGTTTTTGTGGATGCGGATGGCGCTGTCGCCGCCCAGCCCTTTGGTTCTCATATCGAGGGCCTTGACGTGGGTATGGGTGTTGGCGACGATATTGCCGTCCGAACACAGGTTCACCCGGCCCTTTTTGATAAAGGCGCTGTCGGTGGTCGTCCCGCCGATATCGACGACAAGGGCGTCGGTTAAGCCGGTGAGTTTTTTGGCCCCGGCGACACTCGCGGCCGGGCCGGAAAAGATGGTTTCGACCGGCCTTTCCCGGGCCATCCCGGCGCTCATTACCGTGCCGTCGCCTTTCACCACCATGATCGGCGCGTTGATCTGTTTCATCGCCAGGGCCGATTGAAGGTGTCGGATCAGGTTTTCGAGATACGGAACGATTCTGGCGTTGAGGACCGCGGTGACGGCCCGGGATTTGAAGTTGAGCATCTGGGACAGCTCGTGCCCGCAGGTCACGCCCAGGGATGTCTCCCGTTGGATGATTTTCGCCACCTGCATTTCATGCGACGGATTTTTCGTCGATCCGTAGCCGGAGACGGCAAATGCCTTGACGCCGTGTGCGGTCGTCATCTCGGCAACAATGCGGCGAACCTCCGCCTCATCCACCGGCTCGATTACCGAGCCGTCGATTTCCATCTTCCCTTTTATGGCTTCCGCCGGCGTGTGAGGAATCTCGCCCCGGGTGTACAGTCCATACGGCGGCATCAGCAGCAGCCCCACGGGTTGCCCATGGTCTTCCACAATGGCATTGGTGGCCAGGGTGGTGGAGACGCTGATCAGTTCAACCTTTTCGAGATGACCGGCGTCAATTTGATTCAGGGCATGGTTGATGCCCTCGGTGAAATCCCATTTCGTGGTCAGGGATTTGGCTTTTGAGAGGACGGTTTCCGTGATGAAATCGAACACCACCACATCGGTATAGGTGCCGCCGGCATCGATGCCGAGACCGATCCGGGGCGTGTCGCCTTCTCTGGGTGGATGGAAATCGGCGCCGGATTCAGAGCCGTTCGAGCGGAGTGCATCGGCATTTTTCACGATCCTTTCTCCTCGTCGGCATCCGATCCTTCGGCTTCTTTTTTGCCTTTCCGAAACTCTTCTTTCGAAAGTTCCCACTGCTTCTTGAAATAGGCTCCCAGATTTTTGCCGATGGAAAAGGGTTTTTCGAATTTCTCGCCCGTTTCCACAATGGCGGTCAATATCTTGACGGGGTCTTTCCCCATGCTTCGGAGTTTCCGGGACAGGCGAAGGATTTCCCGCTCTTCTTCGGACAGGGTTTCGGCATAGATGTACGGTTCGTCGGCCATGGGTTCCTTTCTTTCCAGTCGTTGCACGGGCGGCGGCGGTGGCCCGTTTCGCTTTCCCGGTCATGGACGACCACCAGCGGCCGCCATGGCCGGGATCACAGCCGCAGATAAACGAATACAAAATCCCCGTCATTGACGTCAATCGTCAAATCGCCTCCCCTGGCCTCGGCAAACACCAGCCAGGCAGGTTTTTCAGCGCTGCCGCATTCGAATCGGGGGTAAAACACCCCCCTTTTCCCGTCTTTCCAGGACAAGAGCATCGGATCCGCACAAATCTCCCGGGCCTTTTCCTTGGCCCGGTCTTTGGCTGTCGCAAGGCCCAACTCCGGATCATCGATGTGGAGATGGACCACATCGCCGGGATAGGCTCCGTTCGAAACCGTCATTTTTATCCCCCATGATCGTTCAGGTTATTCGCCAATCGGATGGAAAAAGCGGCGCGCCCCCCTACTCTGTCAACTCGGCCCCCCGGATCCGCCGTCCGACGCCGCTTCTGATAAAACCTTTTCCGAACGCATCCTCAAACAAGCGGATGGCATCCTGGCCGGTGCAGTGGGAAGGCGCGATATATCGCACCCCCATGTCCTGCAAGCGCGAGATCACTTGTTGGATGCGGTCTTCCGCCTCCGACACGAGATGAAAACCGCCGACCGCCAGCACCACCCCCTGATCGGTCAACTCCCCGGCCCGGCGGACGGTGTTCGCGATTCCTGGATGGGCGCAACCGGTGACGACGACCGTGCCCCGGTTCGTCGGGATCAGGAGGGATTGTTCGCTGATAATGGCGCTCGTCATCTCGCCGGTGGACATGGCACGGTCATGGACCCTCTCGGGTCCGTCCACCGGGACCACCCGGGATCCGAATTGTCCCGAGATCGAGCCGTAGGACGAAGCCGCCGACGCCGGAACATAGATGGTGACCGCGGCATTGGCTTCCAGGAACCGGAACATCCCGCCGGTGTGGTCATAATGGCGGTGTGAGATGAAAATCGTCTCCACCGGATCGGGATCCTTCTTCAAGCGTTTCAGGTTCTCCATGAACAGGACCCCGTTGCCGCCGGTATCGAAAAGGATCGGCGGCCCCACCCCCTCGATGAGACAGGCGAATCCATGGTCCGTCTGTAGGGTCGTGTCGCAGGCATAATTGTCATAGAGGATGGTGATGGTAAGGTGTTCGATATCGATGTGTTGCGTTTCCATGGCCCTTTCTCCTGAAAATCCGCAGATGAGCATTCCAACGGCGATAGCCAGCATCCGGATGGCCCCATGGTTCATCTTATGGCCCCATCCCTGTTTTTGAGACATGTTAACATATCGGGCGCGGTTTGAAAATGGGGCGTTTCGTCGGTCTTCCGGTAAAACCGCATTCGGGCGGGATCACCCTCGCCGCCGGTACACCCGGCGGATCGTATCGACGATGACATCCGGCGATTCGGTTTTGGTCAGGTAGGCACTGGCCCCGGCGGCGAGAACCCTCTCTCGGGTGCCGCTGTCGTTGTGCATGCTCAGGCCGATGATGCGGATATCGGGGTGGTGCCGGGATATATGGGCGGTGGCCTCAAATCCGTCGAGTTCCGGCATGGTGACGTCCATGAGAACCACATGGGGGACCAGCCTTGCGGCCATATCGACAACTTCCCGCCCATTGGTCGCCTGGCCGACGAGGGTCACCCCCTTGCATCCCCTCAGACGTCTGGCCAGGGCCTCGCGGATCAAATGGTGATCGTCGGCGAGAAGCACCCGGATCGGCCCCGGGCCGTCAGCCGGGGCCGGGTCCCCGGACCCGGCGCATTCCCCCCGCCGCCCATGGGACGCGTCGGCCACCGGCGGCAGCGACCGGAGCGGCCTGCCGGCGACTTTCCGGGGAACGGTCAGGGTAACGGCGCATCCGTTGCCGGGCCGGGTATCGACGGCCATGGCCCCGCCCACAAACGTGATGCGGTCCTCGATATGGGAAAGCCCGAACCCGTTTCCCTCTCCGCGCCTGACCCCGGAGACCGATTCGGTGAACCCATCTCCGGCATCCGCCACCCGGAAAGAGATGCGATCGTCTTCCCCCCATACCTCCACCCTGGCATCGCCCACCCCGGCATGTTTCACCACGTTGAACAGCAGCTCTTTGATGGCGCGATACAGCAGCGATGCCAGCGTGTCGGAGTCGGGTTCCGTATCGAGTTGGGCCTGCACCGTGACTTGGAGCCCGTATTTCAGCTTCATGTCATGGGCGAGCCCCTCCAGTGAGGTCAACAGCCCGTTTCGGCGCAGGGCCGGCGGGCTGATCTCGTAGGAAAGGTTTCGCGACTGTTCGATGCATTCGCCGAGAAGCTGTTCGAGAAACTTCAGTTTTTGCCCGACCATTCGGTCCGCGTTCTTTTCGATGATCGGACACAACTCCATCTTGATGTAGGCCAGTTGCTGCTGAAAATCATCGTGCAATATGGTGCCGATGCGCCGCCGTTCCAGGTTTTCGGCCTCTGTCAGTTCCAGGGCCAGCCTCTGGAGTTGCCCGGTGCGGTTTTCGAGCTGGACCGTGCGGTCCGCGATCCGACGCTCCAGCGTATCATTGAGGCTGCGGATTTTTTCTTCCGCCTCTTTTCTCGCCGTAATGTCGGTGTGGGTGCCGAGCATCCGGACCGGCGCGTTGTCGGCATTCCATTCCACGCATTCTCCCGCCGTCCAGATCCATTGCCAGGCACCGGACGCGTTCCGGATTCGGTATTCCAATTCGAACCGGTCGCTGCCCCCTTTCAGGTACTCCGTCATCGTCCGTTCATACGAATCCCGGCTGTCCGGATCCAACCGATCCACCCACGCCGGCAAATCGACCGTTTTTTCGCCGGGCGGAAGCCCCATGATACCGGCCATCAGTTCATCACAGCAGAAACACGGCTCTTCCGGATACCATTCCCAAAAACGGACCCCGGATCCCGCCAATGCCAGCCGCAGTCGCTCCTCGCTCAGTCTCAGCGATTCTTCGGCGCGTTTGTGGTCCGTGATGTCCCTTGTGTTCGCGATCACCCCGGCGACCCGGCCGTCCGAATCCCGGTAGGGATGGTAATTCACCTCGACAAATCGCCGGCCCTTGAGTGGAAAATCGAACCATTCCCGGTAGGTAACCGTTTCCCCCTGTAAACACCGATCGAACCGCGGTTTGATCTTTTGTTGAAACACCGCGTCCCCGAGATAGACCGATACGGTAGTGCCGATGAACGTGTCCGATGTAAGGCCGGAAAACCGCTCACAGGCATCGTTGACGATGACGTACCGGTACTCTTTGTCCAGAAATGAGATGCAATCCGCTGTTGAGGAAACGATATTTTTGTATTTCTTCAAATGGTCTTCGGCCGCGCGTCGCTCCGTAATATCCAGGGCGCACGTGGCGACACCGACGATCCTCCCGCCCTCATCCCGTATAGGTTCCCCGATCACATCATAGAACCGCTGCCCATCGGAGACGGGAAACACCAAGTCCTCTCTTGTCCGTTGCCCGGTCTCAAGGACCCGCTGTTTCAGGGCCATCAGTCGCCGGGTGCCGTCATTGTCGGCGACCTCGGTATCGCACCTGCCGATCACCGCACGGGCATCGAAATCCGGATGTGGATTGTACACCCAGACATACCTCAGATCACCATCCGTCTGGGCAAAAACGATGCCGGAATGACGCACCGCCAGTCGAAACCGTGCTTCGCTCTGTCGCAGCGCATTCAGGACGTTCTCCTGCCCGGACCCGAGAGGTTCTATCGTTGCACTGACGGGGGGCTTTTCGGCCATCACCATCTCCTGCGGAAGTCTGGATGGGGAGCTCAATCACGACGGCGCCGAAGCGGTGGAACGGTACCGGAAATACCGGTCCGGTGACATGAGGGATCGAGCGGCATATCTCATCACAGGAAGCCGGCGCCGACACTCTGTAACAAATCACAAATGGAACCAAAATACCACCCAAAACCGCACCGGGGTCCACTCCCCCCGCAGGGTTCCGGAACCATCCCCGGACCGTATCCCATAAGACGCCAAAACCCTTCTTGCTTTTGTGCGCCATTGGATGGTATGCTGCCGTCATTTGGCACCGGAACGCCGGCATCGCCGGAAGGAGCGCCATATCCGGAGGAAAGGGGAACCCATGATACCGACATCCGCAGCCGACCGCCGGTCCCATGAGCGGTTTGACCTCAGAGTACCCGTTGTCTACACCCAGTTCACCTCCCATCCATCGGGTCACCAGGAGGCGACCGTGAAAAACTGCAGCGAAGGCGGTATCTATTTCGAAACCGGCGACGCGCTCCTGCCCGGCCAGTACATCCGGGTCCGTCTCAAAGGAGCCGTCGATGCCGCCGTCCCGTTACAGGCCAGGGAACGGCTCCGGACCAACGCCGTGGCCCAGGTCCGGTGGTGCCAGAAAAACACCCACCCCCAGCCATCGCCCTACGGCGTGGGGGCCCGGTATTGTTGACCGGTTCAATCAACTTCGCCGTTACGCCCGGCACCTCGAATCCGGATAAATGACAGTTTGAACCGGCTTCCCGTTGAGAGCGCATAACGGGTACGGTCCCCGCCCTTTTTTCCCCATTTTCCCAATTTTACAACTTGTGCTTTTCTCACAGCTGTGGTAATGGGATGGACGCATGAAACCTGTCCGCGCCAAAAGGACCAGCCGTACTGCCCTCAATAAAATGGTCGCTTCGATCATCCCCCCCCATCTTCATACCCAGGAGGCCGCTGTCATGAACATCCTTGAAATCACCATCCAGCATCGAACAGAAACCCAATGGCCCGTAGTCGTGGAGCAGACCCAGCCCGGAAATCTGCCGATCCGCCGGGAAGGATATCTTCATTTTGATCAAGAGAATTGGGATAGGATCGCAAGCGATCTTCGCCGTTTGGAACTGGAGCCCAAAGCCTACGGCGAAATCCTCGGCAAGGCCCTGTTTCATGAAACCGTCCGGGAT
>CAYSLC010000244.1:5442-7588 GCA_964431545.1 uncultured Desulfobacteraceae bacterium | reverse complement strand
CCCCACCCGCTCTTCTGGGGAGGGTTCGTCTTCCTCGGGGAGCCGTGATCCCTTTCCGGGCCGCGTTCCCGGCTCCCGGACAAGGAGAGAGCGCTCCGGGTAGATCCTGCTGGACCCCCCAGAGGGCCGGAGCGCTCCGGCCAGATTCGGGTTGTCATTTTCCTCCGATTTTGCCATCCTTCGCCCCTTGAACGACGGGAGCGGAAACGAGGAGATGGACGAAATCGAAAATCACGTGAGCCTGTTTGTCCCCTGTCTGGTGGACGTCCTCCACCCCGAGGTCGCGGAGGCCGTTGTCTCGGTCCTCCGGGGCCGGGGCCTGGCCGTGGACTGCCCGGGCGACCAGACCTGCTGCGGCCAGCCGGCATACAACGCGGGCCACAGACGGGAGGCGGCCCGGGCCGCCCGCCACTTCATCGAGGTCTTTGCGGGGGACAGGGATATCGTCTGCCCGTCCGGCTCTTGCGTCCACATGGTCCGCAACCATTATCCGGCCCTGTTCCGGGGCGATCCCGGATGGGAACGACGGGCCCGAACCGTGGCCGGCCGGATCTACGAGTTCACCGAATACCTGGTGGACATCCTGGGCGTCACGGATCTGGGGACCGCTTTTCCGGGCACGGTCACCTACCACGATTCCTGCCACCTCCTGCGGGGCATCGGCGTGAAGGACCAGCCCCGGGCCCTCCTGGCCCGGGTCCGGGGCCTCGCCCTGGTGGAGATGGAAGAATCGGACCGGTGCTGCGGGTTCGGGGGGGCGTTCTCGGTGACGTATCCGGAGATCTCCACCGCCCTTTTGGCCGACAAGGTGGACCGGATCCTCGCCACCGGGGCCGACGCCGTGGTGGGGTGCGACATCAGTTGTCTCATGAACATCGAGGGGATGCTCCACCGCCGGGGGGCGGCGGTCCCGGCCCTCCACATCGCCCGGATCCTGGCCGGAGGACCTTCGACCCCGTGACCGACATCCGCACCGAACACTACCGGACCGAAGCCCGAAAAGCCCTCGGGAACACCCATCTGCACCGGGCGTTGAAGGGCCTCCAGGACCGGCTCGGCAAGGGGGCCCTGGCCGCCTACGAGAAGCTCCCGGAAGGGCCGGGGCTGCGGCGCCGGGCCGCGGAGATCCGGGAGACCGACATCGACCACCTGGACATCCTCCTGGAGCGCCTGACCGACGGGATCGAGGGCCGGGGCGGCCATGTCCACTTCGCCGGGGACGCGGACGCGGCCCTGGGCCATATCCTGGACCTGGCCCGGCGCCACGGGGTCCGGCGGGTCGTCAAGGGCAAGTCGATGCTCTCCGAGGAGATCGGCCTCAACCCGGCCCTTTCGGCGGCCGGCATCGAGGCGGTGGAGACCGACCTGGGGGAGTACATCGTCCAACTGGCCGGGGACCACCCCTCCCACATCATCGCCCCGGCCATCCACCTGACCCGGGACGAGATCGGCCGGCTCTTCGCCGACAAGCTGAAGATCCCCTACACCGACGATCCCCCGACGCTGACCCGTGCGGCCCGGGCCGCCCTGCGGGAGAAGTTTCTCACCGCCGACATGGGGATCTCCGGGTGCAACCTCGCCTGCGCCGAGACCGGCCACATCACCACCCTCTCCAACGAGGGGAACATCCGGATGGCCAACACCCTGCCCCGGATCCACGTGGCCATCATGGGCATGGAGCGGATCACGGCCCGTCTGGCCGGCCACGACATCCTCCTGCGCCTGCTCTGCCGGGGGGCCTCGGCCCAGAGCATGGCCGGGTACGTCTCCTACATCGGCGGCCCGAGGGGGCCGGGCCACGCCGACGGCCCCGACGAGTTTCACCTGGTGATCATCGACAACGGCCGGTCCCGGATCCTGGCCGATCCGGAGTTCCGGGAGATCCTCCGGTGCATCCGGTGCGGCGGATGCCTCAACACCTGCCCGGTCTACGCCAAGATCGGGGGGCACGCCTACGGCTATCCTTACTGCGGGCCCATCGGGGCGGTGGTGACGCCGCTGCTGGTGGGGATCGACCGGGCCAAGGACCTCTGCCTGGGCGAGTCCCTCTGCGGGGCGTGCCGGGACATCTGCCCGGTGGATATCGACCACCCCCGGATGCTGACGGCCCTCCGGACCCGGCTGGCCGAGGGGGACCCGGCGTGGG
>CAYSLC010000244.1:0-5342 GCA_964431545.1 uncultured Desulfobacteraceae bacterium | reverse complement strand
GTTTCTGGCCCGGATCCGATCCGCCCTGGGCCTGCCGGCGGACCGGAGACGGCATGCGCCGGCCCTGTGGACCGAGCCGGACCCCGAGGGGATTGCGGGGCTCCTGGAAGCTGTGGCCGGCCGGACCCGGGAGGACCGGATGGCCCTCCTCGACACCCTCGCGGCGGCGGCCGTGCCCCTCGCCCTGACGGTGATCCCCGTCCCCGACGCGGCCTCGGCCGGGGAGACGGTGCGGCGGATCGTCCTGGAACGGGAGCCCGAGTGGGGGGGCGATAAATCGGTTGCGGTCTGGCGCCACCCCTTGGTGGACGCCCTCGACCTCCCCCGGCGCCTGACCCCGGAGGGGATCCCGGTCTTTGCCACGGAGCCGGTGGAAGGGGCCGACGGGTCGGCGGAACGGTCCCGGATCCGGGCCGAGGTGGCGGGCGCCTTCATCGGCGTGACCTCGGCCGATTTCGCCGTGGCCGAGACCGCCACGGTGGCGATGAAGACCCGGCCCGGCCGGGCCCGGAGCGTCTCCCTGGTGCCGTCGATCCACGTGGCGGTCATCGGCCTGGACCGGATCGTGGCCACCTTCCGGGAGCTGTACACCCTGCTGGGCCATGATCCGACCGAAGCGGCCGAGGGGCTGACCCACTGCATGACCTTCATCTCCGGCCCCAGCAAGACGGCCGACATCGAGGCGTGCATGGTTCACGGGGCCCACGGGCCGAGGGAGATGGTCCTGATCGTGGTGACGGGGCCCGGACCGCCTGAAGGCGGAACTCCCGACGGGGCCGGCTGATGGCGGCACGAAATAAACGAAAACGACCAACGGAAAAGGAGGGCGCATGAAAAAGAGGGGAACGATATTGACGGCGGCGGTGGCTTCGATGCTGCTGGTGCTGGCTTCGGCCGGCGGGGCCATGGCGGAAAAGACCATCAAGGTGGGGATCGTGGACTGTTACAGCGGCCCGCCGAGCACCTACACCAACGACGTGCGGGACGCCTTCGCCCTGGCGGTGGACGAGGTCAACGCCGCCGGCGGGGTCCTGGGCCACAAGATCGAGTTCACCACCCGGGACAGCAAGTTCAAGGTGGACCTGGGGCTGCGGGCCGCCAAGGAGCTGATCATGCGCGAGGGCGTGGATATCCTCATGGGGACCATCAACTCCAGCCTGGCCCTGGCCATCTCCGAGCTGTGCGCACGGGAGAAGATCCCCTTCTTCGCCACATTCTCCAAGAGCGCCAAGATCACCGGCGAAAAGGGCCACCGGTACGTCTTCGGCATGAACGAGAACACCGCCATGGCCGGCAGGGCCGGGGCCGTGGGCCTGGCCAAGCGGCCTTACACGAAATACTGGATCGCCGGGGACGACTACGAGTACGGCCACGCCATCGCCGACGGGGTCTGGGAGAACCTGAAGAAGCTCAAACCCGAGGCGGAGCTGCTGGGCCAGACCTGGTGGAAGGTGGGGGAGCCCGACTTCACCCCCTACATCACCGCCATCCTGGGGGCCGCGCCCGATGCCGTGATCGTGGCCACCGGCGGCCGGGACTGCGTCCCCTTCCTCAAGGCGGCCCAGGCCACCGGCTTCAACCAGAAGGTCCCCTTTTTCATGCACACCGCCACGGAACTCTCCACCCTCCTGCCCCTTGGGGAAAACGCGCCCGAGGGGGTCATCGGCACCTCCAACTACTTCTTCTACCACCCGGAGACGGCGGAGAACCGGGCCTTTGTGGCGGCCTTCCGGAAAGCCTACGACCGCCCGCCCAAGGTGGGGGCCCTCTACGGCTTCGTCACCGCCAACTTCATCGTCAACGGGTATCAGAAGGCCGGCGAGGTGGAGACCGAGAAGCTCATCGACGCCCTGGAGGAGATGACCATCGACTCGCCGGTGGGCCCCCTGACCCTGCGGGGGATCGACCACCAGGTGATGTTCCCCATGTTCATGGGCGTCACCCGGAAATCGCCCGATTACGACTTTCTGGTGGCATCGGAGATCGTCCACATCCCCGGCGCGGAAGTGATGCCCACGCCGGAGGAGATCCAGGCGGTCCGGGGGGAATAGGCCGCCGGTGTTCCCCTTCGCCGAGGTCACGCTTTCGGCCCTCTTCCAGCAGATTCTGGTGGGCCTGAGCCGGACCACGATCCTCTTCATCGTCGCCTCGGGCCTGAGCCTGGTGCTGGGGGTCCTGCGGATCCCCAACATCGCCCACGGGTCGCTGTATATGATGGGGGCCTTCCTGGCCTACACCATCGCCACGGCCCTGGGGGGCGGCCCGGGCGCCTTCTGGATCGCCCTGGTCGCGGCCCCGACGGCGGTGGCCCTGGCGGGCCTGGCGGTGGAGCGGGCCGTCTTCCGGTTCCTCTACGAGCGGGAGCACCTGATGCTCCTGCTCTTCACCTTTTCGCTGACCCTGGTCCTCAACGACCTGGTCAAGATGCTCTGGGGGGCCGACTACCGGTCCCTGGCGGCCCCGGATCTCCTCCAGGGGTACGTTACCCTCCTGGGCCTGCCCTTCCCCCGGTACAACCTCTTCCTCCTGGCCCTGGGGCCCGCCGTCGCCTTCGGCCTCTGGTATCTGACCAACCGGACCCGGATCGGCAAGATCGCCCGGGCCGCGGCCGTGGACCGGGAGATGGTGGGGGCCGTGGGCATCAACGTGGGCCGGGTCTTCGCGGCGGTCTTCGTCATCGGCTGCTTCCTGGCCGGGCTGGGCGGAGCCCTGGTGGCCCCCACCCAGAACATCACCCAGGGCATGGACCACGCCATCATCATCGAGGCCTTCCTCATCGTCATCGTGGGGGGCCTGGGCAACATCTGGGGGGCCCTGCTGGGGGCCCTGATCTTCGGGCTCACCGACAGCATCGGGATCCTGGTCTGGCCCCAGTTCGCCATCGTCTTCCCCTACGCGGCGGTGGTGACGGCCCTGCTCATCAAGCCCCGGGGCCTGCTGAGGTCCACTTGGTGACGGGGCGGCGGCGGTTCCGGACATCCCACGCCGCGGCCGGGGCCGTCCTGGTCCTGCTGGCGGCGGCCCCGCCCTTTCTGCCCCGGTTCTACGTCTACCTCCTCTCCCTGATCCTCATCCACGGCCTGCTCGCCACCAGCCTCAACCTGGTGCTCGGATACGGCGGGATGTACCAGTTCCACCACGCCGTATTCTACGGCATCGGGGCGTATGCCGTGGCCCTGGCGCTGACCCGGACCGGGGCCCCGGCCTGGGTCGCCTACGGGGCCGCCCCCCTGGCGGCGGCCGTGGCGAGCCTCCTGGTGGGGCTGATCTGCGCGCGGCTGTCCAAGCTCTACTTCGGGATGCTCCAGATCTCTTTAGGCTCCCTGGTCTGGACCATCGTCTACCGGTGGTACGACTTCACCGGCGGCGACGACGGGATCCACGGGATCCCGGTCCCCGACGCCATCGCCTCCATCCGGGGCTCCTTCTATTTCGCCCTGGCGGTCACCGCCGTCTCGCTGTTGGTCATGGGACGGATCGTCCGCTCCCCCTTCGGCCGGACCTTCCAGGCGATCCGGGACAACCCGGAGCGGAGCCGGGCCGTGGGGGTCGACGTTGCGGCCCACCAGCTCGTCGGCATGGTGGCGGCGGGGTTCTTCGCCGGGGTGGCCGGCGCCCTCTTCGTGACGGTGGAGGGGTCGGTCTTCCCGGACCTGATGTTCTGGACCCTCTCCCTGGAGATCCTCATCATGTGCCTTTTGGGCGGATGGTTCACCTTCTTCGGCCCCATGCTCGGGGCCGCCGTCATCGTGACCCTCCAGACCTTCGTGGGGATCCATACCGAATACTGGACCCTGGTCCTGGGCCTGGTCCTCATGGCCCTGATCCTGGTCCTGCCCCAGGGGGTCCTCGGATACTTTACGGAGCGGGCCGCGGACCGGGCGTCCCGGCGGACGGAGGGGGCCGATGCTGCGGGTTGAGGCCGTGCAAAAATCCTTCGACGGGTTCATGGCGGTGGACGACGCCCATCTCTTTGTGGCGCCGGGGGAGATCGTCGCCGTCATCGGCCCCAACGGCGCGGGCAAGACCACCCTCTTCAACCTGATCACCGGTCAGTTGAAGCCCGACCGGGGCTCCATCCGGTTCAGGGAGGAGGAGATCGCCGGGCTGCCCCCCCACCGGGTCTGCCGGAAGGGGATCGGCCGGTCCTACCAGGTGGTCAACATCTTCGACCGGCTGTCGGTGATGGAGAACGTCCGGGTGGCGGTGCTGGCCCGGCGGCGGCGCTCCTTCGATCTTTTCGGCGACGCCGGCCGCATGGCCCGGAGGGAGACCGAGGCGATCCTGGCCCAGGTGGGCCTGGCCGGCCAGGCCCGGCGGGTCGGCGGGACCCTCTCCCACGGGGACCAGAAGGTCCTGGAGATCGCCATCGCCCTGGGCAGCCGGCCGGAGCTACTGATCCTCGACGAGCCCACCGCCGGGATGTCCCCGGAGGAGACGGCCAAGGCCCTGGGCCTGATGCGGCGTCTTTCCAAGGAGATGGGGCTCACCCTGGTCTTCTGCGAGCACGACATGGAGATGGTCTTCTCCCTAGCCGACCGGATCATGGTCATGCGCCAGGGCCGGACCCTCATCGAGGACCGGCCCGAGGTGGTCCGGGCCGACCCCCAGGTCCGCCGGGCCTACCTGGAGGGGGGCTGATCCCATGCTCCGGGTGGAGAACGTCCACGCTTATTACGGCCTGAGCCACATCCTGTTCGGGGTCTCCCTGACGGTGGAACAAGGGGAGATCGTCTGCCTCCTGGGCCGCAACGGGGCCGGCAAGAGCACCACCATGCGGGCCATCATGGGCCTGACCCCGGCCCGGCAGGGGCGGATCGTCTTCGCGGGCCGGGAGATCACGAAAGAAAAACCCTTTCGCGTCGCCCGGGCGGGGATCGGCTACGTCCCCGACGACCGCCGGGTCTTCGCCGACCTGACCGTGGGCGAAAACCTGGAGATCGTGGAGGGGGTTTCGGGACGCCCGTCCCGATGGACCCGGGACCGGATCTACGAATTCTTCCCGCCGTTAAAGGAGATCGACGGCCGCCGGGCCGGGTATCTGAGCGGCGGCGAACAGCAGATGCTCACCATCGGCCGGGCCCTGATGACCGACCCCGCCCTCCTGCTCCTGGACGAGCCCACCGAGGGCCTCGCCCCCCTGGTGGTCCGGATGCTGGCCGAACAGATCCGCCGCCTCCGGGACGAGGGGCTCACGGTCCTTTTGGCCGAACAGAACCAGGCCGTGGCCCTCGACCTGAGCGACCGGGGCTACATCATCGACAACGGCGCCATCCGGTGGGGCGGGACCATCGAGGAGCTGAGGGCCGACGAGGGGGCGTGGCGGAAGTATTTGCTGGTGT
>CAYSLC010000243.1:0-7661 GCA_964431545.1 uncultured Desulfobacteraceae bacterium | reverse complement strand
CGGCTTTTGGTAGAATGGTTCGACGGTTTTCGGCAGCCTCCCGAAACTGGGCCGGGGTCCTTGCCACACCCGGCTTCGTGCTTCTGTCGCTTTCCATGCGCACCCCTCTCGTGACCGGTTGCTCTTGTGATCAGCATTCCACTGGAATGAAGATAGATGAACTCTCTTCACCCGGTCAATGGGGGATACTACGTAAACTGCCCTCCGACTCCCCGCACTTTTCCTTGTCATCACTTTTTCCTTGACACCGAACGGCTTTTGTATACATATACAAATACAAAGACAACATCGGGCGACGGCGGATCGCGCATGAAGACCCTATCCTACAATTTCAAACCCATCCAAGCGAGGGGACCCCTGGCGGCGCAGGCTTACGAGGCCCTGAAGGCGGCCATCATCCAGGGCCGTCTGGCGCCGGGGACCCGGCTCCAGGAGGAGCAGCTCACCCAGATGCTCGCCATCAGCCGGACCCCGCTGCGGGAGGCGTTCAACCGCCTCGACAGCGAGGGGTTCATCGAGTTCACCCCAAGGAAGGGCGCCCATATCGCGGAGCTGTCCGCCAAGGACATCGCCGATCTCTTCGAGGCCCGGGAGGTGATCGAGACCGCCTTCTTCATCCGCTCCGTGGAGCATCTGGGAAAGGAGCGGATCGCCGGCCAATGTGCCCGGCTCCGGGAAGCCGAGGCGGCGATGGCCGAGGCCGAAGGGGACCCGGACCGATGGGAGAAGCGCCGGCGCCGGTACTTGTTCGAGGACCGGGCCATCCACGACCTCTTGATCTCGGCCTGCGGCAACTCCTATTGGGAGAAGCTCTACATGAACCTCCGGGACCGGATCGAACTCTACGGCAACCGGATCAGCTTCGATCCCCACTGGTTCGGCATCGCCATGGCCGACCACCGGCGGATCATGGACGCCCTGGAAGGGGACCGGCCGGCGGAGGCCAAAGCGGCGATGGTCGGGCACGTGCGGAACATGAAGACGGGGGTCTCCGAGCTTCTGGCCAAAGGGTGGCGCCCATGACGACACAAAGACCCCGGTGCATCCTGCTGGACGGAGACGACGCCGTGGCCGTGACCGTGGCCGACCTTGCCGCGGGGGAGCCCCTGGGGATCGGGGACCTGAAGGCGGGAGCCCCGGTGCCCGCGGGCCATAAAGTGGCGGTAAACCAGGTGAACCCGGGGGAGGCCGTCACCAAGTACGGGCAGATCATCGGCTTCGCCACCCGTCCCATCGCCGCCGGGGACCCCGTGCACACGGAAAACCTGGCCATGGGGGAGTACGAGCGGGCGTACGCCTCGGGCGTTGACCACGCGGCCACGGATCTGATCCCCGAAGCGGAGCGGGCCACCTTCGACGGGTTTCGACGGGCCGATGGAACGGTGGGCACCCGGAACTACATCGGGGTCCTCGCCACCGTCTCCTGCTCCACCACCGTGGCCCACCACATCGCCCGGGCCGTGACCCCGGAGATCCTCGCCGGGCATCCCTCGGTGGACGGGGTGGTGGCCCTGGGCCACGGCGCCGGGTGCTGCATGTCCCCGGACGGGGAAGGGCTGGCCATCCTCCGGCGCACCATGGCCGGATACGCCCGGAACCCCAACTTCGGCGGGATCCTTTTGGTGGGGCTCGGGTGCGAAGTCAACCTGGTGGACGATCTCATGGCCCGTACCGGCCTGACCGCCTCCCCGGGGATGGTCCCCCTGGACATCCAGACCGAGGGGGGGACCCGCCGCACCGTGGAACGGGCCGTGGCGGCGATCCGGGAGATGCTCCCGGCGGTGGGAAGCGCCCGGAGAACGACGGTGCCGGCGAGCCATCTGGTGGTGGGGCTGGAGTGCGGCGGATCGGACGCCTACTCGGGGATCACCGCGAATCCGGCCCTGGGAGCCGCCGTGGACCGGGTGGTCCGCAACGGCGGGACGGCGATCCTCTCCGAGACCCCGGAGATCTACGGCGCCGAGCACCTGCTGATCCGGCGGGCCGCGACCCCTGCGGTGGGCCGGGCCCTCCTCGACCGGATCGCGTGGTGGCGGACGTACACGCGGCGCCACGGCGCCGAAATCGACAACAATCCCACACCCGGCAACAAGGCGGGGGGGCTCACCACCATCCTGGAGAAGTCCCTGGGGGCGGTGGCCAAGGGGGGGACCACCGGGTTGAACGGCGTCTACCGGTATGCGGAGCCGGTGGCCGAACGGGGCCTGGTCTTCATGGACACCCCCGGATACGACGTGGTCTCCATCACCGGCATGATCGCCGGCGGAGCCAATCTGGTCTGCTTCACCACCGGGCGGGGGACGGTCTGCGGCTTCAAGCCGGTCCCCACACTCAAGATCGCCACCAACTCCCCCATGTACCGCCGCATGGCGGAGGACATGGACATCGACTGCGGACAGATCCTGGAGGGGGGGCGGACCCTGCCGGAGATGGGGGAGGAGATCTTCCGGGCGATCCTCCGGACCGCCTCCGGCGAACCCACAAAGAGCGAGGTACTCGACTTCGGCGGCAACGAGTTCGCGCCGTGGCCCATGGGCGCGGTGCTCTGAAGAATCCACGTGGATCCCCGCCGGACGCATTGAACAACCTTAACGGTTTCAGGAGGTCGTGTGATGAAAAGGAACGGATGGGTATGGCTGCTGGCGATCGCGATGGCCGTGGTGTTGACCCTGCCGGCGGGGCCGGCGTGGGCCAAAAAGACGGTGATCAAGCTCCAGATGTTCTACTCCCCCACCCTGCCGCTGCTGGGCTCCTCCATGCCCCACTGCGCGGAACTGGTCAAGGAGGGGAGCGACGGACAGCTCCAGTTCAAGCTCTTCGACCCCGGCAAGCTGGTGCCGCCGGCGGAGGTGCTCGAATCGGTCTCCAAGGGGCGCATCGACGCCGGCTACTCGGCGGCCGGGTTCTGGGCGGGTAAGATCCCCGCCTCGCCGCTGTTCACCAGTGTCCCCTTCGGCCCCGAGGCCCCGGAGTACATCGCCTGGATGTACGAGGGCAACGGCCTCGAACTCTACCAGGAGATGTACGACACCTACGGCTACAACGTGAAGGTGATCCCCGTCGGCCTCATCGCCCCGGAGTCCTCCGGGTGGTTCACCAAGGAGATCGAGACCCTGGAGGACCTCAAGGGGATCAAGATGCGCTTTTTCGGCCTGGGCGGCCAGGTGATGCAGAAGCTGGGAGTCTCGGTCTCGGTGCTTCCGGGCGCGGAGATCTTCCCGGCCCTGGAGAAGGGGGCCATCGACGCCACGGAGTTCTCCATGCCCCTGCTCGACAAGAACCTCGGCTTCTACAAGATCGCCAAGTACAACTACTTCCCCGGCTGGCACCAGCAGGCGACCATCACCGAGCTGCTGATCAACAAGGAGGCGTGGAACGGCCTGGAACCGTGGCAGCAGCGGCTCATCGAGATCTGCGCCAAGGCGACCATGACCTGGTCCCTGGCCACCGGCGAGGCCCTCCAGGGGCCGGTGATCAAGGAGAACATCGAGGAGCACGGGGTCAAGGTCCGGTACTGGGGACCCGAGTTCATGGACGCCTTCCGGAGCGCCTGGAAGGAGGTGGTGGCCGAGCAGAAGCAGGACCCCTTCTTCAAGAAGGTCTGGGAGGATCTGGAGGCGTTCCGGGCCGAGTACGACTACTGGCAGCGACACGGCTTCCTGCCGCGGGAGGTGGGGCTCGAGGAGAAGGATTCAGGTAAGGAGTGATCCGGGAAACCGGCCGGCCGCGGCCTCCCGAGGGGACGCCGCGGCCGGCGACCAGAGCCGAGGACGCCATGGAAGCCCCCATGACCCGGGATCCCGGCCTGTGCCGGGCCCTCGACGCCTTTGTGCTGAAGTGCGGCGTGGCCATCGCCTGGCTCAACGTGGTCCTGGTGATCATCATCCTGATCCAGGTGGTCCTGCGCTATGTCTTCGGCATGGGCCAGGTCTACCTGGAGGAGCTTCAGTGGCACCTCTTCGGCGTGCTCATCATGTTCGGCATCGGCTACGGGGTGGTGGCGGACGCCCACATCCGCCTCGACATCCTCCATCGCCGCTTTCCGCCGAGAATCAAGGCGCTGGTGGAGGTCCTGGGAATCCTCCTGATGCTCACCCCTCTCATCGTCGTCCTGTTCGTCCACGGGATCGATTTCGTGGAGAGTTCGTACCGGGTCGCCGAACGGTCCGAGTCGCCCCTGGGGCTCCCCTACCGGTGGGCCATCAAGGCGGCCATTCCCGTGAGCATGGCCTATCTCTCCGTGGCCGCCCTCTCCCGTCTGATCAAATCGATCGCCGTCCTCGCGGGATACGGAGCCGGGAAGAAGGGCTGACGCGCGTCCCGGGCGCGAACTTGGAGGCTGACCGTGGAGACCAACTACATCCTCGTGATCCTGATGTTCGTCACGTTCATCGGGCTGCTGTTCACCGGCTACCCCATCGGCTTCGTCCTGGGGGGCGTGGCCATGCTCTTCTCCCTGATCGGATACCTTTCGGACCTCTACCTCGACACCGCCACCGGCATCGACTTCAACATGATCGGGATGGTGGTCAACCGGGTCTTCCGGCTCATGAGCAACTGGGTCCTGGTGGCGATCCCCATGTTCGTCTTCATGGGCCTGCTGCTCGACCGGTCGGGCATCGCCGAGCGGATGATGACCTCCATGCAGGACCTCTTCGGACGGGTCCGGGGCGGACTCGCCGTCACCGTGGCCATGATCGGCATCATCCTGGCCGCCTCCACCGGGATCATCGGCGCCTCGGTGGTCCTCCTGGGACTTCTCTCCCTGCCGGCCATGCTCCACCAGGGATACGCCAAGCCCCTGGCCCTGGGGACGGTGGCCGCATCGGGCACCCTGGGAATCCTGATCCCGCCCAGCATCATGCTGGTGATCATGGCCGACCAGCTCAGCCTCTCGGTGGGGGACCTCTTCATGGGGGCCCTCCTGCCGGGGCTCATCCTGGGGGCCCTCTACATCCTCTACATCCTCGCCTACGGGATCATAAACCCCCAGGGCGCGCCGCTCTCCCCCGAGCGCCGGGCCCTGTCTCCGGCCATCTTCTGGGACGTCCTCAAGACGATCCTCCCGCCGGCCGGCCTGATCCTGCTGGTGCTGGGGTCGATCTTCGCCGGGATCACCACCGTCACCGAGGCGTCGGGCGTGGGGGCGGTGGGGGCGGCCGTGCTCGCCTGGCGGAACCGGAATCTCAACCTCAGGGTGATCCACGAGGTGACGGTGGAGACCTTCAAGACCACCGGGTACATCTTCGGCATCTTCGTGGGCGCCACCTGCTTCGCCCTGGTGCTGCGGCTTCTGGGGGGAGACGAGCTGATCGAATCGGCCTTGACCGGCCTGCCCCTGGGCCGGTACGGGATCATGGCGGTCATCCTCGGGGCGGTCTTCTTTTTAGGGTTCTTCCTCGACTGGATCGAGATCTCCCTGATCATCCTGCCCCTGCTCGCGCCGGTGATCAGCAGCCTCGGCTTCGACGTGAACGGCTACGGGGTGGTGGAACGCCCCGAATTGGTCTGGTTCACCGTGCTGGTGGCCGTCAGCCTCCAGACCTCCTTCCTGACCCCGCCGGTGGGGTTCGCCATCTTCTTTCTCATGGGGGTCACGCCCCCCGAGGTGAAGCTCACGGATACCTACAAGGGGGTGATCCCCTTCGTCATCCTCCAGCTCCTGGGGCTCACCATCGTGGCGGTCTGGCCCCAGCTGGTCCTCTGGCTTCCGGCGGTGGCGTACCGGTAGCCCGGCCCCTCCCCGATCCTCCCCTTCCTTGCAACTTCCCCGTGGATGCGATATGAGTCCTTCGTGATCCGCCGAACCGGATCTTTTCGGAATCGAACCCCAATGTTCGTCCCAGGAGGAAACCTAAAAGGAGCCAAACATGACCGATTCCCATTCATCCCAGGAGCTGACGGACCTGCGGGAGACCTACGTCCCCCAGGGCCCGTTCAACGTCACCCCCTTTTTCGCCGACCGGGCCGAAGGGGCCGCCATTTACGATGTGGAGGGGCGGGAACTCATCGATTTCGCGGGCGGCATCGCCGTGATGAACGTGGGCCACAGCCACCCCAAGGTGGTGGCCGCCATCCAGGACCAGGCGGCGAAGTTCACCCATACCTGCTTCCACATCGTCATGTATCCGCCCTACCTCGAGCTGGCCAAGAAGCTCTGCGGCCTGACCCCCGGCGGCTTCTCCAAGATGGCCCTGTTCGCCAACAGCGGGGCCGAGGCGGTGGAGAACGCCCTGAAGGTGGCCCGCCACTACACCGGACGCCAGGCGGTCATCGCCTTCGAGACCGGGTTCCACGGCCGGACCTTCATGGCCCTGAGCCTCACCAGCAAGGTGAAGCCGTACAAGTTCGGGTTCGGACCGTTCATGCCTGAGGTCTACCGGATGCCCTACGCCTACTGCTACCGGTGTCCCCTGGGGCTGAGCTACCCCAAGTGCGACACGGCATGCGCCGACTTACTCGAAGAGTTCTTTATCAACCACGTGGCCGCCGAGAGCACGGCCGCCCTGATCGTGGAGCCGATCACCGGCGAGGGCGGCTTCATCGTGCCCCCGCCGGAGTACTTCCCCAAACTCCAGCGGATCTGCCGGGACAACGGCATCGTCTTCATCGCCGACGAGGTCCAGACCGGGGTGGGCCGCACCGGCAAGATGCTCGCAATGGAGCACTGGGGGGTGGAGCCCGACATCGTCACCATGGCCAAGAGCCTGGCGGCCGGCATGCCGCTGAGCGCGGTGATCGGCCGGTCCGAGATGATGAACGCGCCCCAGGTGGGGGGCCTGGGCGGCACCTACGGCGGCAACCCCATCTGCTGCCGGGCGGCTTTGGCGGTGCTGGAGATCTTCGAGACGGAGGATCTAATGAGCCGGGCGGCGGCCCTGGGGGAGAAGGTGCGAAAGCGGTTCGACGAGTGGGCCGGGAAATACGAGATGATCGGCGAGGTCCGGGGCCTGGGACCCATGCTCGCCCTGGAGCTGGTCAAGGACCGGGAGACCAAGGCCCCGGCCGCCGACGCCGCCAAGGCCCTGGTGAAGTTCTGCGCCGACCGGAACCTCCTGCTCCTCTCCTGCGGCAACTTCGGCAACGTCATCCGCACGATGATGCCCCTGGTGATCACCGACGAGCAGCTGGAGAAGGGGCTGGCCATCATGGAGGAGGGGTTGGCATCCATACATCCCTGATCCAGAGGGAAGGGCATCGGCCGCCATTGCATGCGGCCATGCCGGAAGGGAGCCGTCCGGCTGGGGTGGTGAACCCTTCCCCAGGGTCGCGGAAAGGGATCGCCGGCGCGCGGGTCCTCCACGGCGGCGGGAAGCGGCCGGCCGCTTCCCGCCTCCCGACGGCATGCCCGCGGCGCCGGTTGAGAAAGCCAATTCGGCCAGGGTTCACGGCGGGAGTGCTCAGGGCACGGACGTGCTTTCCGTATATTCGCATTGCCCCTCCGGGCAGAAGAGCTTCAGCCAGGTCCCCTTCTCGCCGCCGGCCCCCGTCTCTTCGGCCGGAATGGTGACCACCCCGGCCGCGTCCCGGCAGGAGCCGGTCGGGCAGCGCATCTCGATCCAGACCCCCTCCTTTCCGCCCGTGGCGGTTCGCTTGTCCGATGGGAGCGAAGAGACTTCCTCCGCCGTCAGCACCCGCGCATCCGGAAGGAAAAACTTGAA
>CAYSLC010000242.1:0-7662 GCA_964431545.1 uncultured Desulfobacteraceae bacterium | reverse complement strand
GTTAGAGGATCGTTTCAGGTGTTGCAAAAAACCGCCGTCTGATTTTAAGATGCTATCATAAACTGCGTCAAAAGGCGACCGCCCGCTCCCCCTCTCCTGGAACGGGCGGAGCGGGCGATGGGTTTAACTGCAATGAAAACAACGGGAAAGGAAGGGGGTTGAATGCGGAACGGATGGTGGATGTGGCCGATGGTAATGGTTTGCTGTCTCTGGTCCTGTACGACCCGCCAGGTGGTGGACGATTTCAGCGGGTCCACGGCCCAGCGGTTGACCACCTACAGCGTCGACGCGGTGATGGACAAACTGCCCGGCGATCCCCTCTCGATGCTGACGAACAAACAGGTTCATCTGGAATGTTTGTTTCTTGAGGAAAGCCCTGCCGTGGATTACGCTCGGCGCCGGCTGGAAATGGAGCTGATCCAGCGCTATCGCTGCACGTTCGTTGAAACGCCGGAAGAGGCCGACTTTTTATTGCGGTTCTTTTTCAATTCCGTGGGAACGGACGTTGACTACGCCGGGTTCAGAACCCCTGAATTCGCCCTTCCGGGGATGCCGGGAATGGCGGGGATCGATCTGCTGACCCTCGACATGTACCATGGCGTCGCCGAGTGCTACTACTACCTTTTGGACAGCGATCAGAAAGTTCTGGCCAAGAGCGGCCGGGTCAAGGCGGTGATCCGGAGCGACAAAGTGGGCCTTCCCATCATTTCCTTTCCGGTGACGCACCTGGAATAGGGCGCTCGCGGGGGCGGGTCAGCCGTCCTGCTGGGCCGCCTCGATGAGGTCCGTCAGGGTCTGCTGCCAGTTCTCCGCCGGGACCTGGCAGGTGCCCACTTTTTTGTGGCCGCCGCCGCCGTACCGGAGCATCAGCTTCCCTACGTCGGTATGGCTGGTCCGGTTGAGGATGGAGTGACCGACGGTGAAGACCACGTTCTGCTTCTCCCTGCCCCACATGACCCGGATTTCGATGTTCTGCTCCGGAAAGAGGGCGTAGACCAGAAAGCGGTTGCCGCTGTAGATGGGATCCTGGTCCAGCAGGTTGGTGACAATGACATTGCCGTAAACCTGGCAGCAGTTTCTGAGCATCCCTTCGAAGTCCTTTTGCTGGTTGAAATACCGTTCGATGCGCTCTCGGACGTCGGGCAGTTCCAGGATCGCCTCCACCGTTTGGGTCCGGCATTCCTGGATCAGGTTCTCCATCAGCTGATAATTGCTGATCCGGTAATCGCGGAAGCGGCCGAGTCCCGTGCGAGGATCCATGATAAAAGACAAGAGAATCCACCCGGAGGGGGTGAGGATCTCGTCCCGGGTCAGGTTTCCGGAATCGCTCTTGTTAACGGCTTCCAGCATGGGGCGGAGATGGGGGCCGAAGGTGTTTTCCCCGCCATAATAGTCCCAGATGACTTGGGCGGCGCTCGGGGCGGGGCGGCTGTCTCCCTCGAAGGTGAGCTGGTCGAGTTCCAGCCGTTCCCCTTCGCTGGCGTGGTGGTCGAACCAGAGTCCGCAGCCGGGAACATAGGGGACATTGGCCAGCACATCGTTGTCGGTCACCGCCAGTTTTCGATCCTGCACGTCCTTGGGATGCACAAACTGGTATTCATCCACCACGCCGTTTTCGACCAGCAGCACGGCACAGGCCAGACCATCAAAATCGGATCGGGTCAAGAGTCTCATCGTCTATTTCCTTTCTGGGCATCGATGGGGGTCCGGGATCATTCCAGGGCGATCCGTTTGTCCTGTTCGCCTTTTCTCCGGCGAATGACCACTTTTTTGCTGCGATCTTTGGACCGGATCTCTTCCTCTTTGGGGGCTTCCGGCTCTTTGATCTCCAGCATTTCCCGGAGTTTGGCTTCCAATTGCCTTACCTTTTCCGCATCCATTTGTACCTCTTGTACTTCGTTGAGTGTCGGTCGTTTGGGGGAGACGGCCGGCGTCTCCCGTGGTTACGTTGTGAGGGTGTCAACAAACCGTTTTCCGGCTGTTCGGGCTTCGGCCAGGTAGTCGGGGCGCTTATGGGCATCCCCCTGGAAGTCGAGGCCTCTGTAAAGAAGGGTTTCGGAAAGTTGAGCGTCGAAGACGTCGAAAAAATATTTCATGGTGAGCAGTGATCCGTCGAACAATCGCTTTCCACGGGTTGCGCCCACAGAGAGGAAAAGCCCGTTGCGCTGGAACGGCTTCCCGCCGATGGGGGTGTTTTCGATCCAGTATTTTCGCACCCAGAGGGACTGGCACCGATCCATAAAAATCTTGAGATGAGCGCTCACCGTGTAGAAAAAGATGGGGGAAGCGACCATGAGGCCGTCGGCGGCCAGCATCCGGTCCCGAAGCTTCTGGAAATCGTCTTTGATGGCACACTCGCCGTTTTCCTTGCACCGGTAGATTTCCAGACAGGGGGAGAGTTTCAGGTCCCGGAGCACGATTTCCTCTACCTGTCCGCCGGCCTCCCGGGCGCCGTCGACGACCTGCCCCAAAAGGGTCGCGGTGTTGCCCTTCCGGCGGGGGCTTCCGTAAATGGCGATGAGGGTTGTCATGGTTGCACGATTCGAGGGGGGTTCGGGTTCAGTGGGTTTCTCGCATCAATTCCCGATACGCAGCCTGGATCTCTTTAAAACGCGATTCCGCAATCTGTTGGAATTCTTCTCCCAGGTGGGAGACCCGGTCCGGGTGATATCGGTTGGCCAGTTTGCGAAATGCGGCTTTGATCTCCTCCGGAGAGGCATCGGCCGCCACCCCAAGGACTTCGTGGGGAGGACGGTGGAGGTCCGGCGGCGGTTTCCGCGGCTCGGAGTCGCCCGTTGATGCCCGGCGCTGCCGGTAATGCCGCTTGGCATTGGATCGTCCCCATTGGCGGATGATATACTGGAGGACCAGCACCCATACGGCCACATCGTCGATCCATCCGGCGCCCGGCAGCAGGTCCGGAAGGAGGTCCACAGGCCATAAGGTGTAGAGCAGGGCCAGGAGGATCCAGAAGATTTTCTTCATGTCGGATCCCAGTCGTTCGCGTTACGGACAAGGGTTATTCTCGGTGGTCGGCGTGCGGTTTCAAACCGGTTGGACCCGGCAAAGGCGGGTCGGATCTTCAATCGGCATTTGATCTTGATGCGGATAAGGGGCCGTTGGAATCATGAAAACATCGAAGGAAGGAAAGGCGGAAAACCATTGGGGGACGGCGCCCGGGGAATTCCCGGTGCGCCGTCCGTTCCGGGTGGATTTCCGCCCGATGGCTGGATAAGCGGGCAGCGGGTCCACCTCGTTGCCGCGCTAGACCCCGGGAAGGGAAAAAGGTCCGCCGCACACCTTCCACTTGCCGTCTTCCTTTACCAGTTCCAATGTTTCCTCCACGTGCTCGGCCGTGCCGCCGAAAAACTGGCGCAGCGGCGATTTCCGGGTGGCGCTCAGATGAACCCGGGCCTCGGTGTAGCTCTCGGTCACCACCTCTGTTTCCACATGATAGAGGCAGTCTTTCATATAATTGAGGCTGTACCCGAGATCGTTGGCCTTCTGCCGGACCTTGTAGAGATAGGCATCGATCACGTTGACATCGTCGACCACGAGGTTTTCGCTGCACAGCCGCGCCGTCATGGTTTCCGGGTCGTATCCGACATAGGCACTGGCGAATTCCTTGGCGGCCCGGATCGGGGTATCTCGGACATCGGCGGAAACGAAGAGCACCTGCAGAAAAATTCCCAGGATCAGCACGAGAGCGAAGGAAACGATCTTATTGGCCATGGACCCTTCTCCTTTCAGCGGTTTGGTATCGTCATTGATGGCTTCTAAGCTCGCCCAATCCGATAGCATGGAATGATTTTCAATACAAGGCTTTTTCGACATCTTAGGCGGAACGCTCCGACCCTTTTGACGCCGCGCCTTCGGCAGCGGGGGCCAGGACCGGCAAAAATAATTGAAAAGTCGTGCCTTTTCCGGGTGCGCTGGTACACGTCATGTGGCCGCCGTGCTCTTTGACGATACCGAAAACCATGGCCAGTCCGAGGCCGGCGCTCTGCCCCATGGATTTCGTGGTGAAAAACGGCGTGTAGATGTTTTGGATCGTCTCCTCCACCATCCCGATGCCGGTATCGGAGACCGTCAATACCACATGATTTCCGGGGCGGGCATCGGGGTGACCATGGCAGTCGGCCGGATGGAGCGTCCGGTTTTCCGTGCAAAGGGTCAGATCGCCACCGTCGGGCATGGCATCGACGGCGTTGACCGTCAGGTTCATCACCACCTGCTCGAGTTGAACCGGATCGGCATGGACGGCATGGAGATCGGGCGCCGGCTCGAAATGGATGCGGACTCCTCGGACGAAAGTGGAATCCAGCAACGTCAGGACGTGACGGATTTCGTCGTTGAGGTTGACGGGACGAAGGTGGCCCTCCACATTTCTGGCGAAGGTCATCAGCCGCTGGATCAGATCGCCGCCTCGCTGCACGGCCCGGTCAATGGACACCAGTTTGCTCCGCTTGGGATCGGCGGGATCGATCCCGCGCATCAACAGGTCCGCGCACCCCTGGATGCCCTGGAGGAGGTTGTTGAATTCATGGGCGATGCCGCCGGCCAGTGTTCCCACGGCTTCCATTTTTTGTGCATGGAGGAGCTGGCGATGAAGACGGTCCTGTTCGATCTGGGCATCGCCGATTTTCTGGACCATGTCATTGAGGGCCTGTTCAATGCGATACCATTCGTCGGTCCGGTTCAACCGAATCCGCGTGGACAAGTCGCCGCTGGCGATGGCCCGGAGGCCCTGGACCAGGGTCGCCATCGGCCGGCGGATATGGATCAGAAGGAACAGGTAGAGAAAAAAGACAAACCCGACAACGACCACCCCCGAAACCAACAGGACCAGCTTTGCCGAGGCGCTTGCGGTTTGTCGGGTGTTCTCCAACAGACGGCGGGTCGTCGTAATGGTCTCCTCGTCCCGTCGGTCGAGAACCGCCTCGGCTGTCGCCATGGCCCGCTCCAGGTCCATCCAGCTACTGTGGAAGGCGATGACCCGGTTGTTGAATGCCACCAGGCGGTTCTGGTAGGCGAGTACCGGGTCGAGGAGGTCCTGGGCGGTGCGGGCGGCTTCCCCTCCGGACTCGGCCAGGGATAAAAGTTGTCGGCGGAGCCGGTTGAGCAGGGAAAAGATGGCGTTGGTATCCCGGCTGTCCGTGAGCACCGGCTCCAGATCCAGAAACGCCAAGCGCGCCTTCAGCAGGATTTCACGAAAAGAAAGCACGTGCAACCCTACGGAGGACCGGTCCGTTGAGGCCGCGTCCGGGGGCCGGGCCATCCCGGCCAGGCGAGCCTCTACATCGTTGTGGGCGTGGCTGAGCTGATGGAGGGAATCATTAATCGCCGCGCACCGGTCGAAAAGGGTGGCCAGATGGGATCTGAACGTCAGAAGGGCGGCCTCCAGATCGGGGTGGGGGTTGCGGGTGATCAGGCGGGCGGTGGTTTCCGCCAGCCGGGCCCGTTCGGATCGCAGGATGGCGTCGTTGCCGTAAAATGTGCTGACCAGCAGATTGGTCTGGCTGAACACCTGGGAAAGGGAGCGCCCTAAACGGGCCACTGCGATGGTTCGGGGGACCTCCCGGTGGATGACGGCCGTGGTCATCCCGCGGATGGTTTCGATGGCGTTGAACATCAGGGCGGTGATGATCCCGAACACGAGGAAGACGAGGAGGTTGAGCAACAACAGTTTTGTCCGGATCCCCGGACGAAACAATCCACAAAGCGGTCTCATGGGCCGCCCGGTACCCGGCCATGTGGGCGGGGAAGCCGAGACGGGTCACCCGGTGGATTGAAGGACGGCATCGGAAAGATACGGCATGACATCCGGCCCTTCGAGATCCGCCTTTTCCTTGCCGGTGGCCACTCGGTGGAGGGCATCCAGGCCGACTTTGTCCAGGCTGCTCACCGGGCCTTTGACGAGCCGGATGCGGTTGTGTCGCGGGTCGAACAGGACCATGGGTCCATAGAGGGTTTCGCCGGGGCCTCCCCTTGCCGTCTCTCCCACGATATGGTGTCCGCCGATCTCCAGGGCTTCGGACAGCGAGGACCACCCCAGTAGTTCGGAAAAAAGGGACAGGGTTTCGGTCACGCCGTCGGGATCTCCGGTCTCCAGGGCGGTTTGCCCGTCGGCGGCGATTGCCTGAATGTCCGGCGGTGAAAAGGAGAGATCGAGCCCCTCCAGGCAGGCCGTTTGAACCGTCTGAACCGAGTCCTCTTTTTGGCTCTCTTTCACATCCTTGTCGCTGAGGATCTTGACCACGTTTCGAATGTTGACCATCTCCTTGACCGTAGGGCTTTTCCGCAGGGCCACGTCCGAAACGGGGCTTCGGTAGATGGGCAGTTCGTTGTCCAGGACAAGGACGCGGGGAGCGGCATCGCCCATCTCGCGAATGTAGAGATCCAGGTCCCGTTCACGCCGGTAAGCGTAGGGGCTCATCTCCAGAAGGGATTTCATGGTCGGTTTGTCGATCTTTCGGCCGCTGCCGGGTGGGCCGATGGACGCGGTCACCCCCTGGGCGAGTCGATCGATCCGGATTTTTTGCAGGAGATTTTCTTTAAAGCTCATTGAAAGCCGTCCTTTGGATATGGAGGGAATATAAGTTATTGATAAACCATCCCCGCTGGAGCGTCAAGTATTTCCGCAGGCGGAGGCCGGCACTTATGGTCGGGGGGGGAGCCTCTCTTCCTATCATTCCGGCCGGTTCCGTCATAATCCTTCGAAAATCGACTTGAAAACAGGCGCTGGATGCTTACCATCCTCTTGACACAAAAGCGGTCCATAAATTATGAAAGGCTTTTTTTACTAAACAACATTCAGGAAATTTCGGGAAATGGGTATTCAGGAAAGGAAAGAGAGGGAGCGCGAGAGACGCCGCCAGCAGATTATCGTGGCGGCCAAACGGGTTTTTTCCGAAAAGGGGTTCACCAGGACTACGATGGAGGACATCGCCAAGGAGGCCGAACTGAGCCCGGGAACACTATACCTCTATTTTAAGAATAAAGACGAACTTTATGCCTCGCTCTCGCTCCGAATCCTCCAGTACCTGATCATCCGGTTGGAGCATGTCAATGGCAATGCCGAGCTGGACGCCAATGGAAAAATCGATGCGCTGGTGGATGCGATGTTCGATGTCTACGAGTTCGACCCGCTCGTCATCATCAACATGTTCCATCTCCAGTCCAGCGAAACCCTGAAGAATCTGTCGCCTCAGCTTCTGGCCGAGATTGAACATCTGTCTAGAAAATCCATCAATCTTATCGCCAAGATTTTTGAGATGGGCATCCATGAAGGGGCATTTCTAGACCGGCATCCCGTGGCCCTGGCGGATATTTTCTGGGCACTCTTTTCCGGCGTCGTCTTGTGGGAGTCGAGTAAAAAAATAATTGACGAGAAAAAAGATTATTTGAAACAGACCCTTCGAATCGCTTTCGAAATATTCGCCCGGGGCGTGCAACGGGAGGAATAGGGAAAAATTGGGGGGATGGGTCGAAGCGCCAAAAAAAGACTTGACAGGTGGCCGTGAAATCTATAAAAGCTATCCCCCGTGCGGCGCTGAAGTTGGATCGGCGCCGCGGGTTCTTTGAGGAAAAAGAGATATTGCATTTTAAAAAACATCTTGACAAACCCTTCCTGAAAAAGTAGAAAAGAAGGGTTGCCGCAGC
>CAYSLC010000241.1:1507-7665 GCA_964431545.1 uncultured Desulfobacteraceae bacterium | reverse complement strand
TCGGATAACACTCATATCCGCATATTACCCGATTGTCGGGTTTTTACAAAAACACCGGTCAACATACCAAATTGACATGTTACCCGACAATCATAGAGCAGGGTATCCGACCCTCCCTCTATATTCCCCCTTAGATCCTTCCTGGCGCCTTCCAATGAAGAACGTAAGGTTTCTGTAAACCTGGTTTGCACCTGTAGCTAATCATCCACCCGAAAACAGTCTAGGAACCACAATGGAGGCGGCTGGAAGATTGTGCTACAACAGGAGCCGGGCCATATAAGCCGGTTTCGCTAATCATGCATCAACAAAAGGGAAAGGCAAAACAAAAAAGCGGCGTTAAATCGTTTTTCGTTTGACGGTGATCATCGCCGCCATGACTGTGGCGGACCGAGACTCGGACGGCGACGATGACACGATAAGCCAGCCTCTGTCGTGAAATACAACCGCCGGACGGAAGGGCTGGAAACCCCCTACCTCCGAACCCAAGGGCTGTCCTCCCCGGCCGGCCCTTTCCTTTCGTCTCCAACGACCCCCGCCGACATTCATACGGCTCACCTTGCTCGCCCCCTCTATAACAAGCTTCAAAACATGAACGGAATTCGGTTTTTGGAACCGAACAAAAAACTGTTGACAGCCGCAGTTTATCGAGTGTATGGAAAAGATAGCCTACCGATCGGTAGTCTAATGGGGGTCTAATAATATATCCAAGATAGAATGAAAAAAATACACAAATGTAAACATCGATCGATTCAAGCCTACCGGCCGGCAGGTAGTTTGTGCCGCCGCGCCGACGTTCCTCCCGCCCCGGCGGGCTATCGGTTCCGGTCCGCCGGTTCTCGTCCGTTCAGGGGAGGGTTCGCGCCGTGAGACCGGCCCAGGGGCGGATGAAGGAGACGATCCGGAGGGTCGCCATCGATCTGTTCCACAAGAAGGGGTACTTTGCCACGGCCATGAGCCATATCGCCATTGGAAGCGGAATCCGGAAGGCGAGTATCTACCACCATTACACCCGCAAGGAAGACATCCTCATGGAGATCCTGGAGACCACCATGGCGGATCTGACCGAATCCCTGAACAGCTACCTCTACGGGGTCACGGAGATCGAGGGACGGATCCGGGCCGCCGTCCGGTCCCACGTGAAATTCCACTGCGACCGCCAGAAGGAGGTCCTCATCGCCGACAGCGAACTCCGGGGCCTGACCGCCAAAAACTACAAGAGCATCGTCCGGCGGCGGGATGCCTACGAGCGGATCTTCCAGGAGATGATCCGGGACGGCATGGAGCAGGGGCGCTTTGTTCGGAAAAACGTCAAGGTCCTTTCCTATGCCGTCCTGACCATGTGCACCGCCGTGGCCCACTGGTACAACCCCGACGGCCCCCTTTCCCGGGAAGAGATCATCCCCATCTACGAGGATGCCGTGGTCGGCATGCTAACGGGGAAATCCGGGGATGTTTCAACCACGGGATGATCAAAGCCGGCGCGATGCCGACCACCGTTCAGGCGGCCACGGTCCCGTCGGAGAACGCGCTCCTCTGTGAATCTGTAAACCCGGCCGTGGCGCCGTGCCCTTCGGCGCCCTGCCGGTCATTCCGCCGGTGACCGATGTGCCGGCGTTCGCCCTGATTCTCGTGAACTGGCTCATCCAATAAAATCGGATTTCGGAGATGATCATGGAAAAGACCACCGTCGAATATGAAGCAGGGGACGGCACGGCCGTCATTGCGTTCAACCGGCCCCACCGTCTCAACGCCATCAACCTTGACCTGCTCCGGGATCTGATGGACGCGCTGGAGACGGCCCGCCGGGATCCGGAGGCGGCCGTCGTGGTCCTCACCGGCCGGGGCCGGGCCTTCTGCGCCGGCGAGGACCTCAAGGAGACCGCCGAGGGCAAGTCCGCCGACCACTGGCGGGCGGAGGCCGACCGGCTCCAGGACACCCAGCGGCTCTTCATGCGGCTGGGAAAGCCGATGATCGCCGCCGTCTCCGGGTATGCCCTGGGGGGCGGGTGCGAGTTCGCCATGGGGTGCGACATCCGCATCGCTGCCCGGGATGCCGTGTTCGGGTTTCCGGAGACGGGGGTGGGCATGACCGTCACCAACGCGGGGACCAAGCTCCTGACACAGATCGTGGGGCTGGGCAAAGCCAAGGAGCTGATTCTGACCGGCGATTTCATCGACGCGGACGAGGCCCTGCGGATCGGCCTGGTCAACGCCGTGGTGCCGGGCGGGGAGCTTTTGACCGAGGCCAGGGCCATGGCCGGCCGGATCGCGGCGCGATCGCCCCTGGCCACCCGGCTGTCCCGGATCGCCATCGACCAGGCCATGGAGTCGAGCTTCGAGCAGATCCTGGAACTGGAGGCCGCCCATCTCATGATCTGCGCCCAGTCCGGGCCGGCCTACGTCCAAAAACGGCTGGACGAGATGAAGAAAGACCGGGAGGCGCCATGACGCAACGGTTGTTCAACCCCGAAATGGAGGCGATCACCGATCGGGACCGGGAGCGGCTGGAGGCGGATCTGCTGGAAAAACAGATCGCCTATGTCTACGCCAACAGTCCCATGTACCGGGCCAAGTTCGACGAGGCGGGCCTGACGCCGGCATCGATCCGGTCCCCCGAAGACCTGTCCCGGCTTCCCTTCACCACCAAGGGCGAGCTACGGGAATCCCAGAAGCGGGAGCCCCCCTTCGGCGATTTCCTGGCCGCCCCGCCGGAGCGGGTCAACCGGATCCACCGGACCTCGGGCACCACCGGGAAGTTCATCTACACGGCGCTGACGGCCGCCGATCTCGCCCTCACCCACGACTGCGGGGCCCGGGCCTTCTGGGCCGCCGGCCTGCGCCCCCGCCATCGGGTGGTCCACTGCCTCAACTACCGCATGTGGATGGGGGGATACACCGACCATGCGAACCTGGAGACCACCGGCGCCACGGTGCTCCCCTTCGGCGTCGGCGGCTCGGCCCAGCTCGTTCGGGTGATCCGGGAGGCGGGCATCGACGCCATCTCCTCGACGCCCTCCTACCCCCGGTACCTGGAGGACGTGGTCCGCGGGGAGCTGAAGATCGAGCCGGCCGACCTGGGGCTGCGCCTCGGGCTCTTCGGGGGGGAGCCGGGCCTGGAGAACCCGGTCTTCCGGGAGCGGATGGAGGCCACCTGGGGCATGAAGGCCCGGAACGCCAACTACGGGGTGTCCGATGTCCTGTGCAACTTCGCATCGGTCTGTCCGGATAACGAAAAGCTCCATTTCCTGGGGCAGGGGGCCCTGCTTTTGCAGCTCATCGACCCCGGGAGCGGGGCCGACCGGCCCATCGCCGACGGGGTGGTGGGGGAGATGGTCCTGACCCATCTCAAGAAGGAGGCCCAGCCCCTGGTCCGATACCGGACCGCCGACATGATGGAGATCCTGGAGACCGGCCCGTGCCGGTGCGGCCGCGCCGGGTTTCGCTTTCGCATCGTGGGCCGGGCCGACGACATGCTCCACGTCAAGGGGATCAACGTCTTCCCCGGCGGCGTGGCCATGGTGCTGCAAAAACTGGTGCCGGACGTCACCGGGGAGTTCCAGATCGTCCTGACCCATCCGCCCCCCCATACCGAGCTGGCGATCACGGTGGAGCACGGCGCCGCCATCGGTCCCGACGGGCGGGCCGGGCTCAGGGAACGGGTGGAGAAGGCGATCAAGGCCGAACTCAACTTCAAGGCGGTCGTGACCCTGACCGGACCCGATACCATCGAGCGGACCAAGATGGGCAAGGCGATCCGGGTCCTCCGGCGATAAGGCCATTCATCCGGGTGGGGCCGGCCCGGCCCCGGCTTCCATTCCCCTGCCGTCACCTGGCGCCGGCAACGGTTTGTCGGTCCGCTTGTCGCCCGCGCCGGCATCCACCTTGAAAAACGCCATGGTCTCCTGGAGCTGCTGGGCCTGGGCCGAGAGTTCCTCCGCGGTGGAGGAGACCTCCTCCGCCGCGGAGGCGTTCTGCTGCACTACATTGTCGAGCTGCTGGAGCGCCTTGTTGATCTGGTCGGTCCCGGCGGTCTGCTCCCTGGATGCCGCGCTGATCTCCTGCACCAGTTCGGCGGTCCTCCGGATGTCCGGGACGATCTTCTCCAGCATCCGCCCGGCCTTCTCCGCCACATCGACGCTGGTGATCGAAAGGGCGTTGATCTCCTTGGCCGCTTCGCCGCTGCGTTCGGCCAGCTTGCGCACCTCGGCCGCCACCACCGCGAACCCCTTACCGGCATCGCCGGCCCGGGCCGCCTCCACCGCCGCGTTGAGGGCGAGCAGGTCCGTCTGGCGGGCGATCTCCCCGATGATTCCGATCTTCTCGACGATGTTCCTCATGGCCGTCACCGTCTCGGTGAACTGCCGCCCCCCGCGCTCCGCGTCCTCGGCGGTCCGCAGGGCGATCTTTTCGGTCTGGGCGGCGTTGTCCGCGTTCAGCTGGATGTTGGCGCCCATCTGCTCCATGCTGGAGGTGACCTCCTCCAGGCTGGCGGCCTGCTCCGACGCCCCCTGGGACATCTCCTGGGCCGAGGCGCTCATCTCCTCGCTGCCGGAGGCCGTGTAATCGGCGGCCGTCTGGACCTCCGTGACCACCGCCTTCAACCGAAGGACCATGTTCCGCAGCGCGTCGCTCAACAGACCGATCTCATCCTTCTGCCGGATGTCGAGATCGGCCGTCAGATCCCCCCCGGCCACGGTTTCCGCGAACCCGACCCCCTGGACCAGCGGCCGGCTGAGCTTGCCCCCCACAAAGAGCGCGGCCAGAACCACCAGTGCGATCAGCATCCCGCCGATGGCGACGATGGACAGGATCAACCGGTTCACCGGCGCTTCCACCTCGGTTACGTTGATCTCCGCCAGAAGGGCCCATTGGAGATCGTCGCTCACCCGCACCGGGGCATAGGCGGACAGGACCGGTTTTCCGTTGTAGTCGGTCACGATCCGGGCGCCGGTATCCCCCGCCAGGGCCGCATTGGCCGAGGGCGTGTCCACCCCGTTCTCCCGGACGGTGCCGGCGAAGGAGGCCTCCACGGAGTGGTCCTCCTGGTCGAGGTAGGCGTCGGAGCGCATCCGGTTGTCGGGACCCACCAGGTAGGTTTCGCCCGTCTCCCCCATGCCGGTCCGCTCCTGCATCACCGCGTTGATGGCCCCGAGGGAGAGCTGGAGGGCGATGACCGTCTCGCATTCCCCGCCGTCCAGGAGCGGTTGGGCGATGAAGGCGGCGGGCCGGTCCCCGCTGGGGGGATAGGGGCGGAAATCGGCCATCTGGAAGCTTTTTTCGGACAGGACGTCCCGGACCAGCTCTCCGAGGCCGGAGGCCGCGAATTTTCCGTCCACCAGATTGGTGTGGTAATCGGCCTCCTGTTTGACCGTGTAGTAGACGTACCCATTCTGATTGATGAGGAAAATGTCGTGGTAGCCGTAGGCGGATATATAGGATTTGAAGTAATCCCGTCCGCCGCGTCCGTACCCGCCGGTGAGGGCCTCCTCCAGGTTCTGCTTGGTCACCATGGCCCAGGTGACGCCGCTTAGAAGCATCACCGGATCGCCGCTCACCAGGACCGGGTTGCCGGCCGAATCCACGAAGACATCCTCCACCGCCGCCCCGTCGAGGACCTCTTTGACATATACCGGGGCGATATCGGTGATGTCCGCGCCGATCACATAGGCGCCCTCGCCCATGGTCCGGAGATCGCTGCGGAATTCAATCCGGCCGCCGGCTTCGTTCGCCAGGTAGGTCTCGCCGGTCTTGCCGAGCCCCTGCCGCTGCTGGACGATCTCATTGATCCGCTCCGTGGGGATCTGGAGGGCGACCACCGCGGAGACCCGACCGGCACCGTCCCGGACCGGGGCCCCGATGAACATGGCCTCCTTTCCGCCGCTGGGGGTGTAGGGGGAGAAGTCCTCCAGAACGATCCCTTCCGATTCCAACACGTTGTCCCAGAGACGGGCCAACCCTTCCGCCTTGTACGGCCCATGGCCGAGGTTTGTCCCCAGGTCCTTTTCCCGGGCATAGGTGAACATGACATGGCCGTGGGGCTTGCAGATGATGAAGATGTCGTAATAGCCGAAATCCTCCACGTACTCCCCCAGGTTCTCCTGGTACCGCCGCCAGATCGCTTCGTACCGCTCCGTCTCCACCCGGAACGGCTCGGCGGG
>CAYSLC010000241.1:0-1407 GCA_964431545.1 uncultured Desulfobacteraceae bacterium | reverse complement strand
TCCAGCTTCTGGAAGGCTTCGTTTCGCAGTTTTCCCACCGTCTCCACCAGGACCGACATATCGCCCCGTCGTTCCCTGAAGAAGCCCTCGATACGGTTCTTCTTCACATCCCGCATGGCCCGGAGCTTGCCATAGGCCGCCTCCGTCATGGCATCCGAGGCGAGATTCGCCGACCACCACCCCACCAGGACCAGGGGAATGAGTCCGATGAGCAGGAACATGCCGATGAGTTTCGGTTTCATTTTGATGTCGCGGATGCGGGTCATGGTGCTCTCCTTTCGCCGTGTGCGATCCGTGGGGATTCGACTGCGCATCGGATCGAAGGGGTCGATGCGGTCGACAGCCTACGGCAAGGTGGGTGTAAGTTCAACTAAAAATTGATGGGTGTCTTTTCAATTCGGTCTGTTGCGGGGCGCCGGCCACGCGCGCGGGAGAACCGTTTCCCCTCGGTTCATGGTCCATCCGGTTGTTTCGGTTCCTCTCCACCCATCAGCCGCTCCGACTGCCTTCCGGATGCCAGGTAGTATCCCCTGGCCACGCCGTTTCCGGCATAGGCGATCCCCCCGACGGCCAATCCGCCGAAGGCGTAGTATCCGGCCGCCGCTCCGCCCATCGCCCCCAACAGCCCGATGGCGCCGCCCCCTATGGCGAACAGGGCCAGGGCGAGCCCGCCCAGGGAGAATACGCCGAGGGAGAGCCCGCCGAGGGAAAAAACCCCGATGGAGACCCCCCCCACGGCGACGAATCCGATGGGGAGTCCACCGACGGCCACCCAGGCCACCGGGATCCGCCCCTGGGCATAGAGCGGAATTCCGAGGAAGGTTTCTTCGGATCGATAGGCGGGCGTCACCCCTTCGCGGTTGCCCCTGGGTAAGACGAGAACGAAGAGCACCTGGGCGGTGATGATCACCGAGATGAGCACAAGGAAATACTTGCGGAACCCCTTTCTTTTGGTTCCTCGGTTTTCGGGGCTCATCGGATCGACCAGGCGGTCGGTCTTACGGAAAAGCCGATGAAGGGGGGGGATGGGATCGGGGATCTTCTTTCTCCGGATCATGTTCACCTCGCTGCCTTGTTTTTGCTTCGGAAAGAACGAAGTTCATCAGAAGGGAGGGGCTGCTTCCCGGTATTCCCGGAAAACGGCCCGATGTTCCAGGGGGGTTCTACCACCATCCGTCGGCCGTATCAACCGGCCCATGAAGCAGGGATCGGGGATGCTCCGCGATCCGGCTCCCGCCCGGTCCGGATTTTCGCGGAAAAATTTTTTCAATGGCATCGGCTTGGATGGACCGGGTGGGGATTCCGGGCATCCGCATTTCTCCGCCCCGGCCCCAAGACGCCTTCATGCGCCGTCAACCGGCGATTTGGACGAATGGATGCGCCCATGATTTTCCCATACTTTTCCAC
>CAYSLC010000240.1:0-7686 GCA_964431545.1 uncultured Desulfobacteraceae bacterium | reverse complement strand
ATCTTCTCCCGCCCCCGGTCGTAGACCGGGGCGATTCCCGTGATCGCGAGGACCTGCTCCGGGAATCCCCTCGCATCGGCGGTTGTGTACCCCTCCCGCTCCAGGGTTTTCCGGTCGAGCACTTCGGTGCCGCTCCGGGATGTCCCGGAAAGAGCGTCGTCCACGTGTGTTTTCCGGACAAAGGGCTCGTCGATTTTTTCCGGGGCATGGGATCGGACAAGCACCCTGCAGTCCGGATCCACCACCGTTACCATGTCGATGGCGTCGACCGCGGCCGCCCGGGCCAGGTCGTCCCCCAGTTTCCGGCCCATGTTGAGCCCCAAAAGGACGGTGAGGGTCTTTTTCTGCGCGTAGGCGTCGGCCAGGTGGCTCATCTGGTCCACCGCGTGGCCGTAGATGATCTGGGCGATCTTCAGGTCGGAGCTGATGGTGTTGACCGCCTCCTGCCGGATTTTGTGGCTATAATAGACGATGGAGAAGACCGTAGCCACCACCATGGGGATGAAAAGCACCAGGGCGAAGGAGATGTTGAGCTGGGTCCCCAGTTTGATGCGCCGCACGTCGATCCTTTCCCGGAACCATGGACCGGAAGGTTTGCCTTTCGGCCGTGGCCCGTTTCTGGTATACAATCTTTGGCTGAAATCCCCGATGCTCCGGGGCCGGATCACGGATCTGCCCCTGAAACGGCGCGAGGATGATCCGGAGGCCGCTCGAAGATGGGATTCCGCCGGAAGCCCCCGTCCCCGGCGGCCGAACGGAGTGCCTCGGAGAATAATACATACCCCTTTTGGTGGCGATTCTCAATATGGTTGTCCGCTTTCGGGCGGAAAGTAGGCAAATTCTACGTCCAAATACTCCACCCGGCCCATTGACCGGCGCGCCGACGGTCCGATATCAAGCAGCGGAGGGGACGTCGCTAGGGCGGTTCCGGGAAGCGGATGGCGTTGAAGCAGATTCCGTTCGTCAAATATACCTCCTGCGGGAACAACTTCCTGATCGTGGACGAGAGTGGAGGACCGGTCCTGCCGGAGACCGAAAAGGCTTATTGTGCAACCCAGGCCACCAACCCCTTCTTCGGCGTGGGGGCCGATGGTCTGGTGGTGGTCCAGCCCTGCGATACAGAGACCCTGGAGAGGATCAACGGCACCTTCCGATACTGGCGAAATCCCCCGGATCCGGACGCGGCCGACTTCGTCTTCCGCCTCTTTGAGCCCAACGGAACCGAGTCCTTCAGCTGCGGTAACGGCCTCATGTGCGTGGCCCGCCATCTGGGCCGACGCTACGGCTTCTCCGGGGCGAGAATGCTCGTGGGAGTGCCCACCCCTCAACCTCGTTCGGTGGCTGTGGGGTGCGCCACAGGTGCCGATGACGGATGTCCGGGGGAGGAGACGAGCTGGGCCAACATGGGTGTCCCCGGCCGGATCCCCCACGGAATCGTCGATTCCGCGTTGCTCGACAATCCGGTGGATGGGATGGACCGGGTTACGCTCACGGTTCGGTTCCGCCGCCGGAGCGGATTGCGGTTTTTCGATGATGCCGCCGACATCCGCATCCAGGGGTACCTGGTCTTCACCGGCGAACCCCATCTCGTGATCTTCGCCGAGGAGGGCATCTCCGAACGGGCCCCGGCCGAAACCCTCTTCTCCCCTGGGGAAGGCGCCGGGAATCGGGGCACCGGCCGGGCCGATACCGGGACCTGGTTCGTCCGGTATGTGGGGAACCATCTCATACGGGAGTATTCCCACCGGTTCCCCATGGGGATCAACGTCGACTTCGTCAGGGTGGTCGACCCGTCGGGGATCTTGGAGTACCGGTGCTTCGAGCGGGGGATCGAACGGGAGACCCTCGCCTGCGGCACCGGCGCGGTGGCCGCCGCCTTTGTGGCGCGGAGTCTACATCTCTTGGTTGGCCCTGAAATCATCGTTTGGCCGCATCGGTGCCGTTGGTACGAGCCGACTGCCCGGTTGCTGGTTCGTGAAACATCGGGCGGGTTGATGCTTTATGGTAGCCCCATTCGGCTTTGTGAGGGGATCTTCATTTTTGACAAGACCTATACCGCCATGTCGTTTGCTGAATGCGAAAATTGACGGAATCCACCATGATTATTCAGTGCGACAATTGTAAGACAGCGTTTGAATCGGAAGAGGGCGTTATCGCCGGAGATCCGGGAGTTCAGGTGCGGTGCCTCCAGTGTGGGGCCGCCGCGCGCATCCTTCCGGTATCTCAAACCGATGCATTGCGAAATCATGAAGCATCCCGAAGCGCCGCCCCGCGGGCATCTCTCAGTGGAATCCAGCCCCGGTGGACCCCCGCGCGGATGCGCCTGATCGTAAGCGCCCTCGTGTTGCTGATCCTAGCGTTGGGTTTCAACGCCATGCTCAGTCTTTCTTCCCTGGAGAAGCTCTACGTCGAATCCATCGTTTCAAAATACAGCCTTGTCGGGAAAGATCTGAAACGAAATGTTGAGAAATCTTTGCGGTTCGGCAAATCGATAGAAAAATTTATCAACATCAAGAAAATCTTGATGGATACGCGGGAGAACTTGATTTCGGGCGATGCGGCGGAGAAGATACTCGCAACGCGGACCTCTGGGAAAGCCGGTTCCGTAGCGGACATCAGTGTCTCGGTGGCCCTTCCCGACGGCAAGATCCTGTACAGCACCGACAATCGTCTGAAAGGTACCCAGCTGCCGCAAAACGCCCGTCGGGACTACGGCAAAGCGAGGGAAAGAGGAGACGCGGTTGAGCATGATTACGGCAAATATGGTCAAAGATACTGGATTACATTGCCGATATATGCAGGTTTCAAGAAAAGCTGGGCAGGGACTGTGGTCATCTCTTTTCATGAAAACCAGATCAAGGTCCTTCTCGACAGTGTTTTCCGGAGAAACCTGATCACCATCACCGTCATCCTCGCGGCGGGCTTCTTTCTGCTTATCATCGTCCTGAATTTTATCCTTTTACGTAGTGCCCGAGACAGCCGATTCCCTCGACACAGGATATCATGGGCGATTTTCATCGTCATTGCGCTGTCTCAGATCGTCTTCACCGGGTTCAACACCAACGCTTTCAAAGATTACTACCTCCGGATCAACAAAGAAAAGATCATCATGCTGGGCTCCATGCTAAAGGAGGACATTGAATATTTTCTCAGCATCGGCCGGCCCATCGACAAGTTGGCCGGCTTGGACAAGATGATGGGCGAGATTCTCGCGGCCGCGCCGGAACTTGAAAACATCACCCTTTTCGACAATGAAGGGCGACCTCTATATATCGCGACCAAAAAAGGGGTGACCAATTTTCAAAAGGCGATCCGTGAGCAGCCCAGACTCGCACATGAGTTTTTGACGCAGTTCGACGAGGAGTACAATATCCGCTTGATGGTGCGGAGAGGAGAGGATGTCCAGGGATATGTCGCGGCCGAAGCCGACGAGGGCTATCTTTCCACCAATCTGTCGAAAGATGTCATCTTTTCGAAATTGAGAGAAACCTTGCTCGATTCGGTGACGGTTCTCATCATTTCCCTCCTTTTTCTAGGGGAACTTCTGATATTGATTTTTCAGTTTCTGGGAAAGAAACGTAAAAGCGAAGGTGGGGATAAACGAATTCATTACCACGCCATTCGACCAGCGGCATTTCTATTGCTCTTTGGCACCGATATCGCAATTTCCTTTGTTCCGCTCTATATGGAACAGCTCTATGAACCGCTCTGGGGATTGTCCAAAGAAATCGTTCTGGGGCTTCCAATTTCCGCAAACGTCTTTTTTACGGGCGCAGCGATCCTTTTGGCCGGCAATTGGGTCGACCGTAGAGGCTGGCATGAACCCTTTTTTACAGGGCTTGTCCTGAACTGCGCCGGTTTTCTGTATGCCTGGTTCGCTGTAAACGCGCTTCATTTTATCATTGCACGAAGCCTCATCGGACTGGGGTACGGCCTTTCTTTGATGGCTGCGCAGGGATTTGTAATATTCTATACCGACGAAACCAATAAAGCGAAAGGCATCAGCCGGCTGATCGCCGGGCTTTATGCGGGGAGCATTTGCGGGGGCGCCACCGGGGCCATGTTGGCTGACCGGCTCGGATTCCGATTCGTTTTTCTGATCGGGGCGGTCATCGTCGCCAGCATCATTTTATATGCGGTAACGTTTATGGGGCGGGCGATCGGCAGGCCGTCTCCTGCGGAGGAGAGGGATGAAACCATCCCGGCGGTCGGGGCCTACCAATCTATTCGATTTTTGTTGAATTTCGATGTCCTCGTCCTGATTCTCCTGAGTCTGATCCCCACCGCGATCGCCCTGGTCGGTTTCATCAATTACTATACGCCGCTGTACCTGAACCGAATCGGGGAAACCCAATCGAATATCGGTCGAATCTTTATGGTTTACGGCATCTGCATCATCTATCTATCCCCGTTGATCGGCAAGTACGTCGACAAGACCGACAATAAAGCCATTTTTTTGTCTTTGAGCGGGGTGATCGGCGGCAGCGCATTCATTTTTTTTCATTTTTCCGGCGGGCTGGTAGCGACCGCAATCGCCGTCGTATTGCTCGGCGCCGCCAGCAGCTTCGCATTTTCCTCCCAGGACGCCTACGCCCTGAAGTTGAGGATCACCCAGAAAATCGGCAGAGGAAAGGCGATCAGCCTGTTATCTTCCGCAAGACGGATTGGGCAGGTTATCGGTCCGGTCATATTCGGTGGGTTGATCGCCTCCGCCACCGCCTCCAAGAGCATTCAGTGGTTCGGCTTTTTATACCTGATCCTTACGTTGGTCTTTCTGGTCTTTTCGCACCGCGGGAGGAGCAAGGCCTGAGCCCTACTGATTTTGCTCGGGATGTTTTATCTCGGTGAAGATTTCATCCGCGGCCCCCAGCACATCCACGGGTGGGTCGTATCCGATGTTTTCCGCGGTTTTCAAATTGATCGCGATCTTCGGAGGGTCCTCGAAAACCTGGCTCAATTCCCCCGGTTCGGCGCCATTCAATATTCTTGCGATCGTTTCCGCATAGAACTGGCCGACATACTTGAATTCCGCCTGAGATATGCTCATCAGCAGGCCGTACTTCACTTCTTCGGCACCTGCCTGTGAAAACGTCGGCGTATCGGCTGAAGCGGCGGCTTTCACGATCTCGGGAATCGTGTTTTCATTGACGCCCATATGGAGTGTGACATAGATGGCGTCGGCCGTGTCGGCCAACTTTTGAAAGCATTCCACGGCCCGTTTTTCCGCTATTTTGACATCAGAGACAGCTTTGGGATAATGACATCGAACGATCTCGAAATTTCTTTCATCCGCCACCTTCTCGATTTTATCCAATGCTGCGTAACTTCTGCCCCGGACTGTATCCTCGTAGGTGACGCCGAGTTTGTCGAACCCTATGATGTCATGGAAGATCCGAATCTGGCGTTCATACCGATAGGGGTCGACACGGGCATGGACATGCTCGTATCCGGAATCTTCGGCACTCTTAATGATCCCGGATGAAATGGGATCGCTGGTGGATAAGACAACCGTCGGCACGGAATGCCGATCGTTCGACAAATCCTGCCCCGCCCATGTCCCCATCGCGATCATCATGTCCAATTCGTCTTTTTTCAGCCTGTCAATCAACTCGGAGATGACCTTCTCCCTGATGTCTTCATCCCACTTTGCTGTATAGTAGGCATTCTCGTCAAAATCGAGGAATTCACTTTTCGCTCTTTCTGAAAGCCAGCGCCAAATCAGCCCACTTGTGGATGAAAAGGCCGACGGAATCGCTTCATCGGCGATCCAACCCAGTTCCATCAATCCCTTTACGGTGGCAAGAAGATTTTTTGGGTATGTCACATAACTCCCGCCTTCATAATAGCCGATTTTCCATTTTTGACCGTCCTTCAGCCTTGGAGAGGTCTTGAATCGGCCTTTTTCGGCCGCCGCCGTTGAAGGGGCGGCAAATATCCACAGAACGATCACGACGACAGACAAACATCTGTTTAAGAATTTCATCTGTTTTCCTTTCGTCAATATTTAAAACAGTTTTTTATACCCTTGAACGAGGTCTCGTTTATACCCAAATTTTTCGTAGAACCGATGCGCCTGTTCTCTAAAGGATTTTGAGATGACAATGGTGCCATAACAGTTGAAATTTCTGGCGGTTTCTTCGATGCTTCGAATGAGCTTTTCCCCGATGCCTTTTCCTCGATATCCTTGTTTTACAATGACATTATCGATATACATAAAAGGACGGCAGTCCGCGATCAAGTCCGTGCAAAGAATCCCCATCAACGACCCAATGAGCATTCCGTCGAACATGGCGCCCAAAACGATATACTCTGGAGCGGCCTGGATCCGCCGATAGGCTTTCCTGAGTTCCACAATGTCCGTTTTTTCATCGATCAGTTCCCCGTACAAAGCAGCCAGTTCTTCTAAATGTTTCTCCTCTATCTTTGAAACAAGTACATTGTCGAGCCTTGGATCAGTCATCAAAATTACAAGTATAACGCCTGCTCGATCAACTTATCGACGAGCTGGTCATAGGGGATTCCCGTCTCCGGAAAAGGCGTTTTACGATGGCTGATGTTGAACAACGCCGGATTGGTATTGATTTCATTGACCAACAGGCGGCCATCCACCGAATACAATAGGTCTATCCGAGCATATCCGCGACCTTCGAGCACCAAAAAGGCTTTTTCCGATAATGCGCGGGCGGCCGTGGCAATGTCATCGGGGATCTCCGCGGGGATATTTTTTTGAAACCGTTTCTGGATATATTTGGATTCATAGCTGTAATAATCTTCACCGGTGACGGTTTCTCCGACAATGCTAGTCGCTACGCTTCTGTGATCACCGAGGCAATGCACTTCGAGGTCGTTTCCAACAATAAACTCCTCCGCGAGTATCTTTTTGTCGTATTGCAGAATGTCCTTTGCCGCCTCAAAAAAATCATCTTGATCGGCGATCTTATGAGCGCCGATGGAGGACCCGGAGTTCGCCGGCTTCATAAAAAACGGTAAACCGAATCGGTCTTTTATTCGATTGTAGTGTTTAACATTTACATCTTCTCTATACAGAGTCCGATGGGGACAGACCGGCAACCCGGCCTCGATCATCAATCGTTTGCTCACCTCCTTGTCGAAACCGACGGCAGCTCCGATGAGGCTCGGTCCGGTGGCCGGAAGGGCGGCCGCCCGCCAGAGACCCTGCATCACACCTCCCGCCCCGTTGGGACCGTGGAGCAGTGAAAACGCCACGTCGACACGGGAGATCTCTCCGGAATGAACGTCCACAAGATGGGGTCCGGAGGGACCGCCGACGGACAGGAAGACCGGACGACCTCGAATTGTCGGGAGCAGATCGTCGATTTTGCTGCAATCCGGTTTGAACGCGTCTCGATCACAGAGTTCCCATCGTCCGTCCTTGTGTATGTGCAGCAGCAATATCTCGTACCGTTCGGGATCGAAGAACGGCAGAAGGTTGCTCGCGGAGATGACGGAAACATCATGTTCGCCGGAGCGGCCTCCGAAGGTGAGCAGAACCCGGAGTCTGGACATCATTTCACCGCATGTTTGTCATCCTTTACAAAACCACATTCCCTTCGAGGGTCCGATCCGCCACCACTGCTTGCGCTTTATCCGAGTTGTGGATCCGAACCCGCCCCCTCACCGTGACATTCCCCTCGAATTTGACGTCCCCCTCCACCGTGATAGCCT
>CAYSLC010000239.1:0-7687 GCA_964431545.1 uncultured Desulfobacteraceae bacterium | reverse complement strand
GAGGTGTACAACGAGATGGCCCTGGCCAAGGATCTGGGCATCAGCCGGACCCCGGTCCGGGAGGCGCTGCTGGAACTTTCCGTTCTGGGGTTCATTCAATTCATCCCCCGCCGGGGCGTGGTGGTCAACCGGTTCGACCGGCAGGACATCGACGAAATCTTCGAACTCCGCAAGGCTCTGGAAACGGCCATCGTGGAAACGGCAGCACGGAGCGAACCCCCGGCGGACCTTGCCGATATCGAAAAGACCCTGAGCGATCAGCGGGCGGCCATGGCGGACAATGACTATGCCGCGTTTCTGAACGCCGACCGTTCTTTCCATGTGACGTTCAGCCGATTGACGCACAATGGGCGCATGACCGCCATCCTGGAAAACCTCCGGGACATGATCCATATGATGGGCACCCGGGCCCTCCAGCTAAACGGGAGATCCGAATCGGTGCTGTCCGAGCACGAGCGGATCATCGATGCGGTCGGGCGCCGGGACCCGGAGGGGGCCCGGGCCGCCATGCTCCGTCACTTGGAAGAGAGCGAAAAAGCGGTTATAACGGCTCTTGGATAAGAGGTGCAACTGGAATGGCGGGGAAAGCTATATCTGGAACCCTTGAGGAAACGGATCTTCCGGGTCGACGACGAACTGGTGAAATCCGGTGATAAAGGCCCGGCCCGTGATTTCCGGGATGATGGCGGGCCGGGAATCCACTTCGGTTTCCTCGACGATGGTGCCGTAAAATTCGGTTTCCAGGATGCTTCGCTGGGTGTAGCGTTGGCCGGTCGACAGCTTTCCATTTTTGTGGAGAAGCGCCATTTTGGCGCAGGTCCCGGTCCCGCAGGGCGACCGGTCGACCTGGCCGGCGCCGAAGATTACGACATTTTTCGGGTGCTGTCCCTCATCGTAAAATTCGATCAGCGAAACTTTGGATTTTTCCTTTGTGGCGGGGTGGGCGAGGGGCACCCGATCATTGAGATGCTTTCGAATGTCCAGGCCCAGGGACGTCAGCTCCTGTAAATCCCCGGCATCGATCTTCAGTCCAAGATCGTTCACGTTGACCAACCCGAAATAATTCCCGCCATAGGCGATGTCCACCGGGATCTGTTTGCCCCCCAGGGAAACCGCCTCGCGGGAATGCCAGAACGCGGGCTGATTCCGAATGGTCACCCGTTGGCATCGCCCCTTGTGAATGCGGGCTCTGGTCCTGATCAGTCCGGCCGGGGTGTCTATGGCAAACTGCTTTTCGAATGCATCGGAATCGGTTTCGAGCGGAATGATGCCGGTCTCCAGAATGGCGGTGGTCGCTCCAATAAAGCCATGGCCGCACATGTCCAGGTAATCGCCCGTGTCCATGAACAACACGCCCACATCGGCTTGGGGGGTCGTCGGTTCCGTGATGACGGCGCCGAACATGTCCCGGTGGCCCCGGGGCTCTCCCATCAGAAGCCGGCGGATGTGGTCTTTGTGTTCTTGAAGCCAGGCTTTCTTGGTCGACATGTCCCGGCCGGGAATGGGACCGATTCCGGAGGTGATGATCCGGGTGGGCTCTCCCATGGTGTGGGTATCGATGGTGGCAATCCATGTGGTGGACTGCATGGCAATTCCTTTTTCTACATGTAGCCGAGGACGTTGGGGACCCACATAACCAGGGCCGGGCAGTAGGTGAGCAGCAACAGCACGGCGATGACGGCCAGAAGGAATGGCCGGAGGGCCATGGCGACTTCTTCGATGGACAGTTTTCCGATGGTGGCGGCCACGAACAGGCACATGCCCACCGGCGGGGTGGCCAGTCCGATGACCAGGTTCAGGACCATGAAGCAGCCGAAATGGAGGGGATGGACCCCGATGGACTCCATGAGGGGCAAAAAGACCGGGGTCATCACCAGCAGGGCCGGCACGACGTCCAGGAACATCCCGACGACCAGGAGGATGACATTGACGATGAGCAGGATGATGATCTTGTTTTCGGTCAGGCCCGTGAGGAGCGCGCCCACCTTTTCCGGAAAGAGTTCCACGGAGAGAATATAGGAAAACACCGCCGAGGTGCCCAGAAGAATCATCACGCCGCCGGTGGTGATGGCGCTCTGGATGAACACATCCAGGAGTTCCCTGAACGACACCGTTCTGCGGATGCAGACGCCCACCAGGAAGGCGTAGAACGCGGCCACAGCCGCAGACTCCGTGGGCGTGGCCAGCCCGCCCACGATGCCCCCCAGGATGATGATGGGCATGAGCAGGGCCAAAATGGCGTTCTTGCTGGTGGCCGCCACATGGGCGAAGGTGACCTCTTTTTCCAGCCGGGGCAGGTTGTACGCTTTGGCCTTGACGGCGATGGTGGCCATCTGGGACAGCCCCAGCAACACCCCTGGAATGATGCCCACCAGAAACAGGGCGCCCACCGACAGCCCGGTCATGGAGGCGTACACCAGAAACGGGATGCTGGGGGGGATGACCGGTCCCACTGTGGAGGAAATGGCCGTTACCGCGCAGGTGAAATCCTTTTTGTAGCCGTCCTTGACCATGCTGGGGATGAGGATCGACCCCACGGCCGCCGTGTCCGACACGCCGGCCCCTGTCATCCCGGCAAACACCATGGAAATGAGCACGTTGGCGTGGGCCATGCCGCCCCGGATCCGGCCGACGATGATCTTGCAGAACTCCACGAGTTCTTCGGTCATCTTGGAGGCGTTCATGAGATTGCCGGCCAGGATGAACAGCGGGATGGCGGTGAGCAGGAAGGAATCCATGCCGGTGAACACTTTTTGGGCCACCAGCAGCAGGGGGATACCCTTGATCCAGATGTAGATGATGGCGGGGGCGCCCAGGGCGAAGGCCACCGGAATGCCGGTGAAGGCCAGCGCGAAGAACAGGAGAAACAGCAGATAGATCATGTCGCGCCCCCTTTGCCCGAGAGGTAGTCGATGGTCCTGCCCAGGAGGTCATGGAATAAATACGGAAGGATGATCAGCCCCCCCAGGGGGATGGCCAGGTAGGGCCAGAGCATGGGGATCTGCATTCCCAGGGAGGTCTGGTGCCAGTTGCGGAGGCTGATGGTGACCCCGCCTTTGATCATGACGACTACGAAAGCGATGAGCATGAGGTCGCCCAGCAAGTGGAGCCAGAACCATTTCCGCCTCGAAATCCGGCTTTGCAGGAAATTGATGCAAACGTGGTCCCGGGCCCCGAAGGCGCAGGCGGTCCCGATCATGGACACCCAGACCACGGTGTAGCGCACCAGCTCCATGGTTCCCATGTAGGTGAGGCCGAAGAAATACCGGCCGCAGACATGGAAGATGACCGCCGTCATGATGACGAACATTCCCACGGCCAGAAGATATCGGAGAAAAACGTCCAGCCGGTGGATCAGGGGCGTGACGGCGTCGTAGACCGCCTGGAGCCTGCGGGGTGGGCGGGGGGTCTTCATGGGATCACCTTGACGGGCCATGCAGCCGGGCAGGGCCGGCTGCATGGGGGAAATACGGACGAAAAATCAGAATTGCTTGCCGAGTTCCTGAATCTGTTCAACGATGGGCTTGACTTCGGCGTGTTTCTTGAAGAACTCGTCGTACACGCTGGCGGTGGCGGCCATCATGCCCTCGATGTCGGGATTGCGTTCCACTTCCATCCCGTTTTCAATGGCCTTTTTCAGATGCTCCTCCTCCGAATCGTAGTAGACGTTCCGCCCGTAGCGGCCGGCTTCCACCGCGGCCTCCCGCAGCACTTTCTGGTCCGCCTCGGAAAGTTTGGCCAGGGTGTCGGGGCTGGAAAACAGCATGGTGGGGGCCACGATGTGCTGGGTGATGGAGACGTAATCCTGGACTTCGTGCAGAGACCGGGCGGTGATCACCCAGTTGGGGTTGGACTGGCCGTGGACCACGCCGGTTTTAAGGGCCGTGTACAGCTCGCCGTAGGCCACGGGGATGGGGTTGCCGCCCAGGGCCTTGATGGTGGCGATGCGCACGGGCGCCTCGATGACCCGCATCTGGACGCCTTTGAAATCCGATACTTTTTTCAGGGGATGCTGATTGTTGGTGATGTTGCTGATCCCGTCGAAGGAATACCCTAATCCCACCAGCCCGGAGGTGTCGGACATCTTCAGAAGTCTCTGGCCGATGGGGCCTTCCAGAACCGCATCGATGTGCTCCCGGCTTTTGAACAGAAAGGGGAGTTCAAACAGGTCGACCACGGGGTCGAAGGCGCCGATGGGACCCATGGTCACCAGCCCGAGTTCGATGATGCCGTCCCGGACCCCTTCCAGGATGGCCCGGTCATCGCCCAGTTGCCGCTGGGGAAAAATTTTGATGTTGACCCGGCCTTCGGTCCCTTCTTCCACGAGTTCCTTGAACTTCAGGGACGTGGCCTGATAGGGCCCCTTGGGGTCCGGCTTGACGCAGTGGGCCAGCTTGAAGGTGGTCCCGGCGCCGACGCTGCCGGTGAGAGCAACCAACATAAAAACCGCCAGAATTGCCGCAGTCAACCATTTTGCTTTTTTCATCAGTGCGCTCCTCCGTTTTTGGGTGATGGGATCGTCCCCGTTTTCCTGAACTCACCAAAGGTATATTCAAAAAACATCCATTATGTTCGTCCTGGTATACAAATGGGGTGATATATTGTCAACAAAAAATATATTTTAGAATCTTTATAATAAACTGAACCGTATTCATACGAGGCCGTCCTCGCTCAACGGCCGCTTTTCCAGCACCCGGACCGGATCGAAAACCGACAGATCCAGTGCATGGGATGTGCCCAGGATGCATTCGCTGATGTAGCGGGAAACGGCCGGCGCCTGCTGGAGGCCGTGGCCCGAAAATCCGTTGACCAGATAGAGTCCCTTGCACTCGGGCCATTCGCCCAGAAGGGCGTTGCCGTCCATCTGGTTGACGGCGTACAGACCGGCCCACCCCCGGATCAGTTTCAGGGTGTCGAAAGCCGGGATGAATTCTGCCAGTTCCAGCCACAACTCCTCCATAAACCGGTCCCGGTCCCAGGTGAAATCGAAGCCGATGGGATCTTCGGGCTTGGATTTGCCCACCAGCAGGAGTCCGCCGGTTTCGGTCCGGAAATAGAGGCCGGAACGGAGAATGGTCAGGGGCAGGGGGCCTTCCGGCTTGACCTGGGTGTCCAGGACAAAAACCTGACGCTTGACCGGGTCGATAGGCAACGCGATGCAGGCGGTGGCCGCCAGTTGGGCGGCCCAGGCCCCGGTGCAGTTGACCACGCACCCGGCCTGGAGGTCGCCGCCGGACGCCAGTGTCGCTCCTGCAATCCGTCCGCCGTTTTTTTTCAGGGCCACGACCTCGTCCGCGATGAAGGTCGCGCCCTGGGCGATGGCCTTGGTTTTGTAGGCCATGAGCATGGCGTAGGCGTCGAAATGGCCGTCCCGGGGGCTGAAAGTCCCTCCGGCGTACTGATCCACCTCATATAGAGGGTAGCGGGCTTTGATGCCGTCCGGGTCCAGCCAGGACACCTCGCAGCCCAGATCCCGCTGAAGGCCCAGGGAATTTTCCGCCGCGGGCCTGGCGGCCTCGTCGATCAGAAACAGGTTGCCCTCCCGGCACAGGTCGATGTCGGGCCGGTCGTCGCCGACTTGCATCTCTTCCTCGAAGCGGTCGAAGACCTCGTGCGTGTACTGGGAAATCTGGATGTTTTCCTTCAGGCTGAACTGGATTCTGAAATTGACCATGGAAAGCGTGGTGGATGCCCGTTCGTAAGTCGGGTCCCGTTCGACCACCGCCACGTTGAGGGTGTTGTCCGCCCGGGTCAGGGCGTGGGCCAGGGACGAGCCCATGACCCCGCCGCCGACAATGACCACGTCGTATCGCTGCTGTTCGGACATAACGTCTCCTTCCTGTTGTTGGGTGGGCTACATGTATCCGTGGTATGGATGCTGGACCACGGCGGTCTGGACATGCCGGATCATGGTGTTGAAATCGAACACCGGCAGGGAAACCGCCTGTTGCACGGCGTGGGCAAAGGGCGGCAGATCGCTACACTCCAGAAGCACGGCGCCGATATCCGGATGCGCCGCCGCCATCTCTTTGGCGGCGGCCACCACTTCCTGCGCCATGAGGTCCGAATCCAGGGTCCCCCTTTCTTCGAGCACCGCTTCCCGGAACTCCCGGCAATCTTCGAGCCCCCGGATCACCAGCCCCTCCGTGTCGGTCACGCCCACCGCGTCGAAATGGGCGCCGGTCAACGCCCCGGCGTTGGCGGTGAGGATGCCGATCTGTTTGCGAGGGGGAAGGAGCTGGCGGATGAACGGAATCTGCAACAGGCTGGACATGCACACCGGGATCCGGACCGCTTCCGCGATTTCCCGCTGAAACAGGGCCATGAAGCCGCAGGCCCCGGCGATGGCCCGGACCCCTTCGGCCTCCAGTTCCCGTGCGCCATCCACAAAAGGTTGGACCAGGGCCGGGTCCCTTTCATTGAGCAGACCATTGATGGACGCCTCGGACACCACCTTGTAGCGGACCGGGAAAGGGAAGCTGGTGGCGTTGCCGACATTGCCCGGGATGCAGGGATAGCTGGCGTTGAGGATGAGAATCCCGATGGGGACCCCGTGCCAGCTCTGACTTTTTTTGGTCACCGTGTAAACAGGCATGGAAAAACCTCCGTGGATTCGCAAAAGCGATGGACAGGTATGCCAATCAGAACAAGGCAAGTCGATCTATGGTATACAAGTGGTGTAAAACGATGTCAAGCGGCTTTTGAATGACATTACAACTTGTTGAGCCGTTGAGTAGTGGTTGGGGGAAGGGATTACTCGGAATGGAAGGGCCGGGTTCCGAAGAATTTGGCCTGGATCCGTTCGATGTGGGACAGCAGGTGGGTCCGCCGGATTTCGGCGGCGGCGGTTGGGGCGCTGTTTTGAAGGGCCTGTCGGGTTTCGTCGATCTCGTTTGCCAGGGACCGGACTTCGGCTTTCCAGTCGCCTTTGCCCATGGTCAGGTACCAGATGCGGAAGGTCATTTGGTAAAGAAGTTCGGAGATCTCCTCCAGAACCGGATTGCTGGCAGCCTGGTGCAAGATGTCCCGGAATCGGAAATCGATTTCCGCCAGGGCCTTTTGATCTTTGCCGCCCATCAGGTCGCGGCAATCCTTCCCAATGGCCTCGATCGCCTGGATGTGGTCCGGACCGATCTGCTCGGCCGCCATTCTCCCCACCAGCGCTTCGATCTCTACCCGTGTCTGGTAGCTGTGGAGCATTTTCTGGAATTCGATTTCCATCACCATGGTGCCGGTTCGGGGAAGGATCCGGACCAGTTGCTCCCATTCCAGCCGGTAGAGGACTTCCCGCATCGGCGTGCGGCTGACCTGAAATTCTTTGGCCAGGACGTTTTCATTGAGGATTTGGCCGGGCTGGAAATCCAAGAAGAGGATTCTGCGCTTAATGGTTTTATAAATCTCTTTATTCATAGATCTTTCCGATTCGTTTTGGTCAGTTTGCGGCCGTCGGGTTTTCTCCAAGAGGAAAATGGTAACGAAAAACCCTGGAAAATACCAGTGGTATTTTTCCGGAAGGCCGATTGGCGCCCACAGGTTCTTTTTGGGCACTGTAAAAAAGAGGAAAAAAACGCTTGACACATTATATTTAGCATGTAATATATCACACGCAATATGGAATAGGAGAACCGATGCCCAAACTCCAGTCCCTCAACAAACCCGAATCCCTGGCCAAGATGGCGCGCGACGC
>CAYSLC010000238.1:0-7722 GCA_964431545.1 uncultured Desulfobacteraceae bacterium | reverse complement strand
CTAAATGACCGTCACCCCCTCCGCCTCCAGCATGGCCCCGCCGTATTCGATGGAGACGGCATAGGACAAGGTCGGCGGCGGCGCGTCCATATCGCCGGTGTAGAAGGCCATGATGGCCTTGGGGTCGAACCGGCCCCCCACCACGCCGACCACCCGGCCGTCGTAGATGCTGACCAGGGGGCCGCCCCGGCTCCCTTCCGGTACGGCCGCGTCGAAGAGAATCAGGTTGGTGCCGTTGGGGGAGACGAACTTCGAGCTGATGACCGACTGCTGCACCACCTGGGTGTAGAAATGGTAGAAACCATAGGCGAACCCGATGCATGCGGCGCCGCTGCCCACGGGAACCTCCGCCGGCGCCCCGATGAGGTGGTCGGGCATGTTGATCCCGATATCCTGCTTGAATTTCAACAGGGCCAGGTCCCGGTCCCGGTCGATGGACACCACCTCGGCCGACAGGGGGACCACCGTGTCGGTCGACATGGGCGAAAACGCATCGACGTTCATATCGGGGGCGACCATGAGCTTTTCCGTGCTGTAGAGAATATGGGCCGTGGTCAGCAGGTAGCCGTCCGGGTGGACCAGGAAGGCGGTCCCGATGAACGCCACTTCCTCCCCCTCCCGGCGGAACAGTTTCATGCAGCCGCCCCTGAATCGGGCATAGACGTCTCGAAACATCGGATTCAATCCCTCCGTCGGTTTTTTGGAAATTCAGTCGGTCTCACCCGAGAGCCAGTCATTCACCCGCTCCGGGTGGGAATTCATCCAGCGGAGCGCCTTTTCATAGGGGAAGAGGCCCTCTTCCTGCCGGTTCCAGAGCATCAGCTGGGCCATCTCCACGGGGGTCCAGTGGAACCGGTCGAGGAACCGGTGGACTTCCGGCATCTCTTCGTCCAGTCCGGGATGGACCATGGTGTGGATGCTGCCCCCCGACCCGTAGATCCCTTTGGGGTCATCGAGAAATTTCAGATCCCACCGGGCAAAGATCCAGTGGGGCAGCCAGCCGGTCACCACGATCCACCGCTGGCGCTGGATGGCGTGGGTGAGTTCGGCCACCATGGAGACCTCGCTCCCCTCGATGAGCCGGAAGCGATCCAGGTCATAGGCCGTCATGGCTTCCCGGGTTTTCCGCATGATCCCCGCCTCGGCATCGATGCCGATGATGCGGCGCCTCAATTCTTCCGCGTGGGCGTTCAGGTCCGGAATGGCCTCCACGTCCATGTAGGGGCGATTCCGGATGCCGGTGCCGGCGGTGAGACGGCCGACGGTCACATTGGGCACCACCAGGCCGATTTTGGTCCCTTCCAGGTTCGGGCCGAGATCGACGACCTCTTCCCTGAACTCCCGGTGGTAGTGGCCGTGGGTGTCGGGCAGCCACGCCGAGACCATGGCGTCGGCCCGGCCTTCGGCCACCGCCGCCCACATCTCGTCGGCGCCCATGGCCATCAGGCGGCACTCGCGCCCCAGCTTCTCCTGGACAACGGCCTTGACGAGATTCGCACTGGCGATGGCACTCGACCATTCCACATAGGCGATCTTCAGCGGTTCCGCCGCCGCGGCCGGCCCGGCGGCCGTGAGAATCGCCGCCGCCGAAAGGAGGGCGGCCGCTCTGAATGCCCATCTCATCCCATATCTTGACGCTTTCACCATATCTCCTTTCCGGAAGGTCGCTACCACAGCTTCTGATGTCCATAGGTTTTCTTCAGGGACGATGCCTGCTTGATCCGGAACTCCGGAACCTTCCCCGTCACGTCCAGGGTGAATTCCTGGGGTCCCGAATATTCCGACAGCCCTTTATAAAGGGCGAAACACATGCCGAGGATGACCAGCGCAAAGGGGAGGCCGGTGGTGATGGTGGCGGTCTGGAGCGCCACCAGTCCGCCCCCCAGCAGCAGGGCCCCGGCGACGGCCCCCTCCATGATCGCCCAGAAGAGCCGCGAGAAGACCGGTGGATCGGGGTTGCCGCCCGAGGTGATGATATCGATCACCATGGAGCCGGAGTCCGACGAGGTGACGAAAAAGGTGACCACCACCACGATACCCAGAATAGAGGTGAGGGTGTCCAGGGGGAAATGCTCCAGGAGCACGAAGAGGGAGACCGGGATGTTCTCCTGCACGGCCGCGGCGATGCCGCCGGCGCCGAACATCTCGATGTTGAGGGCCGTATTCCCGAAAATGGTGATCCAGAGAAAGGTGACGAAGGTGGGCACCAGCATCACCCCCAGGATGAACTCGCGGATCTTCCGGCCATAGGAGACCCGGGCGATGAACATCCCCACGAAGGGGGACCAGGCGATCCACCAGGACCAGTAGAAGATGGTCCACCCGTGCTGCCACCGGCTCTGTTCATAGGTCTCGTTCCAGGTGGAGAGCTGGGGCAGATGCTGGAGGTAATAGCCGATGTTCTCCAGCAGGGCGTCCAGGATGAAGAGGGTGGGGCCCAGGAGGAAGACGAAAAGCGCCAGGGCCCCGGCAAAGACGATGTTGATCTCCGATATCCGGCGGATCCCCTTGTCGAGCCCCCGGACCACCGACCAGGTGGCCACCGCGGTGATGCCGGCGATGAGGGAGACCTGGATGAGCCGGGTCTGGCCGATGCCGAAGAGGTGGTCGAGCCCGGCATTGACCTGCTGGACCCCGAGCCCCAGGGAGGTGGCCACGCCGAAGAGCGTCGCCACGGTGGCCATGATGTCGATGGCGTTTCCGATGCCGCCGTGGATCCTTTCCCCGAACAGCGGATAGAAGGCGGTGCGGATGGAAAGGGGCAGCCCCTTGTTGAAGGAGAAGAAGGCCAGGGAGAGGGCCACCAGGGTGTAAATCCCCCACGGATGCAGCCCCCAGTGGAGAAAGGTGATGTCCATGGCCTTGCGGGCCGCGTCGGTGGTGCCGGGCTCCGCCAGCGGGTTGGCCGCATAATGGAACATCGGTTCGGCCACGCCGTAGAAGAGCAGCCCGATGCCCATGCCGGCGGAAAAGAGCATGGCGAACCAGGAGAGGGTGGAAAAGGCGGGCCGGGCGTCGGGGCCGCCCATCCGGATGTCGCCGAACCGGCTCAGCAGAAGCGCCAGCACGAAGACGAGGACGATGTTCATGGTCCAGATGAAGAACCACCCCGCGTAGCGGGACATGGCGCCCTGGAGCACCTGGAAAAAGTTGCCCAGGTAGGTCTGAAAGACGATGGTGGCGACCACGAAGAGGATGATCAATCCCGCGGACACGAAAAAGACCCAGGGGTGAACATCCAGATGAAACCAGCCGGTTTCCGCCTCGGGCGGCGGGGTGGACTGCTGTTCGGTCACAATCCCTCCTTTCCACTTGGTGTGCCATCTCAATGGGAGGTACAGTATACCCGGTCGGCGGCCATCGGTCCATCGGTGAAACCCTGTATTTATCCAACCTGGATGCGGTAGATTAAAAAAAGGCGAGGGGGCCGGTTTCCACGAAAATCGGCCGCACCTCCACGCCGGCTTCCCCTTCCCGGTGCGGCGCTTCCAGCGCCAGACGGTTTTCCGCGTCGATGGATTCGATGAAAAAGATGAGAAAAAGCTCCCTTGTTCCCAACTGGATCGCGTACTCCGCGGCCCGATTCACCGCCAGCCTGTAGGTGTATCGGTCCTTGAAGGATTTGAGTTCCAGCGCATACAGCTTTCCGGCCCGGCGGATCAGAATGTCCACCTTGCCGTTGCCGGTGGGAAATTCGGGGTATACTTCGCCGCCCTTGTCCTGGAAAAACGATTTCAGATACATGTAGAGATTGAAATGGAAGACCGCCTCCTGGATCCGCAGGTCGGTTTTGCGTCGCGGCGCATCTTTCAACAGCCAATCCCGGTTCCGGGTAAGGTACGTTTGATAAAGGCGCATCAGTTCCGGGATCCGGATGTCATCCGCGGCCAGAATCGCCCCGATGTTCGTCATCGGGTCGTAGAGGTGATCCAATGTATGAAAAGTGTCCCGGGAAAAGTAGTTGAACAACCGTTTCTGCACAAAGGGACAGGAGAATTTCACATACAGCGAGTCTCCTTCTTCATCGAAATCGATGACGCCGTTCATGTACAGAAAATTCTGATGCGGATCATCGAATGCGAATTCGATTTTTCTGTCCGTCCTGAACAGTTCCAGCACGGTCTCTTTATACGGCGCCTGCTTCGCTTTGCTGATAATGTTCAAAATATTGTTGTTGGGGAGGGCCTGAACCGCCCGCTTGAACGCATGATCGAACGCCTTCATGTCGATCGGCCGATCCGGCCGGGGGTTGTAGACCTCCGTCAGCAGCTCTCCGAACCAGGACACGAGCCCCGGCTGACCCCATGTCTCGGTAAAGACGCGGTCAACGACATCGGCATCCACGGGCTGTCCGCTTTCCTTTTCGTACCACCCGAACATGGACCGCACCTCGGCCGGCGTCAGGTTGGGGATGTGCATCGACCGCTGGACGTTGAACGGCGACCCTTTGACGTTTTCGATGCCCAACACGCTTCGCACGCCGATGAGGGCCAGACCGTGGAGCAAACCTTTTTTCCTGGAACCGGAAGGGGGGTCCGTTTGTCTGGTGATGTAAATATCCCGAAATTCGTTGACAAATGTATTGATAAAGGGCTCCTGGAGGGCGTCGAATTCGTCAATGACCAGGACCAGGGGCCGTTCAAAATTCGGCTCGGCAAACAGCCGGCGAAGATCCCGCCAGGCGGTGATGTTTTGTAAAGGCCGATCGAACCATTCCTCCAGCTTGGTAACGAACAATCCAAGGATCCCCCCCTCCGTGGTCTCCGTCCCGGCCGACTGCATACTGATGATGGCGGTATCGAATTGCCCGGTTTCACCGATTTTTTCAACGACCTCCCGCATGATCCAGGTTTTTCCGCACTGACGGGGCGCCCAGACCGTCACGTAGTGACCGCCCGTATCTCCGGTTTCGCCGGTCAATTGATACGCGGCGGCATTCACCAATTCCGACCTCGGCACATAAAAGTGCCGGTTCTTGTTCACAGGTCCATAGGATGAAAATCTTCTCACGGATTTCTCCCTGTCGCGTACCGAAGACCGTGCCGTGCAAAGGCGCGTAAATGGGTCGCATCACGGCGTTTTCCCATTCAGTCTATCATGCGCCGCCAGGCTTGGCAAACCATACCCCCCGGCGCCGGGAATCGTGGACCAGCGGCGCGCGGAGCCGATGCTTCACGGACATGTCCGGATGTTTCGCGACCCGGTGGTAGAGCGGAAGGGTTTTGTAAACTTTGGTTTACACTTGTAAGCGACGAACAACCGATAAACAGTTTATGGTTGTAAACTCTTCGGCCTGGAACGGGCTCCGATCCGGTATCGTTTTCGAGGCCGACTGTCGGTGAAATCGTGGATTATAGGATACTGATCCTGAAAAACCCCTTGGCTTTGATTTCTTGGCATTCCCATTGCAATCCCCTGCTGTCGAACCGGTTCTCCGGGATCCGGAGAACCGCTGTATGACAGAACATCTCTGTGCAAGCGATGCGGGTGTTCAACCACGAAAGGAGACGCAAGCGATGATCGGAACCACACCCAAACCCTTCCCGGAGGTCATGGCCGCCGTGGAGGGATACGACAAACTGGCCGTGGTGGGATGCGACGGCTGCGCCAAGGTCTGCGGCACCGGCGGCGCGGCCCAGGTGGAGGAGATGGCCGGCCGCCTGCGGGAGAGCGGAAAGGAGGTGGTGCTGGCGGTCACCCCCGAGCGGACCTGCTACGTCAACAAGACCTCCGCGGCCCTGGAGCCCCACGCCGAATCCCTGGGGAACGCCGAGGCGGTCCTGGTCCTGGGGTGCGGCGGCGCCGTCCAGATCGCCCGCCAGGTGATCGACGGCATGGGGGGGATCCTGCCGGTGAAGACGGGCCTCGACTCCGTGGGCCACATGGACACCCTGGTCATGGGGGAACTGGCCCTGGAACAGTGCCAGGAGTGCGGCGAGTGCATCCTCAACGAGACCGGCGGCATCTGCCCGGTGACCAAGTGCGCCAAGGGGCTGTTGAACGGCCCCTGCGGCGGCGCCGAGAACGGCAAGTGCGAGGTGGACGCGGAACGGGACTGCGCCTGGGTGCTGATCCACGAGCGGATGGCGGCCCTGGGGGAACTCGACAAACTGCGCCGGTTCATGGCGCCCAAGGATTACAGCAAGGCGGCCAAGCCCCGCCGCCTGCTCATCAAGGAGAGGAGGGTGGCATGAAGCTCACGGAACGGTTCGAGAAGGGAGAATTCGTCATCACCAGCGAGGTGGGGCCGGTGAAAGGGTGCCTGCGGGACGGCGACGGCGCCGGGACCCCGGAATGCCTTCGGGAGGCGGAGACGGTCCGGGACCACGTCCACGCCGTCAACGTCACCGACAACCAGAGCGCCGTCATGCGCCTCGGCTCCCTGGCCGCATCGGTAAAGCTCAAGGAGAAAGGGTTCGAGCCCATCTTCCAGCTCACCTGCCGGGACCGGAACCGGATCGCCCTCCAGTCCGACCTCCTGTCGGCCTGCTCCCTGGGCATCGACAACGTCCTCTGCCTCACCGGGGACTACACCAGTCTGGGGGACCACAAGGCCGCCAAGAGCGTCTTCGACATCGATTCGGTGCAGCTCCTGAACGTCGCCAAGGGGCTCAACGAGGGCCGGGACATGATGGACAACCCCCTGAAGCGGCCCACAAACCTTGCCCTGGGCGCCGTGGTCAACCCCAACTGCGAGCCCCTCGACCTCCAGTTGATGAAGATGGAGAAGAAGATCGAGGCCGGTGCCCGATTCTTCCAGACCCAGGCGGTCTACGATCCCAAGGTCTACGAGCGGATGGCCAAACGGACGGAGACCTTCGGCATCCCCATCCAGTATGGGGTCGTGGTGGTCAAGTCGGCCAAGATGGCCCGGTTCATGAACGAGAACGTCTCGGGCGTCACCGTGCCCCAATGGATTATCGACGAGATGGAGAGGGCGTCCACGGCCGGGGAGCGGAAGAAGAAGGCGACGGAGATCACCAAGCGGCTGGTGCGGGAGATCGCCCCCATGGCCCAGGGGATCCATTTCATGCCCCTGGGATGGTCCGATATCGTCCCCGAGGTGGTGGAAACCCTCGACGCGGAAGGGGCCCCGGTGAGGGCGGCATCGTAAATCATCAATCGATTCGGAAGGATACCGGTCAATCCTTGCCTCCCGACGAGCGATGCGCTACCATTTGGATGAGGCGGAAGTGCTGAAAACCCCGTCGAAATGATTCAAAACCATCGAAAGGAGGCAACGCATGAAAAGAACCGCTCTACTGGCAACGATCACCATCGCCGCCCTGCTTCTGGGGGCGGCCACCGCCGGGGCCCACTGCGAGATCCCCTGCGGCATCTACGACGACCAGCTCCGGTCCGATCTCATCGGCGAGCACATCACCACCATCGAGAAATCGATGAACCAGATCATCGGCCTGAGCAAGGGGGAGCCGTCCAACTACAATCAGTTGGTCCGGTGGATCAACAACAAGGAACTCCACGCCAACAAGCTCCAGGAGATCGTCACCCAGTACTTCATGACCCAGCGGATCAAACTGGACGCCGAAAAATACAATGAAAAGATCGGCGTGCTTCACCAGATGCTCATCCATGCCATGAAGAGCAAGCAGACCACGGATCTCAAGCACGTGGAAAAACTCCGGGAGCTGCTCAAGGAGTTCGAAAAGCTCTACTTCGGACATACCCACAAGTGATCCGACTCCATCGGGGCGTTTCCGG
>CAYSLC010000237.1:0-7737 GCA_964431545.1 uncultured Desulfobacteraceae bacterium | reverse complement strand
GGTATTGATCATTCTTCTGATCGGGTTTTTGACATTGTTCAACATAATGCCCGGAATATCGATCATCGTCCTTCCCTTCCTATTCATCGCGGCTTACGCAATACCATTCCTGGTGAAAGAATATGGAAAGCTTCTGATTGGTCTGTGGCTTTTTACGAGTGTTTCCTTGTTGGCTTATTGGATGTCCGACAGTAGAACAAGAGATCCCGCGGTCGACGAGATCCTAAGCTTATGGATATTCATCACGGCCATACTGATCATCAGTCTGGTCTTCAGAAATTGGCCTTTATTCGTGGCCCGAATCGGGAAGCTCGTATTTTCAAAGATTTCTTTTGCGGGAGCACTAATCATTTCCTTGGTAATGGCTGGGCCACGTACTATTACAGTCCCTTGAGCAAACGGATGCAAGTAAGGTATAGGTTTGAAACAATCCGGTGGGCCTGACCTCATATACGGAACAGAAGATGATCTCGTCTTGCGGTGTATTGAGAGACAATGCGAAATAAAATGAAAGTCTGATTCATCTCGTCGTTACGCGATCCCCTTGTGTCTTCCGGATGGATTCATCCCCTTCCGTGAGGTGTCCCCCCCGGCGATCGAGCTTCTCCAGCCGCTCGATCACCTCGGCCAGGTCGGCCAAAACTTCCTGATTCCGGGGTGCGCGGCCCTGGGCGCGTTTCCGGAGTTCCAGCGCCTCTTCAAGACGGCCGATCGCCTGGTCGGCGCGGCCGGTCTGTTCGAGGTGGTCGGCCATGCGGATCAGGAACGCGGAGAACCGGCGTTCGAAGACGGTCAACGATTCCATCGATTCCCGGATCTCGGTAAACAGGGCGAGACCCTCCCGGAAGTGTTTCGCCGCACGGTCGTCATTCCCGGCGGCGGCATGGGCCGCCGCCGTTTTGCCGAAAAGGACGGCCAGATCCATGCGAAGCGCCGGCATTGAACCGGACTTTCGCACCAGCTTTCGGCGGAGTTTCAGTGCGCGGCCGTAATGGGCCAGGGCGTCCGATCCGACGTGGAGGTCCCCCAGGGCCTCGTGGGCGGCCGCCAGATCACGGCCGTGGATCAGCAACTGGGGCAGACGCCCGGCCAGGCCCTCCCGGATCTTCAGGGCCCGGCGAAACAGGCTATCGGCCTCCCCCGGCTCCTCCAATACCTGATGGACCTGGCCCAGCCGGATGAGGGCTTCGGAGAGGGCCCTCTCGGTGTCCGGACCGGCCTCCGGGCCCCGGTTGACCTGTTCCCGGAGATCCCGGACCCATTTGAAGTGCCGCAGGGCCTCCTTGGGGTCCTGCTCCCGGAGACAGAGCCGCCCCAGTCGCACGTGGGCATCGGCCAGATCGGGGTAGAAGCGGTCCCGGAGGGCGCACGCCCCGGTCTCTTTGAGCAGGCGGCGTCCGGTTTCGTAGGCTTCGGCGGCCTCCCGGGGACTTCCGGTGTGCCGGTGGAGGTCCCCCAGGAGAAGATGGCTCCGGGCCAGATCCCGCAGTGTTTCGGCCCCGCAGTCCTCTGCTTCGCGGATCCGGTTTTCGAACGCCAGCGCCTTTCCGAGATCCCGTCCGGCTTCCGCGTACCGGCCCAGGTCCATCCTCAGCCGGCCCCGCCGGAGGAAGGCATCGGCGAGTTCGGCCAGGAAGAAGAGATCCTCCCCGCGGCGCCGGTGGACTTCCTGGCGAAGCCGGATGCCCCGGCCCAGGACGGCGTCCGCCTGGTGGAGGTCCCCCATCCGCTCCGCCAGGTCCGCCAGGCGCAGGAAGGTCCCGGCCAGATCCCGGGCCCCGATCACCTCCTCGGGGTGGCGCAGATAGATCCGTTCCCCCACGGCAAAGGCGGTCTTGTAAAAGATCTCCGCCGCCTTGACCTCTCCGAGGGAGAGGGAAAGATCCCCCAGCCGGGTGTGAACGGCCGCGAATTCCCCCTTCAGCCCGCGGTCGTAGGGGCCCATTCCGTCGACTTTCTTGAGGATGTCCAGGGCACGGAGAAACTGCTTCCTCGCCTTGATGGGATCCCCGGCCCCGCGGTGGCGTTCCCCCTGCCGGATGTGGGCCAGGGCTCGGTTGTACCCCCGGGACCGAAGCCGGACGGCGCGGCGGTGGACCGCCCGTCGGAGCCCCGTCCCCGGACCGGTGGAGGGACGACGCGCCTCCCAGGGGTCATCCGAAGGATCCTGGAGGTCGCCGATCTTCCGAATGGCCTCGGACAGCAGCAGGAGCAGCCGCCCGCGGACCCCGTCCTCCTTCTCCTGGATCACACCGTTTTCCAGGGCCTGCTTGACCTGTTCCAGAATGAAGATCCGGGTCCCGGAATCCGCCTTTCCCGCCAGAGCCGCGTCCAGGTCGCGTCCCATTCGAACGCAGAATCGCTCCAGGGATTCCAGGGACGGGTCCGCGGACCCAAGTGCCGCAAAGAGGTCCGTCACCCAGGCGAGGCCGGGGTTGTCCGCCTCCTGCTCCCCGCCGGCGATCAGTTCGGCCAGGATCAGGGTCGCCCCCCGGAGCACCTCCGGGTCGAGGTCCCCGGCCAGGAAGGCGGCGGCCCCGTGGGGGTTCCCCGCCCAGAAATAGTGGTACAGGGTCTCGGAGCGGGTCAGAAAGGGATTGGGGGCGCCGCCGAGGGTGAGGTACTCCAGAATCCGGCGATGGCACCGGCGGTCCCGGGCCGGGTCCGACAGCCGCTCGGCCCGGAGAAATCGCCGAATCGCGGAATGGCGAAAGTCCCAGAGACCTTCGCCGGGCCGAAGATGGAGGTGGACGCCGAGGCGTTCGCACACCTCCTCGAACTGTCCGTCGAAGGACCGGGGATCTTCCCCCCGGACCTCCCGCCGCATGCAGTCCTGGGACATGCCGAACCGGCCCGCCGCCACCAGGTCGAGCCACAGCGGGGACCAGGATACCCCGCAAGCCTCCTCCAGCCGCCGGTGTCCGGCCTCCAGGGAGACCCGAAGAAGGCCGTCGAGGGACCGGGGGAGGGGATCGACCGCTTGCCGCGCATCGAGACGGCTGAGATGGTCCACGGCGATGGTGAGCCAGAGGGGGTTTCCGGACGGGGCGGGGCCGTCGGCGGCGGGCTTTCCCGGGGGCGCCCCGTCCGTCTGGAGCTTCGGGCCGACGAGGCCCTCCATGACGTCGTCGGGCCCGAGCGGCCCCCTCCGCCGCCAGAGGCGGCGGACCAGAGCCTCGGCCTCCCCGGCCGACAGGGGCGGCAGGTGGAGCAGCTTTGCCCCCTCCCGCTTCTGGAGAGCGGCGGTCTCCTCCCCCGGCCGGGCCGTGGCGATGAACCGGGCGTTGGCGGGCCAGCCGTCCGGGAGCCACCCCAGTCGCCGGGCCTGGTCCGTCCGCTCCAACTGGTCGAGGCCGTCCACCAGTACCACCACCCGCATCCGGCCTGCGGCCTGGAACAGGAGGCGGCCGAACCGCCGGCGCAGGTCCTCCCGACGTTCCCGGCCCGAATCGGTCCGGTCCTCCGGGAACCGGTTTCGCCGGTTGACCGACGCGGCGAACCGGGCCCAGAAAACGGACCAGAGGTGGGAGAGTCCCTGCCGCACGGCAAAGAGGGAGGCCAGCTCCTCGATCCACCGTTCGACCATCACCTCCACCCGAAGGGACGGCGGATCGATCCCCGCGGCATGGGCCAGGACCAGGATCGGCGCTCCGTTCGAATCGGTCGCGCCCAGCAGGCTTTTGTAAAGTCGAGCGAACAGGGCGCTTTTGCCGATCCCGGGCTCTCCGTAGATACAGACGCCCCACACCTTGCGCCCCGGTCGGGACAACGCCGACCGGGTCAGGCTTTCCAGGACCGACGTCCGGCCGATGAACTGGCGGAGGTGGCCGTCGATGAACCGCTCCAGGGCCCGGCGCTCCTCGCCGAACCGCGTCGGTGGCCCCCTGCCTTCCGCCATCGGCCGGGCGCCGTCCGGACCGGTGCCGGCCCGTGTCACGGCCCCTCCGCCCGGGGCGGTCCCCCCGCTCCGGAGGAGTCCGGAACCAACGGGGGATGCGTCCCGATCAAGGGCGGCTCCCGAATTTGGCGGCCAGGTCGTTGTCGATGACGTAGATGCAGACCTCCTTGGCGCCCTGTTCCGTATACCCGCTTTTGGTGCACAGGTTGTTGATGAGAAAGGTCACGTCGTCGCGGATCCGCCGGTCATAGGTCCGGAAATCTTCTTCGTTGTAGTCCTTGATCGCCTTGCGGAAGTTTTCGTTCTCCAGGAACGGATCGAGGACCTTCTCCTTGATGTTGTAGATGTACCGTTCATGGAGGGTCTGGTAGAGGTCCGTCTCGGTGACGTCGAGCCCCCCCAGGAGGATCTCCTGGGTGAGGGTCTTGGAGGCGTACTCCTGCTGGGTCTCCCTCCGGAACAGGCCCCGACGCTCCGGATCGGAGCGGCTGCCCAAAAGCCGGTTTTCGATGCTTTCGAAGAACTCCTCGGTGATCTCCAGCCGCTCCCCGGTGAATTTGCAGGTCTCCACCGAGCCGATCTCGAAGTTGATGGCGAAGAGGTAGTTCTGGATGTCCCTGGAGATCTGCTCCGCGTTGTAGTAGTAGAGGGACTCCTTCACCTCCTGGAGGATGGTGTAGTCGTAGAGGCGGATCAGCGACTCCAGAAATCCCACGGGGAGCATGTCCCCCAGATCCCGGCGGGTCCTGGTGAAGTAGGTGTAGAGGTTGCCCATGTTGATGAGGCGGTCCTCCCGGGCGAAGGTGGAGTAGAAGTCGTTGAAGATCTTGATGGAGTCCCGGCCGGAAAAGCCCTTCTCCCCCTCGGTCTCCGACTCGGCGATGATCTTGAGGCGCCGCTTGGCGGTGAACCGCTTCCGGTCCTCCTCGGTGAGCCACCCCGGAATGTACCCGGTGTAGATCTCCATCTTGAGTAGCTGGAGGTTCTCGTCGCAGTAGTGGCGGTATTTGCTCGGGTCCCCGATCCACTCCAGCAGCGCATCCGACCGGATCCGCAGCCGGGAGGAGATGATCACCCGGGCGAAGTTGTGGAGCACCCGGGGCAGGAAGTGGTCGTCCACCTGCCGGCCGAAGATGTTCCGGTAGATCTCCACCTCGGTGTTGAGGTCGAGGACGTAGGGGATCTTGATGTATTCGATCCGGTCCGAAAAGGACTGGATGTCCTCGATGTTCTTCTTGTCCTCGGGGTTCATCAGCGCCAGGAAGAGGGACTTGACCGACTCTTCGATGTCCTCCACCTTGTGGACCCCTTCGCTGATGATGTTGTGCAGCTCGATGAGCCGCTCGATGTTGTGGGACTTGACGTCCATCAGGGCGTAGATGCCGTTGTTGGTCTTGGCGTACCGGGAGAAGATGTACTTCACCTGGTTGCTGTCCCGGAGCATGGCGTTGATCCGCCGCTGGAGCATGGGGTTGGAGAGGATGGTCTGGCGCATGGGCCGGTCGCCGGGATTGAAGACGCTGATCCCCTGCCCCAGCCTCCGGTTGAAGTGGTAGGGCCGGGCGTAGAGCATCTTGAACGCCTCCTGGGAACTCTTGAGGATCCTGAGAAGGGCCTGGTAGAGGGAGCTGCAGATGGTGCAGGGCTTGTCCCGGAAGACCCATTCGTACTCCTTGTCCGTGAAGAGCTTCCATTTGAACTCGTCGTTTTCAAAGATGTCGTCGAACAGGGAACGCCGGTACCGCTTGGGGATCATCAGGATGGGGTGGTCGTGGCTGGGGCAGGGGACTTCCACATAGTCCTCGTTGAATTCGACCACCGAAAGGTCCCCGTACATGGAATCCGGGCCGCCCGCCTCCTCCGCCATCCCCTCGTCGCACGGGTCCTCCGTCTCCCGGAGGCTGTGCATGAGATCGGAGACCTTCTCCAGCACCGGGGGCTGCCCGTTGTTCTTCCCCATCTCCAAAAGCTTCCGGTCCAGCCGCCAGACCGCCTCGAACCGCATCCCTCCCTGGGGGAGGTTGGCGAAGGTCTCGAACTTCTTGAGCAGGTTGTTGAGAAAGGTCGACTTGCCGCACCCCGGGGGGCCGTCGAAGATGTAAATCTTGTTCTGCTGCGCCCCGCGCTTGAGCGACTCGATATGGGTCATCAGCCGGTTGGCGAAGAGCCGATCGGCGAAGAAGGGGTTGTCGGAATCCTCCACGAAAAGGCGGGTGCAGTCGTAGTAGGCGAAGCCGATCGATTCCGGGTCGTCGGGATACTCGTCCACCCCCTCCCCCACGTAGAATCGCATCATATCGTGGAAGACCTGGAAGACGTTGCGCATCACGCCGGCCGGTTTGAGGTTCAGGAGGGCCAGGAACTCGTCGAAGGGGACGGGATCGTACTGATCCCGTTCCCGCATGTTCAGGTTGAGCCGCTCCATCGCTTTCTGGATGTTTTCCATCGACATGGGTACCTCTATATTCAGCCCATGGCGCCGCGGCCGTACTCCATTTCCCGGCCGCCCCCCTTTCGAACGGGGGCGGGTTCCGGGAAGGTCTACAGCGGACGCTTGGACAGTTTTCGGTTTTCCATGGTGTACAGAACCCGCTGCCACCGGACCTCCGGCTCCTCGGGCTCGTCCTGTGCGCGGGCCAGGAATCCGGGAATGGCGGTGATGCCGAACCGGGGCTGGGGGGCGGCCCTGGAGACCACCTCGCTGGTCTCCAGGTGGACCGGTCCCCCCCACAGATACTCGATCCCCATCATGGTGTTGGGGATGAATTCCTTGACCAGGGGTTTTCCCTCGAACTGGTGGACCAGATAGAGGTCGCCGTTCTTGGTCCCCTCGGGTTCGATCTCGATATGGGGCGGGTGGTACATGGCGTCGATGAGCATCCGGCGGTAGTCCTCCGCCTTGCGGCTCTTGACGTAGTACTCCCAGACCATCCGCTGCCGGTTCATCCGTTTGCCCGCCTCGAAGAGGTTGTTCCGGGTGACGAAATCCTGGTCCACGAAGGTGTTCACGAAGGTGAAATCGCCGAAGTTCTCCCGGACGGCGAAGAGAAACTCCCGCCCGGTCGCCGTCTTTTTGTCATACCGGTCCCGCTGGTGGACGTCCTGGATCTTCCGGAAATCGAGGGAGTACTTCCCCTTGTCCGCCAGCTCCTCCAGGTAGTAGAAGAGCCGCATCCCCAGCGCGTAGGGGTTGAGCCCCACCCGGGGCATGGCCGTGACCCCGGCGTTGACCCGGGCGAACTCCACCTCGTGGCCGTTGATCCGGTCGTCCTGGAGGAAGAGGGTCTCGTGCCAGTAGCTCGCCCATCCCTCGTTCATGATCTTGGTCCGGATCTGGGGCTGCAGGAAGAGGGAGGTCTTGCGCACCACCTGGAGGATCGATTTGATCCACTGGTTCTCCTCCCGCTTCAGAAACGGAGAGCGCTCCATGATGAACTCCAGCAGGTCGAGGGATCTGGGGGCCTTTTGCTCGAGGCTCTTCTGGTAGATGGCCTCGAACTCCGGGTACCTGTGGTCCACCTCCGAGAAGAAGGTCTCCTCTCCGCCCCGCTCCCCGTACTGGGAGACGGCCGCGTTGTACCGCTCGATCTCCTTGATGTAGTCGCCCACCTTGACCTTCTTCTCCACCTGCAAAAAGGTGTCGAAGTAGAAGTCGAGGCGCCGGGTCCGGGGCGAGGCGACGGGTCTGGACAGCCGCTGGAGTTCCCGGTGGAACCCCACCAGGTTGTCGATCCCGCGGCCGAACTCGATGACGTAGTCGACCCACCGGCCCCGCTCGGCCCGCAGCCGGGCGATGAGCCGCTTGTCGGAGAGGGCCTGGCCGGTGAAGTCGTAGTCCC
>CAYSLC010000236.1:0-7773 GCA_964431545.1 uncultured Desulfobacteraceae bacterium | reverse complement strand
ATACGATGTTTCGGAAGGGGGCTCAAGCGGACATGCGCCGGACATCCATTTGACATGCGCCGGACATCCACTTGGCATCCACCGGACATCCACCGTGCCTCCAGGGAGGCGATTCGATCTGTACAAATCTTTCTCCATGTCCTACTTTGTCCTGGGAAGCAACACATTTTCGGCCCGGCGGCCGGCCGAACCTTTGGTGGGCCCCATGGAGGCCGGGCATTTCAATTCCGAGCGGACGACGGAGGAGGAGACCATGGATAAGGCAAAAGCGTTGGTCATGGCGGCATTCGCGGCGGATTCCCTCTCTTTGGGATCCCATTGGATCTACAGCCCCGGAAAGATCGCGGATCAATTCGGACGGACCGAGACCCTGGAGGCCCCCCATCCGGACTCCTTCCATTCCACAAAGGGGAAGGGGGCGTTCACCCACTACGGGGACCAGATGGTGGTCCTGCTGGAATCGGTGGCCGAGAAGGGGGGCTTCGACCTGGCCGATTTCGCCCGAAAATGGCGGGACCTCTTCGACGGCTATGACGGGTACTTCGACGGCGCCACCAAGGCGACCCTGTCCAACTTTTCCGAGGGCAAGCCGCCGGATGCGGCCGGCTCCACCTCGGACGACTTCGCCGGCGCCTCCCGGATCGCGCCCCTCGTCCCCGCCTACCGGTCCGATCCCGATGGCCTGGCCGCGGCCGCCGAGTCCCAGACCCGGATGACCCACAACAGCGCCGAGGCGGTGGAGACGGCCGCGTTCTTCGCGCGGGTGATCGCCCGGGTCCTGGAGGGCACGGCCCCGGCGGCGGCCATGGAGGCGGTGGTGGCGGAGCACTTCGATGTCTCGGCGGTCGCCGCCTGGGTCCAGAAGGGCCTCGCCACCACCGACCGGGATACCGTGGAAGTGGTGGGCGACTTCGGCCGGAGCTGCCACACGGGGGAGATGTTCCCCGGGGTGGTCCATATCATCGCCAAATACGAGAACGACCTCCGGGAGGCGATGGTCCAGTCGGTGATGGCCGCCGGCGACAGCGCGGCCCGGGGGACCATGGCGGCCATGGTCCTGGGGGCCCGTCACGGTGTCGACGGCCTGCCGGACCAGTGGTTCACGGAGATGAAGGCGGCGGACCGGATCCGTGAGCTGCTGGAGAAGCTTCCCTAGCGTGTTTCCAGAAATTCAGGACCGGCCACAAGGGAGGGCGGCATGAAGATGAAGATCGGATTGTGGGTCGTGGCGGCGATCCTGGCGGTGCCGGGGGGATCATCGGCGCAAGGGGAGGCGGTGACCGTCGCCACCGGAGAGTGGGCGCCGTATGTGTCCCGGAAACTGGAAAACGGGGGATTCATCACGGAGATCATCTCGGCGACCTTCAGGAAGATGAACCTGGAGGTGGAATTCGTCTTCTACCCCTGGCGGCGGTGCTACGACGCCGTGGTCACCGGACGGGTCTGGGCCGCCTTCCCCTATTCCGTCACCGGCGGGCGGCGGACCGAGGTCCTCTTTTCCGACAAGATCTCCCATTCCGTGACCCGGTTTTTCTTCCACAGCCCGAAGGAGAATCCGGACCCGCCCGGGTACGAGACCCTGGCGGACCTGAAGCAGTACCGGGTGGGCGGGGTCCTGGGCTATTTCTACGAGGAGGCCTTCGCCAAGGCGGGGCTTTCCATCGACGCCGTCTCCAGCGAGGCCGCCGCCCTGGAGAAGCTCAGGCTGGGCCGGATCGAGCTTCTCCCCCTCAACGAACTGGTGGGATGGTTCCTGATCCGGAACCGTTTCACGGAGCGGATCGACCACTTCCATACCCTGGACAAGGCCTACTCCAGGGACGACCTCCACCTCATCGCTTCCAAATCGTACCCCGGTTCCGAAGAGCTTCTGGCCCGCTTCAACCGGGCCCTGAAACGGGTCAAGGACGATTACATCTACCGGGGCATCCTGGAACGGTACAGCGGGATGGAGAACGGACCCGAAACCCAGGACCCGAACGCCGCCGGCGGGGAGGAGTGAGATGAGAAGAGGGTTGATTCCGCTCATGGCGGCGCTGCTCCTTGCGGCAGCCGTCTCCTCCGCGGCCTTCGGAGGCGCGACGCTGAAGCTGGCCACCGGCGAATGGGCCCCCTATTCCTCGGAGAAGATGGCGGAGAAAGGGGTCGTCACGGAGATCATCTCCCATGTGCTGAAGGTCATGGAGGTGGAGCCGGAGTACATCTTCTATCCTTGGGAGAGGTGTTACCAGGCCGTCCGGACCGGGAAGGTGTGGGGGGCGTTCCCCTACGCCCGCACCGAGGAGCGGGCCGGCGAGGTCCTGTTTTCCGACGTCATCATCCCCTCCACCGCCAAGCTGTTCTACTTTCGGGGCGCGGACGATCCGCCGCGCGAACCGGTGGATGCCCTCTCGGATCTGAAAGCCCTCCGGCTGGGGGGGATCCGCGGCTATTACTATGAGTCGGTGTTGACGGACGCCGGCCTCAGGGTGGAGTACTCCTCCAATCCCCTGAGCGTTCTGGAGAAGCTCCGGCTGGGGAGGATCGATCTTTTCGTCTCCAACGAGCTGGTGGGCTGGCACCTGATCCAACGCCACTTCCCCGATGAGATCGACCGGTTCGGAACCCTGCCGACCCCCCTGGACCGCCATGGCCTCCACCTGATCGTCTCGACCGAATACCCCGGCGCGCGGAAGCTTCTGGACCGGTTCAACGAAGCCCTCGCCGAGGTCAAGGATGTCTATCTCTACAGGCGGATCGTCCGAAAACTGGATGAATACGGACGGGAGACCAAGTGACCGGCAGAAGCTCCCCCCCGCCACGGGACCCCCCGAACCCCCAGGGACCCCTGAGATCCCTCTCCAATGAGCTGACGCTGATCATCGTCGTCACGATCCTGGTCATCTCCGCCGCCGTTCTGACCCTCAACTACTTCAACATCTCCAGACGCTCGGCCATGCTCGTCGAGGAGAAGGCGGACGAGCACATCGACTTCATCACCGACACGCTGACCACGCCCATGTGGGACATCGACCGGGAGAACATCGTCGAAATCGGCAGGTCCCTGGCCCGGGACGAACTCCTGGTGGGGCTCCGGGTGGTGGACGCCTCGGGCCGGGAACTCTTCGTTTACCGGGAGCCCGACGCCGAAGGCCGGGTGGAGCGGGAAAAGACGGTGGTCCACCGGGGCGAGGTGATCGGACGCATCGAGATCGCCCTCACCCCGGAAAAGTACCAGGCGAGCAACCGGCGGCTGCTCCAATCGAGCATCATCACGATCCTCATCGTGGTGGTCTTCCTGGTGATCCTCACCCGGTATTTCGTAAGGTCCCTGCTCAAACGGCCCCTGACCTCCCTGGGGGGGATTGTCGGCGCCTACGGGTCCGGGGACTACGGATCCGCCGGACGAACCATCGGCTACGCGGAGTTCCAGGAGCTGGTGGAGGTCCTCCGGGAGATGGGGCGGAAGATCACCCGGCAGATGGAGGAACTCCGGCGGGCGGAGAAGAAGTACCGGTCGATCTTTGAAAACGCCGTGGAAGGGATCTACCAGGTGACGCCGGAGGGGCGGTTTCTCCAGGTGAACCCCGCCATGGCCCGGATTCTGGGGTACGAGCATCCGGAGGAGGTGATGGCGGCCTACACGGACATCAGCCGGCAGCTCTACGTCAACCCCCGGGACCGGGACCGGAACATCGCCCTGTGCCGGGACGGCGCCAAGGGGCTGGAGACGCGATGGTACCGGAAGGACGGGGCGGTCATCTGGGTCTCGGTCTCTCCCTGGCAGGTCCGGGACGAGTCGGGGAAGCTCCTCTATTTCGAGGGGATCATCGAGGACATCACCCGGCGAAAGGAGATCGAGGCGGACCTGCGGCGGTACCAGGAGCATCTGGAGATCATCGTGGAGCGCCGCACCGAGGAACTCCGGCTGGCCAAGGAGGATGCGGAGAAGGCCAACCTGGCCAAGAGCGAATTTCTGGCCAACATGAGCCACGAGATCCGCACCCCCATGAACGCCATCATCGGCATGGCCGGCCTGGCCCTGGAGATGGACCTCTCCCCCAAGCTCCGGAACTACCTCAACATGCTCCGGACCTCGGCCCGCTCCCTCATGGGCCTCATCGACGACATCCTCGACCTGTCCAAGATCGAGGCGGGCAAGCTGGAGCTGGAGTCGACCCCCTTCCGGCTGGAGGATGTGATGGAGAACCTCTCGGACATCTTCGCCGCCAAGATCGCCAAGAAACAGATCGAGATGGTGGTGGAGATCGAGGAGGACGTCCCCCGCGCCCTGGTGGGGGATCCCCTGCGCCTGGGCCAGATCCTCGTCAATCTGGTCAACAACGCCGTCAAGTTCACCCACGAGGGGGAGGTCGTGGTGACGGTCTCCCTGGAGGCCCTGGCCGGGGACCGGGCCCGCCTCGCCTTCCGGGTCCGGGACACCGGGATCGGCATTGCCAAGGAGAATCTGCCCCACCTGTTCGACTCCTTCACCCAGGCGGACGGCTCCACCACCCGGAAGTACGGCGGCACCGGACTCGGCCTGAGCATCAGCCGGTTCCTGGTGGAGCGGATGGACGGCGGGATCGAGGCCCACAGCGAGCCGGGCCGGGGCAGCGATTTCCGGTTCTCGGCGGCCTTCGACCGGCAGCCCCGGCAGGCGGAGCCAAACGGGGCCCTCCCCCGGTTCGGCCGGGCCCTCGTGGTGGAGGACAACCCGGCCGGCCGGCGGGTGGTGGCCCGGGTCCTGGAGCGCGCCTTTCGGGAGATCACGGCGGTGCCCTCCGGGGAGGCAGCCCTGGAGGCGATGCGGGGGAACGGCGCCTGGGATCTGGCGGTGATCGATCGTCGGCTGCCGGGGATGTCCGGTCTCGATCTGGCGGGGCGGATCCGAAAGGATCCCGATCTCCCCAAGATGCCGGTCCTCCTCATGGCCCGGTTCGGATGGGAGGCGGAATTGGCGGCGTCGGACACGGAACTCTTCGACGGGTTCCTGTTGAAGCCGGTCAAGGAGCGGCTCCTGCTGGAGATGGCCGGGGCCCTGGCGGACGGGCTGCCGGCGGCCTCCGTCGTCGAGGAGGCGGAGGGGACCGGCGGTATGGCGGACCCGGGCGCCATCGCGGGCCGACGGGTCCTCATGGCCGAGGACAACGCCATCAACCAGCAGGTGGTCACCGAGATCCTGGGAAACGCCGGTGTGGCGGTCCGGATCGCCGAGAACGGGCGGGAAGCGGTGGCCGCCGTCCTGGACGGAGCGGTGGATGCGGTGCTTATGGATGTCCAGATGCCGGAACTCGACGGGTTCGAGGCGACCCGCCGGATCCGGATGGACGGCCGGTTCGCCGACCTGCCCATCATCGCCATGACCGCCCACGCCATGAAGGGGGACCGGGACCGGTGCCTCGCCGCCGGCATGAACGACTACATCACCAAACCCATCGAGCCGGACCAGCTCCTGGCCGCTTTGCACCGGTGGCTCGGACCCCGGGACGAGCCGGAGGTCGTTCCGACGCCGGTTCCGGAAACGGTCCCCGCCGAAGGCCTTTCCGGGGAGTTCCCCGGCCTCGACGTTCGCGACGGCCTGCGCCGGCTCGGGGGAAACGAGGAGCTTTTCCGGCGCCTGGTCCGGGAATTGGCCGAAGGGTACGCCCATGCCCCGGATACCCTCCGGACCCTGATCGACGCGGACGATCTCCGGGAGGCCGCGGACCTCTGCCACACCGTCAAGGGGATCGCCGGAAACGTCTCGGCCAAGGGCCTGTTCGAAGCGGCCCGGCGGCTGGAGGAGGAGATCGACGGCCGGCAAGGCGACCGGATCCGCTCCGCCCTTCGGGAATTCACGGCGGCCATGGAAGAGTTCGCCGGAGCCGTTCGTCTGCTTCGCATCCGGGTTCCGGCGGGGGGTCCGGCGGAATCCGAGGCGCCGCCGGGGGCGCCGGTCCGGGGCCCCGCGACCCCCCGGGAATCCTCCGGGATCGACGCCGCCTGGATCCCGGAGTTGAAGTCGATGATCGAGAAGAACAACCCCAGGGCCGAGGGATTTGTGCGGCGGGTCCGGTCCCGGGCCGACCTTACCGCCGTCGAGGCGGAGATGGGGGTTCTGGAGGATCAGTTGAAAGGGTTCGATTTCCAGGGCTCGGAGAGGACCCTCTCCCGGATCGAGCGGATGATCCGGGACGGGGCGCCGGAACGTCCGGTGAATATTTATCCCGGAAGTACAACGACGCAAAAAAACCGTTGCAAGGCGGGGGAGTAGGAAGATGCGATACAGGAAGGAAAAAAGGGGTGGGAAAACGCCGGCCGCCCAGCCCGTTCGGACACCGCGGCCCTTTGTTGTTGACAGGGAAACGTTTGAACAAATGATCTTGGACAGCGATGTGCGTGGGCAGGATGAAAGGATACTGGCGATATTGGGCGTCGAGGATGAAGATGGCGCCGCCGGGGTCAATTACGAGAATATGGGAAAATTTTTGGACCATCTCGAAAAGGAGATGACGCTGCCGGTTCTCGTCACCGGCGTCGCAAGTATGGGGTGTTTTGCCTGGGAGGAATATTACACATTCGGGCCGGGAAGCAAAGCCGACCGTAAGAAGCTGAAAAAGACACGGCCATCCTATACCGATGAGTATGAACTCTTGAGCCTGGAAGATTCTTTTGATGAAGTGGGAGGGTTGCACGGCAATGTGAGAAGAATTTCCGACCGCAAGAGATTCACGCTTCCCCTGGCCGATCTAAAAGCGGTCGATCAAAAATCGAAAAATGCAAGGCTCCTCAAGGATTATGCCTCTTGGCGTGTCAATTTCAGGTAACGGAAAGACGCACCAGGCCTTCCACCCGGCGGCTATGTCGCTGGGTAACCAGAAAATAGGCCATTTGCCGGCCGAAACCTGGATCAATGCCGAACCGATGATCCGCGAGAAAGGGGAGACCGCCTTGTTCCGCATATTTTCGATTCTGGATAGAACCGCATCGCACGGTTCTTTTGTCTCTTCCGGCAAAGTCCCCCGTTATCTTCTCGTATCTGTCTTGCTCCTGATGATTCTGGGATGTCCGAACTCGCGGGAAGAACGACGGCTTTTCTTGGAAGGGCGGGAACTGGTCGTCATGGGCCGGTACGAAGAAGCGGTATTCGTCGTGGAAAGGTATCTTTCCGCCTATCCCCGGGGGAAATATGCCAGCAGAGCATATCTCTTTTTGGGCAAAGCATACTTGGGGCAATTGAAGCTCGATGATGCCGCCAGGGTATTCGACGATGGCTCCCGGCGTTTTCCCGAGACGCTTGAAGGGCACAAATGCCGCTACAAAAGGGCCGTGGTCGACCTGTTGCGGGGAGATAGCGCGGCTGCTCGCGGCTGCTTTGCAAAGCTCGCGGACAATCCCGACGGTCCTCTGGCGCCGGAAGCCCGTGCTTTCGAGCGATACCTTGAGGATTGATATGTTGGAAAGATTAAACCGTGGAAGAGATCAGATGGGTGAGAAAAAAAGGGCACAATTTTGAATTACATTTTTCTGCGAACTATGTTGATCGATGAGTGTAATCTACGAGGGATTACACGATAAATTGGATTAGATTATGAGAATTTATTTGGATAGTTGCTGTTTTAATCGGCCCTTTGATGACCAGACTCAGCTTAGAATACAATTAGAAACGGAAGCGAAGACAAGGATTCAGGAATATATTTTGTCAAATCATATCAAGCTCGTATGGTCTTATATGATGGAATACGAAAACAATATGAATCCATACGGGGAAAGAAGAGCCTCTATTGAAAAATGGCAAGAACAATGTGAGGT
>CAYSLC010000235.1:0-7810 GCA_964431545.1 uncultured Desulfobacteraceae bacterium | reverse complement strand
TCCCGGGCCGCGGCCACCATGTAGTCGTCCTTGAACAGAGAGACCAGGATGTCGAGATTTTCCGCGCTGTCATCCACCACCAGGATTCTCTGTTTCTTGGGCGGGTCGATCATCTGAAATCCTTTCACCCAGTCGGATATTCGATCCGGACGGCCTCCGGATATCAAGCCACACTTAAAAGCGTCTATGATTTATTTATGGGACTATTGCCATTTCGGCAAGTGTTTTCGATGCGGTGGCGGAAGATGCCGTCCACAAGTGCGGGACACGGCTGTAGACGGAGTGGGGCGGGGCGGGCCGGCGATCGGTTCCCCCGCCGCTCGGAGACCAGACCCCGGCGTGGGCGGAGAGAATCAATTCGCTCCCGATGATCGGGGCGGCGCCACCGTAACCGTCCCGTGCCCGCCGGCGGCTCCGACCTTCACGCATTGCAGCGTGCGGCCGGCAAGCGGTTCTTCGGCCTGGACCGGTGGATGGGGACACCGCCCCCCCCCGGCGGATGGGAACAGTTTTCCTTCCTTCAGGGTGACGAGGGCCGTCGCCGCGTCGAAGGCGGTTCCGATGGGGAGATTGCCGTAGAGATCGGTGTAGACGACGGCCGGAGCCCCGGGAGGCACCCAATCCCGGTATTTGGATTCCCCGCTCGACAGGCCGTCGGCGCCCAGGATATAAACGGTGCTCTCCGTTCCGGGCGCCGGCGCCGCCGCGTTTCCGGAAACCGCCGCCGAGATCTCCACCAGGGCCCGGGATCCGGCACCGCCGCCGGTGAGGAGGAAGCAGACCGCCCCTTCCCCGATGGGGGCCGGCGCCGCCGGTCCCTCCGGCATTTTTTGGCGGATCAGGGTCCGGTGGCGGTGGAAGGCGGCCAGCTTGGAGAAGGTGTCCACGGCGACCACGAGCACCCGGTCGGTCCGCCCTTCGGCCAGCCAGAGGCGGGCTGTGGCCACCGCCGCCGGGACCGACAGGTCGAAGTGGTTGACCGTCAGGTTGGGGCCCCGGATCTTCAAAAAGTCGGAGATGTGGGCGGCCGGGGCGTTGTGGACCGAGTTGGAGAACTGGGTGGGGGAGAAGGTGCGGATGTCGGCGTCCACGCACAGGCCCTGGACGTCGAAGGTGTTGCAGGTGGCGCCGTACCCCGTGGCCAGGACGATCCCCGTCTCCTCGGGCGGGCGGAGGCCGCATCCGGCGTCGGAGAGGCTCAGGAGGCACGACAGCAGGGCCATCCGGGTGTGGTGGTCGAGGCGGCGCAGGGCCCGCTGGTCGGCGAAGCCGGCCAGCGGAGCGGTGTCGGCCAGCCGGCCGGGGACCTCGATCTCCCCCGCCGTCGTGCGGAGGACCACCGTGGAGGGCGGCGGAGGGCCATGGGCCATGGCCCGGGCCAGATCATCCGGACCGGCTCCGAATCCCCCCACCAGCCCGATGCCGGCGACCGTCGCCCTCACCGGGCCGGGTCCTCCGCGTCGCCGGGCAATCCGAGGATCAGCGCGGCGTTGTTCCCCCCGAAGGCGAGGGTCTGGGAGAGGGCGAACCGGCCCGTCACCGGGGTGTTCCGGTCCGTGGGGATGGCCGGCAGGTCGGGATCGGGCTCGCCGTACCCCATGCTGGCCGGAAGGCGCCCCCGCTCCAGGCAGGAGAGGGTGAAGGCGGCCTCCACCGCGCCGGCGGCCCCCAGGGTGTGGCCGGTGTACCCCTTGGTGGAGCAGAAGGGGATTCCCGGAAACGTCCCGTGGAACAGGCGGGATTCGATGCGGTCGTTGTCCGGGGTGCCGGTGCCGTGGGCGTTGATGAAGGCGAGATCCGCGGGGGAGAGGCCGGATGCGTCCAGGGCCTCCCGGACCGACCGGGCGAGCCCCCGCCCCTCGGGGTCCGGGCGGGTGAGGTGATAGGCGTCGCCGGCGGCGCCGTACCCCAGGATGACCCCCCGGGCGGCCTTTCCCCGATCTTTCCTCATCTCTTCCGACTCCAGGATCAGGATCGCGGCCCCTTCCCCCAGGTTGAGGCCCTTTCTCCGGGCGTCGAAGGGGCGGCACGGCGCGTCGTCGTAGTTCATCAGGGAGATGAAGCCGCTGTAGGCCCGCTCGTAGAGTTCGTCGGCCCCCCCGGCGATCACCAGATCGCACAGCCCGGCACGGATCCAGGCGGCCCCGAGGCCGATGGCGTCCCCCCCGGCGGAGCAGGCGGTGACCACCGTCTGGATCGGGCCCCGGAGCCGGTGGTTCCGGACCAGGGCGGCCGTCGGATTGACCGCGGCGAAGCGGTCGGCGGCGGTGACGTAGGGAATATCGTCCCCGGCGCCGGCCGTCTCCGGAGGCCGGCCGCCCACGGCCCCGGCCACGTTGGTGCCGATGCAGACCCCCACCCGGCGGGCTTCCAGGACCGGAGCGCCCACCCCGGCGTCGGCCAGGGCCTCCCGGGCGGCGGTGAGGGTCAGTTGGACCGTCCTCGAGGCGGTCTCCAGGGGAAACCGCTCGGGCCGCCAGAAGCCGTCGGCCACCTCGAAGACGGGATGGGGGCGGGGGGACTCCACGGCAAAGGTCGTCGGGGGGCCGCACCGCCGCCGCCCGGCAAAGAGGGCGTCCATGCAGGCGTCCAGGGTGTGGCCGGCCGAACAGAGGCAACCCGCCCCGGTCACCGCCACCGGCGCGAGACGTCTCATGCGTTCCGCCGGGAGGCGAGGATGAACGCCGCCAGGGCGTCGACGGTCTGGAGGACCTCCCGGCCCTCCTTCATGTTCCGGATCTCCACGCCGAAATGGGTCTTGACCTGGAAGACCAGCTCCACCGCGTCGATGGAGTCGAGCCCGAACCGGTCCCCGAAGAGGGGCTCCGCGTCCCCGATCTCCCCGGGGGAAACGTCGGCCAGGTTGAGTTCCCGGACGATCATCTCCTTGAGGGCCGACTTGATCTCGGCGGGACCGGAGGAGTTGGGGGCGGGATCGCTCACGGCAGAGTTCCTTCGGAAATGAGGCCGCCGGCCCTCATCGGACCACCTCCGATAGATCCCGATAGAGGGATTCCTCCACTTCGGCGCACGCGCCGAGGATCTCGGCCAGGGTGTCGTAGGTCTCCGCCTCCGAGGCCCGCCCCTTACAGATCCGGGAGCCCACCACCGCGAAGTCCCGCCACCGGTCCCCGGCCGCCGTCATCCGCTCGGACAGGGAATGGAGCCGCTCTTCTCCCAGGATCTCCCCGGCCTCCTGGAGGAAGGCGGCGAAGATGAACCGGAAGCCGCCGCCGCCGGTGCCGATCTCCTCCTGCATCCGGATCACCTGTCCCAGGTGGAGGGCCGCCTTGCGCGGCCCCAGCCGCTCCGGCCAGCGGGCCACCCGCTTGGCCAGGTACCGGATCCCCTTGATCCCCATGAAGGGGCCGGGGACCTTGAGCATGGACCGGCAGACCTCCTTGATCCCCTGGGCGGCGGCCCGGCCGAGGTCGACCGTCTCCGGGACGTGGGCCACCCGGAACATCCGGCCCTTGGGGGGCATGGGGCCCTTGGCGAACCGGGCCTTCTTGAGGCTCTCGGCGGAGCAGGTGACCGGCTCGGGGAAGACCGGATCGCTGATCCGGTAGCCGTCGCCGTTCTTGCCGAAGACCACGATGTTGTGCATGTTGAAGTGGAACCGGTACCGGGGCGGGAAGTACTCCAGCCAGTAGGCGCCGGTGCGGCACCCCACCGGGACCCCCTCTTGGAGCATCCGGTCCACCGCCGCCATGGCCTTGTCGGGATCCCGGAACTTTTCCCACGCCAGGCGGACCCCCAGCCTTCGGGTGACCCGGCGCATGATCCCGCCGGTGCTCACCCGGAAGGCGGTGAGGGGGAGCTTGTTGAGGCGGACAAAGGGGAAGTAGCCGAAGAAGAGGCCGGCCCCGATGCCGAAGACCATCGCCTCGCTGACGGCGAGGCCGTGGTGGGAGAGGATGTTGGCCAAGACGCCGGTCTCGCAGTGGGCCGACTGCCGGTGTTCGAAGGGGATCTCCATGGGGCTAGGCCTCCCCGCCGGCCGGTCGGCTTCCGGGTTCGGGGGGGCGGCGCAGCTCCTCGGCGGTGATGCCGAAGACCGCCGCGTACCGGCCGATGGCTTCGGGGGAGAGCTTCCGGAAGGGGCCCGGCTTCAGGTGGCGCTTTACGCGCCAGCGGGCGTATCCGGCGTAGCTGGCCAGGAGCCCCACGTCCATGAGGTTGCGGACCATGTGGTAGGCGAGGGGGCTCCGCTTTCCCGCCCGGATCAGGCGGACCTGTTCGGCGATCTCCTCCTCGATCACCTCCCAGGCCTGTTCGTTGGCCACCGTCTTGGGATCCCATCCCCGGCTCCGGACCAGGACGTATCGCCCCGCCTCATCCACGGCGTAGGCGATCTCCTCGACCCCGTCGCTGAATCCCCGGTCCTGCGGTACCTCCTCTTTTCTCATTCAGACAACTCCCTGCCCGGCCCATGGGAAGAATGGTTCGCTATAAAAAAGGCCTATTTATCCCCGAACGGGGCCGTCTTGTCAATACCCATGTCGGCCGCCGGACGGGGGACCGGCCCGGCGTCAGCCGCCCTGAAAGAGGATCAGAGCGGTGCCCAGGACCATCAGGGCCGCGCCGCCGAACCGGACGGTGATGTTCCTCTCGCCGAAGAGGAGCTTGCCGTAGATCACGCTGAACAGGACGCTCAGCCGTTTGACCGCGATCATGTAGGCGGCCTGGGTGAGGGAGATGGCATACCCGTGGAAGACGACGTGGAGGAAGAAGAGCACGCCCACCCCGGCCCCCTTGCCCGGCGCGTCCCGGAAGGCATCCAGCCGGATCTTGCCCAAGCCCGCCAGGGAGGTGATCAGGGTGAGGTTGAGGAGGGCGAAGAAGAGGAGGTTGAAGTAGAGGGGGGAGGAGTGGAGGATCCCCTTCTTGCCGATGACCGAGGTGAAGCTGTAGATAAAGGCGACCAGGAGCATCATCCGGGAGCCCCGCTCCGAGAGGACCGCCTTCAAGGGGGAAAGGAGGGTCCACCGACGGGGGTCGATGTTGAGGATGTACCCGCCGATGCAGATCACCAGAATCCCGGCCACGCCGGCCGGACCCGGCATCTCGTCCAGAAAGAGCAGCCCCGTCAGGATCATGAAGACCGGGGTGAAGGCCAGATACGGGATGGTAAGGGTGAGGGGCGACCGCTGGATGGCGCTCATGTAGAGCAGGAAGCTTCCCCCGTTCAAGGGGATGCTGACGATCAGGCACCAGAGAAAGGTGCCGTCCAGCGGGGGCACCGGGACGAAGGGGAGGACCGCCGCCAGCAGGGGGAGGCTGTAGAGCATGGGGTAGGCGGTCATCTCGTAGAGGCTGCGGCCGGAGAAGAACCGCTTGGTCCAGGCGTCCTGGGAGGCGACGGCCAGGGCGGTGGCGAGCGACAGGATCAGCCACGCGGGCATCGGGAACGCCCCTCCCTCTTGAGGAGGTTGCAGGTCCGGGTCTCCTCGTCCCAGGTGAGCACGGCCAGCCCCCGCCGCAGCGCCCTCCTGGCCTGATCCACCTTCTCATCGATGGTCGCCTCCCGTGCCCCGTAGTCGGTGCCGTCCCGGGTGACCACCTCCCGGAGGACCGCCTCCAGGGTTTCGGGGGCGAGTTCGTCGTGGGGGATCTCCATGATCTGTCAGGGACTCCTTTCCGTCACGGGGGCCGAGGCCCCGTCAATGGGCGAGCCTCCCGGAACAAGGAGGCCTGGTCTCACGATCGATATTCTCTCCAGACAGGCGCTGAAAAGCCAATTCCCCTTCCTCCGGCCGGTTCCTGTTTTCCGTTAAGATGCTCTCCGGCCTTTGGGAGACCCACTTCTCCGGCGTGCCCCGGCTGAGTGACGAGACGGTTCGAAAGACTGCCGCAGAAGAAATTCGATGATAAACGGAGAAAGGGGCGGATTCATCCAGGGCGGGGAATAACCCGGTCGGGGGAGCCGCGGCTCCCCGACGCCGGGGCGGCCCAAGTTTGACTGCCCGGATCTAGGACCGCGATCGATGCACGGGCAGCGAAGGGGGCTTACGCGTAGTTGCCGGCATGTACGCGGCCCCTTCTATGGTTCAACAGTATAGGACATCATGGGGAGGATTTCAAGGTGGGATCTCGATATATACCCGGTGGCCCCGGAATTCCCTACTCCGGCTCATACGGCTTCCCCAGGGCGCTGGGGGCGTTGGCCGAGAAGAGGCCGAGGAAGAAGCCCAGAGCCGGGCGGCGGGCGGCGCGGATCCGGATCGACTCCTTCTGGGAGAGGTACATGAGCAGCAGAGTGAAGATCATCAGCGGGAAGGGGGCCACTTGAAAGACCTGGGCCGGCACCGAGGGGAACCATCCCTGAAAGTAGATGCCCATGACCTGGAGGAAGGCGAAGAGGTAGGCCCCCAGGGCGGCCCGCACCGGGTCCCATCCGCCGAAAATCACCAGGGCGAGGGCGATCCAGCCGGTCCCCTCCGCCCCCTGGGGGCGTCCCCAGCCGGGTTTGGTGGAGAGCGAAAAGGTGGCCCCGGCCAGTCCCACCAGCACCCCCCCCAGCAGGGTATACCCCAACTGGGTCTTCCGGGGGTCGATGCCCCGGGCGTAGGCGGCCCGGGGGTGCTCCCCCACGGCCCGGAGCCGCAGACCCGGGGCGGTCCGGTAGAGAAACCACCAGGAGAGGCCGATGAGCAGGAGGCCGGCATAAACCGTGATGTTGTGGTTGAAGAAGACGGGACCGAGGAAGGGGATCTCCCGGAGCAGGGGGATGGGCATCGGACCCAACTGGGGCCCCTGGAGCCGGGAGTAGGGGTTGCCCAGAAAGTACGCCAGATCCCGGGCCATGAGGGTCATGACGAACCCCACGGCCACCTGGGATCGCCTCAGGTAGATCCCGAAGAGCGCCACCACCGACGCCGTGGCCGCCCCGGCCAGCCCCCCGGCGGCGAATCCCAGGACCAGGCTCCCGGTCTCGTAGGAGATGGCGAATGCGGCCATGGCGGAAAGGAGGATGGAGCCGTCCAGGGAGAGGTTGATGAGCCCCGCCTTCTCGGTGAGGGTCTCCCCCAGGGCCGCCAGGACGATGGGGGTGGCGCCGGCCACCACGCTGGCGAGAAGAATCGTGAAATCGAGACTGACCATCTGGTGGGATTCAATCCGTATCTGTGTCGAAAACAGGTAAATACCTCACCCGGACGCGGCCCTCGGTGACCGTCAGGATCCCCCCTCTTTCCAGAGCATCCCGATAACTGTCGAGTATGGGCATCAAATACGCATTCACGTGTGAAGGCGTCATCCTTTTTAACCTGAAGATGATCACGCTCGGCAGTTTCGCTCCACTTGCCGCCAGGAGGTCACCGAAGTCAAGATCATGGGTCGGGATGATCCGTCTTTCGGAAAGCGCTATTTCCAATATCTTCTTATCCGGCAATTTCTGAAGACCCAGGGCGTGAAGATGGTCCGCCTCAAATCCGTGGCTGTGCAGAAATGCCACCGTTTTTGGGGAAATTCCCATGTCCGCCAGAAATTTCATCCGGAAGCAATCTCGAGCGGATGGACGGATTCCTCGGCCAACCATGCGGCGTACCGGAGTGCGTGTTTGACATCCTCCGGCTCAAGGTATGGAAAGTCATCCATAATCTCTTCGGTGGTCACTCCATTGGCGACAAGATTCAGAATAAGGGAGACCGTGACCCGCATCCCGCGAATGCAAGCCTTGCCCCCCATGACATCCGGATCAAATGTAATGCGATCGAAATCGGTCATATCGAAAGCCCTCCGCTTATGGCGCCGTCGAGTAGCGCCACCCTAAATAATGTTCCATGGTTCTCCGCATTGGATCATATCA
>CAYSLC010000234.1:0-7867 GCA_964431545.1 uncultured Desulfobacteraceae bacterium | reverse complement strand
CCTCCATCCGGTTGGCCAGGTTGGTGGTCTCGCCGATGGAGGTGTACTCCAGTTTCGTGTCGCAGCCGATGGCGCCCACGATCACCTCGCCGCTGTTGAGGCCCACCCGCATCTCGAAGACCGTCTTGCCGCTTCTGCGCCGCTGTTCGTTGATGGCCCGGATGGTCCGCTGCATCTCGATGGCGCAGCTCACCGCCCGTTCCGCGTGATCCGGAAGGTTTACGGGGGCCCCGAAGAGGGCCACGATGGCGTCGCCGATATACTTGTCCGGAAACCCCCCGTACTTCTTGACCACCGGGACCAGCCCGTCGAAGTAGGCGTTCAGGATGTTGACCGCCTCGGAGGCGGCCATCTGCCGGGTGATGGTGGAGAAGCCGGCGAAATCGGTGAACATGACCGTGCAGTGGGTCTTCTGGCCGCCGATGACGATGCCGCTTTCCGCCGCCTTGAGGGCCAGCTCCTCGGAGAGGAATTTCTTCAAGGTCTCCAGGAGGTTGATCCGCTCCCGCTGACCCCGGGTCATCATGTTGAACTGACGGGTCAGCTCCCCGAACTCGTCCTCCTTGAGCACCGGCACCACGTACTCATAGTTGCCCCGCTCCACCTCCGCGGCCCCCCGGGTCAATTCGGTGATGGGACGGGTCACCCGGCGGCTCAGGAGGTTGGCGATGACCACCGCCAGGAGGGTCATCAGGAGGATGACGGCCCCCACGGTGGCGGCCACGATGGCCATGAGCCGTTTGACCCGGCTGGCGTCGAAGTCGATGTTGACGATGTTGTAGACCCCGTCCACGGCGGTGGTGAGCCAGACGCTGAACCAGGCCCCCCATTCGTCCTCGTCGAACCGGGGCATGGGGTACCACTTCCGGGGATCGAAGACAGGGTTGTTGCCGTAGCCCGGCCGGCCGGCCAAGGCGTCGGCCCGCCAGAAGGCGTTGTCGGTGATCTCGTACGGCTCGCCGCTGGAAGAGGGGATCACGTCGCTCCACCAGGGGACGCTGTCGAGCACGTAGGCGATGTTGTTCTCGAAGAACCCCTCCCGTTTGCCCGTGTCGAGCATGATGTACATGGCCGAGAGGTCGAATCCGGCGGCGGCGGCGTTCTTTTTGGCCGCGATGAGGATGAACTTGTATTTGCGGAAGATCTCGTAGATCCCCGGATCGGCCGTGAATCGGGCCTGCCAGTAGGTCCGGGCGTAGACAAGCTTCGGGTAGGCGAAGCTCCCCCCGAACTCGCCGGGGTATTCGATGCGGGCGAGGATCTCCTCCTCGGCGAGCAGTTCCCCCTCCATGAGAAGCATGTTGAAGGCGAGGAAATAGTAGGGCCGGTTTTCGGCCATCTCCTCGGGCCGGTTCTGGATGGTGTAGAGGGCGAACCGGTTCATTCGGGCCAGTTCCGTCCGGTCGAAGGCCGCGTAGGTGCCGGCGATGAGGTTCCGTCCCTCCTCGATGAGTTGATCGAGTTCCTTCCAGGGGCGGACCGCCTCGATGGGGATGACGATGGCGGCGATGAAGAGGATGATGAACAGGGCGAAGTAGATCAACTTCCGCTTGAAGGGGACGTACCGCCTGCGGGCCCGGGCCTCCGGGGCGGGTTTGGCGCGTTCCGCCGGCGGGACGGGGCGGGGCGGGGCGATGGTGGTCTCCATGAGCCGCCGGGCCGACGGGGCCTCCCCCGCCGGCAGGGCCACGGTGGCCTCGGGGCCCTCGTCCTCTTCCTCGCCGGGGAAACGGCCGTCGGAACCGATGGCCACCGTGGCCTCCGGCCCCTCCTCCACCGGCGCCGCCGGACCTTTCGGGGGCGGGGCGGGGCGGGGGAGCTTTTTTGGGGTTGTCTTTGCCCCGGCGGGGGGATACAATCGGGAAGATTTCCGGGCCATCGGTCCGCTGGGGCGGGCCACGAAGACCGCCTTGCAGCTGGCGCACCGCACCTTGGTGCCCTCGGGCTTGATGAGGTCGTCCCTGACGTCGAAGACGGTCCGGCATGCTTCGCACCTGATGATCATGGTCGATATCGATCCTTATCCAAGTCCGTATTCCCCGTCCGGGGCCGTGGGGCGTTCCCCGGTCAACGGGATGATCTTCCCCGGCCCCCCGGCGTCGACCGATCCTTTGCCGCCGGACCGCCCGTGAACTTCCCGGAAGGCGCCGGCGGGGCCTCGGACGGGGAGGCCGGCCACGACGCGGCTTCCGTCTGCCGCCGCCTGTGCGGGGGCCAGTGGTGTTGCTCCAACCGCCACTTCGAACCGCCCCCCTTGTGCCGCCACGAGATTTCGGCCATCCAGCGGGCCGTCGGACGGTCCGACTTCTTCGAGACCCGGAACGGCCACCACTTCCTGAAGGTCCGGGAGGACGGCTACTGCCTCTTTTTCGACCCCCGGGTCCGGGGGTGCGCCATCTACGCGGATCGGCCCTTCGACTGCCGGATCTTCCCCTTCGATTTTTATGCCCTGACGGAGAAAAAGGGGTGGTGGCTGCTCTGGGACTGCCCCTGGGGGCGGCGGCTGGCGGCCTCCGGGGTGGAGCCCATGCTCGCCCGGATCGAGCGGACCTTCCACCGGTCCGTCATCGAGACCTGGGCCTATGGAAACGGCGGTTATGCCGGAAAACTGAGGCGGTCCGAGGGACGACGGCCGCCCCGGCTCTCCCCGGCCGTCTCCTTCCGCCTCCTGCGCCGGGTGCGGATCTCTCCCCCCCGGGCCGCCCCGGGGGGCAACCGTTCGCAACATGAATAAAATATTAGGAAAAAATTCAGGAGGCTGTCAAGCGCAATTTTGATGCGGCCCCATCCCTTTTCCTTGACACCGGCCTTTTTGTTTTTCTATATAAGAGAAGACCTTGCGTGTGATCGACCCATGAACCCCGACCCATCCCAAGGAAAGAAGGAGCCACGACCATGTACGTCGGCCGCGTCATGCACACCGATCTCGTCACCGCGACGCCGGACACCCCCATCGCCAAGGCCCGGGATCTGCTGGCGGAAAAGCGCATCGACCACCTTCTGGTGGTGGACGGGAAAAAAGGCCTGAAGGGGATCGTCTCGGACCGGGACATCAAGCAGAGCTGGGCCTCCCCGGCCACCTCCCTCTCCACCCATGAACTCAACTACCTTTTGAGCCGCGTGACCGTGGGGATGATCATGGTCAAGAAGATCATCACCGTCTCTCCGGCCACCACCATCGAGCGGGCCGCCTACATCATGCAGGAGAACCGGATCAGCGCCCTTCCGGTGCTCGAGGGCGAGACCCTCTCCGGCATCATCACCACCACCGACGTGATGGGGGTCCTGCTGGAGGCCATCGGCATCGACGACGAGAGCGCCCGGTTCACCATCGTGGTCAAGGACCGCATCGGCTTCATCGCCGAGGTGGCCCGGATCCTCAAGGAGAACGACATCAACATCCGGTCCATCTTCAGCTGGCCGGAAAAGGGCCATCCCGGCGTCTACCTCCTGGTGATGCGGGTCTCCTCGGAAAACGGGGACCGGGCGGTCTCCCTGCTCCGGGAGGCCGGTTTCAAGGTGATGACCGACTATATCCAGGATCCCCGGCCGCTGGTCCCCGAGGCCTGATCCGTTTCGGCCTTTCGGACCGACCGCCATGGAATCTCCGCACCCCCCTTCCCGCCGCCGGCGCCTGCTCCTGCGCAGGATCGTGTTCGTCCTTCTGCTCGTCGGCCTGCTCTCCGGGGGCGTCGCCTCCTGTTTCCTCCTTGCCGGCGACGACGGCAACACCATCCATCTGGCCCTGGTGGGCCCCATGTCCGGCCCGGACGCCGCCGTGGGGAAGGCGTTTCTCCAGGGGATCGACCTTTACCTGAACCTGGTCAACCGGTGGGGCGGGGTGAACGGAAAACGGGTGGTCCTCGACGTCTATGACGACGGAAACCGCCCCGAGCAGGCCCGGAAACGGGCCCTGGAGATCGTCGAGGACGGCCGGGCCGTGGCGGTGATCGGCCACCATTACAGCTCCTGCTCCATCCAGGGGGGGGAGATCTACCAGAAGTACCGGATCCCGGCCGTGAGTCCGGCCTCCACCAACGTCAAGATCACCCAGGGCAACCCCTGGTATTTCCGAACCATCTTCAACGACAACTTCCAGGGGCGGTTTCTGGCCACCTACGCCAACAAGGTCCTGGGCCACAACACCGCCAGCATCATCCACGAGGACCAGGAGTACGGCGGATACCTGGCCAAGGTCTTCGAACAGACCGCCACGGCCATGGGGATGAAGATCCGGTACAAATGGGGGTTCCGGAAGAACGACGATCTGCTCGACCAGTCCCTGATCCAGATCGTCAACGAACTCCAGTACAAGAACGACGCCGGAGTGATCTTTCTGGCCACCCACGCCCAGGAGGGGACCAAGCTCATCAAGCTGATGAAGGACAGCCTGGTGAAGAACCCCATCATGGCCCCGGACGCGTTCTCCTCCGAGGCGTTCCAGGAGACCTTCCAGGAGTTTCCCAAGGAAAAGAGCAATCCGGGGTTCTACACCGACGGCATGTTCGTCACGACGCCCCTGATCTACGACACCACCAACGAGAAGGGGCTCCAGTTCCGGGAGGCGTACCTCGACACCTACGGCGATGATCCGGGATGGCATTCGGCCTTCGCCTACGATACGGCCATGATCCTCGTGGAGGCGTTACAGGCCATGGGGGTGGCCGGCGCCCGGGAGACGGCGGCCGAGGACCGAGAAAGGATCCGGGAATTCCTCGGCCAGCTCACCAACCCGTACAACGCCATCGAGGGGGTGACCGGGTACAACTACTTCGACAAGAACGGCGACTCCCTCAAGCCGATCTTCATCGGCGTCTACCGGCGCCAGAACATCGTCTCGGCGCTGACCCAGTTCCAGTCCATCCCCAATCTCCACGAGGTGCCCAATTTCGACCAGGCGGTCCGGGAGGGGAGGATCATCCTCTTCGACGGGCGGTACTCCTACAAGATCAATCTGGTCTATACCGGCATCCGGATCAACGAGATCAGCGAACTCGACGTGGAGAACCTCTCCGCCACCATCGACTTCTATCTCTGGTTCCGCTACCGGGGGGACCTCGACCTGCGCAGCATCGAGTTCCTCAACGCCCTGGAGCCGATCCAGCTCGGGGAGCCGGCCCACCTGAAGAAGACGGACGGCCAGACCTATGAACTCTACCAGGTCAAGGGCCGGTTCCGGGCCGACTTTCTCCCCGGCCAGCACATCTTCGGCCAGCATATCCTGGGGGTGAGCTTTCGGTCCCGGAGCCTGGACCGCAACAGCCTCATCTTCGTCAAGGACCTTCTGGGCATGCGCCTGAAAAAGGGCCAGTCCCCGGGGGAGAAGATGCGGCGGGACGGGGTGATGAAGGGGGTGGAGGGGTGGAAGGTCTCCCGGGCCTGGTTCTTCCAGGACATCGCCGAAAAGGATTCCCTGGGGGACCCCGACCACCTCAACATCGAGGGGGGGACCCTGGAGTACTCCCGGTTCAACGTGGGGGTCCGCATCACGGAGGACGCCTTCAGCCTCCGGAGATTGATGCACCCCCTGTGGGCCACCTATGTCCTCATCGTGAGCACCGGTACCGCTATTTTGCTGTCGCTCATCGTCAAGGGGCGGATGGTCCGTCCCCTGGTCAACCTCCGTCGGTTCCGCAAGACCATGTGGGCCCTCCAGATCATCTTCGCCTTCCTGTGGCTCCTCTCCGCCGAGGTCTTTCTCCTGGCCCGGATGGGGCCTCACCTCAACAAGACCTACTTCGAGACGGTGGTCCTCTCCTTCGACGTCCTCTGGTGGGTGACCACCGCCTACTTTCTGACGGTGGGCATCGAACGGTTCATCTGGGAGCCCCTGGAGGAGCGGACCGGACGGGACATCCCCCACATCGTCCGGAACCTGATCGCCCTGATGATCTACCTGATGGCGCTGTTCGCCATCGTCGCCTTCGTCTTCGAACAGCGGCTCACCAGCCTGCTGGCCACCTCCGGCGTCATCGCCATGATCATCGGCCTGGCCGTCCAGATCAACATCGCCAACATCTTTTCGGGCATCGCCATCAACCTGGAGCGGCCCTTCCGGATCAACGACTGGGTGAAGATCGGCAGCTACACCGAGGGGAAGGTGGTGGACATCAACTGGCGGGCCACCCGGCTGCTCACCCGGGACTCCAGCATCCTGACCATCCCCAACAGCCAGGCGTCGGAGTCCTCCATCGAGAACTTCAGCTACCCCACCGACGCCTACTTCAAGTACTTCACCATCCATGTCGACCCCACCCATCCGCCGGATCGGGTCAAGAAGGTCCTGCTGGACGCGGCCCTGGCCACCAAGGGGGTCCTCCATGATCCGCCGCCGGGGACCCGGTTTCTGGGCCTCACCGCCGGCATGACCGGCCAGAGCGAGTCGTGGGCCGCCAACTACCTCATCTCGGTCTTCGTCCGGGACTACGGCCAGAAGTTCGCCCACAACGAGATGATCTGGGAGAGCGTCTGGAAGCACCTCCACTACGCCGGCATCAAGCACGTGATGGAGCGCCAGGAGATCCACATGGCCCTCAAGGCGGCGAAAAAGGAGCGGGTGAGCCGCCCCCTGACCATCCTCCACGACCTCGACATCTTCGAACCCTTCTCCGGGGATGCCAAGGAATACCTGAGCCAGCGGATGAAGAGCCGCTATTACAGTCCGGAGGACGTGGTGGTCCAGCAGGGGGACGCGGGGGACTCGCTGTTCATCATCTCCGAGGGGGTCCTGGGGGTCCGAACGGCCCGGGGCGGCCGGGAGCCCCTGGAGATCGCCCGCCTCGGCCCCGGAGACTTTTTCGGCGAGATGGCCCTGCTCACCGGCGAGCCCCGCACCGCCACCGTGATCTCCCTCACCGAAAGCCACCTCTACGAGATCACCAAAACGGACATCTCCCCGCTCATGGAAAAGCGCCCGGAACTCTCCTGGGTCCTGAGCAACGTCCTGGTCCGCCGGAAAAAGGCGATGGAGAGCGCCGCCGTCCACACCCCCGACGCCGCGGAATCGGAACGGACCCTCTCCGCCCAGATCCTGGGCAAGATCCAGTCCTTCTTCGGGTTCAAGAAGTCGGCGTGAGCCCGGCCGCCCTCATCTTCCTTCCAGATCCGCCGCCAGCCGCCCGATGATCCCGTCGAGGATCGCCTCGGCGGTCCGGACCGCCTTTTCGTCCGGAAACCGGGAGCCCAGCTCCCGGAAGATGGGGTCGTGGCGGGAGGGGGGCATTCCCTCCGGATAGGACGCCGGCGGTTTGGGCCGGCGGTCCGCCTCGAAGAAGTCGCTGGCCAGGGGGGCCCCGGGAGGCCGGTAGGGCCAACGCAGCCGCAGGGCCATGAGGCCGCGCGCCGCGTCCAGCCCTTCCGATCCGATCCGGTCCGCCGGGGGCAACGGCCGGCCCATCCGGTCCTCCGCCGCGCCGAAGAAGGCGTTGAGGAGCCGGGCCTCGGTGATCACCAGCCCGTAGCGGTACCAGTCCTCGGCGGCGGTCCGGATGATCTCTTTGGCCGCCGGAGAGACGCGCCGGTGGGTGGGGCAGAAATAGATCCGGCAGGCGAGCCCCCCGTAATGGCTGATCCCGCGGAAGTCGATCCCCTCGTTGCCGGCCGCCAGCGGATGGAGCAGGCATCCCACCCGGGAGCGCCGCATGCCGACGAGACCGATGAAGGGGCAGTGGTGAAAGTGGGGAAAGGGCCGGTCCTGGGATTCCAGGGACGCCGCCCGTTCCATGAAGGCGAGGAGCGCCTCAAGGGTTCGGGGCAGTTCGGAGAAGGCTTCGGTGCGGCGGACCAGCAGGGCCGTCAGCGACGCCTCCGAGGCGTCCGCCACGTTGTAGAGGCCGCAGCAGGCCCCGCAGGAGACCGTATCGCCCAC
>CAYSLC010000233.1:0-7938 GCA_964431545.1 uncultured Desulfobacteraceae bacterium | reverse complement strand
CGGATGGAAGGCCGAATGGAAGGCCGGGTGGAAGGTCGGGTGGAAGGCCGGATGGTATTGATTCAAAAACAGTTGAACAGACGCTTCGGTGGGATCTCTCCTGCTTTGGAAAAGAAACTGAAAGATTCAAGACCGGACCTGTTGGATCAATTTGGCGAAGCCATTTTCGATTTTAAAGATCTTCAGGATGCGGAACGTTGGTGGGATCGTTTTCCGAAAGAGGGGAATGCCTGACATTCAGCGGCCGAAAGATGATCAAACCCAAAAACGGTAATCCTCAGAAGAGCCCCATCTGCCCGGCCCCTTCGGTTCCGCCGGTTTCGTCATCCCCTTCTTGCATTCCACCCTCCCGGGTCTCGATCCGGTCGACCTTCCGGAAGCCCCGGGGCAGTTTCCTTCCCCGCCGGCCCCGTTCGCCGGCGTAGGTCCGGAGATCCTCGGGGCCGAGGCTCATGAACCGGCGCCCGGCATGGACGGTGAGAGCCGACCCGGTCGGGATCACCGCCAGGACGGCCACCAGCTCCTGGCGTGATTTGGCCCGTTTGGCGGGGATGTCGATGATCTTGTTCCCCTTGCCCTTGGCCAGGACGGGGAGATCCCGCAGAGGGAACAGGAGCATCCGGCCCTCGTTGCTCACGGCGCACAGAAGATCGGTCTCGGGATCATCGGCCCACAGGGGCGGCAGGGGTTCGGCCCCCTTGGGCAGGGTGAGCACCGCCTTGCCGGCCCGGTTCTTGCCGACCAGTTCGCCCAGGGCGGTCAAGAATCCGTAGCCGGCGTCGCTGGCCAGGACCAGCTTCCGGGAGGGGTCGCCCATGAGCACCGAGAGGAACTCGGCGCCGTCCGGCGGGTTGAGGCGGCCGCTCAACGGCTCCCCCTGGCCCCGGGCCGAGGGGAACGAGTTGGCGGGCAGGGCGTAGCTTCTGCCGGTGGAGTCGAGGAAGACCGCCGGGTCGTTGCTGTGGCCCCGGGCCGCCGTGAGGAACCGGTCCCCGGCCTTGTAGCTGAGCCCCTCGGGGTCGATCTCGTGCCCCTTGGCGGACCGGACCCACCCCTTGGCCGAGAGGACGACGGTCACCGGCTCGTTGGGCAGGATCTCCGCCTGGGAGAGGGCCTGGGCCTCCCGGCGCGCCACGATGGGGGAGCGGCGGTCGTCGCCGTAGGTCTTGGCGTCGGCGGCCAGCTCCTTGCGGACCACTCCCTTGAGCCGGGCCTCGGAGCCGAGGGTCCGCCGGAGGGAGTCCCGCTCACCGGTGAGTTCCTTCTGCTCCCCCTTGATCTTCATCTCCTCCAGCCGGGCCAGGTGGCGCAGCTTCAGCTCCAGGATCGCCTCGGCCTGCTCGTCGGTGAGGCTGAAGCGCTCCATGAGGACCGGTTTGGGCTTCTCCTCGTTGCGGATGATCGCGATCACCTCGTCGATGTTGAGGTAGGCGATGAGGAGACCATCGAGGATGTGGAGCCGCCGGGTCACCCGGTCGAGGCGGTGCTGGAGCCGCCGGCGGACCGTCTCCGTGCGGAACCGGAGCCACTCGGACAACAGGGCGGGGAGCCCCTTGACCTGGGGCTTGCCGCTGAGCCCGATGACGTTCATGTTGACCCGGTAGGTGCGCTCCAGGTCGGTGGTGGCGAACAGGTGGGCCATGAGCGCCTCGGCGTCCACCCGGTTGGAGCGGGGGACGATCACCAGTCGGATCGGCTCCTCGTGGTCCGACTCGTCCCGGAGATCGGAGACCAGGGGGAGTTTCTTCGCCTGCATCTGGGCGGCGATCTGCTCCAGGATCTTGGCCCCGGAGACCTGGTACGGCAGGGCGGTGATCACGATGTCGCCGTTCTCCTGGCGAAAGATCGCCCGCATGCGGATCATCCCGTGGCCGGTCCGGTAGAGTTCGACCATCTCCTCTTTCGGGGTGATGATCTCCGCGGCGGTGGGGTAGTCGGGCCCCTTTATGTGGCCGCAGAGTTCCTCCACGGTCGCCCCGGGGTGGTCGAGCAGGTGGATGCAGGCGTCGGCCGCCTCCCGGAGGTTGTGGGGCGGGATGTCGGTGGCCATGCCCACGGCGATGCCGGTGGCGCCGTTCAGGAGCACGTTGGGGAGCCGGGCCGGAAGCAGCGACGGCTCCTCCAGGGTGCCGTCGAAGTTGGGGATCCAGTCGACGGTCCCCTGCCCCAGTTCGCTCAGAAGCGTCTGGGCGTACCGGGAGAGGCGGGCCTCGGTGTACCGCATGGCCGCGAAGGACTTGGGGTCGTCCTGGGCCCCCCAGTTCCCCTGGCCGTCCACCAGGGGGTAGCGGTAGGAGAAGGGCTGGGCCATGAGGACCATCGCCTCGTAGCAGGCGGTGTCCCCGTGGGGGTGGAACTTGCCCAGGACGTCCCCGACGGTCCGGGCCGATTTCTTGTATTTCGCCGCCGCCGAGAGGCCCAGCTCGGACATGGCGTAGACGATCCGCCGCTGGACCGGCTTCAGCCCGTCCCCGATATGGGGAAGGGCCCGGTCGAGGATCACGTACATGGCGTACTCCAGGTACGCCTTCTCGGTGAAGTCCTGCAGGGGGAGCGCCTCCAGGCCCTCCCCGTTGATTTCCGTTGTCTCCATGGTCGCGTCGCCGTTTCGATTCCTGTTGGGTGTACCGATCAATCCCCGGGCTGCTTGGCCTTTGGGGAGCCCCTACCCGATCACCTCGGCCAGGTCCCCCTTGCGCTCCAGCCAGGTCCTCCGGTCCGCGGCCCGTTTTTTGGCCAGAAGCATGTCCATGAGGCCCACGGCCTCCTCCTCGGCATCGAGGGTGAGGCGCACCAGCCGCCGGGTGTACGGGGCCATGGTGGTCTCCCGGAGCTGCACGGGGCTCATCTCCCCCAGCCCCTTGAACCGCTGGACATTGATCCTCCCCCCCTTCTTCCGCTTCTCCAGGCGCTTGACGATGGTCCGCTTCTCGGACTCATCCAGGGCGTAGTGGACCTCCTTGCCCATGTCGATGCGGTACAAAGGCGGCATGGCCACGTAGACCCGGCCGGCCCGCACCAGGGGGCGGAAGTGGCGCAGGAAGAGCGCGCAGAGGAGGGCCCCGATGTGGAGGCCGTCGGAGTCGGCGTCGGCCAGGATGCAGATCCTGCCGTACCGGAGCCCCCGGAGATCCCCGGATCCGGGATCGACGCCGACGGCCACCGCGATGTCGTGGATCTCCCGGGAGCCGAGGATGGCACCGGAATCCGACTCCCAGGTGTTGAGGATCTTTCCCCGCAGGGGCATGATCGCCTGGAACTCCCGGTCCCGGGCCTGCTTGGCCGATCCGCCGGCGGAGTCGCCCTCCACCAGGAAGAGTTCGGTCCGTTCCGTATCCTGGCTCACGCAGTCGGCCAGCTTGCCGGGCAGGGCCGGACCGCTGGCCACTTTTTTCCGGGCCACCTTCCGGCTCGACCGGATCCGCTTCTGGGCGTTGGCGATGGCCATCTCCGCCAGCTTTTCCCCGGCGTCGGTGTGGCGGTTGAGCCAGAGGCTGAAGGCGTCATTGACGGCCCCGGAGACGAAGGCGGCGCAGCTCCTGGAGGAGAGGCGCTCCTTGGTCTGGCCGGAGAACTGGGGGTCCTGCATCTTGACGGAGAGGACGTACCCGCACCCCTCCCAGATGTCGTCGGGGGCGAGCTTCACGCCCCGGGGGATCAGGTTCCGGAACTCGCAGAACTCCCGGATGGAGGCGAGGAGTCCGCTCCGGAACCCGTTGACGTGGGTGCCGCCCTGGGGGGTGGGGATGAGGTTGACGTAGCTCTCGGCCACCGACTCCCCGCCGTCCAGGGACCAGACCACGGCCCAGGAGACGGTCTCGGTCTCCCCCTCCCACTCGCCGGTGAAGGGGACCGGCGGCAGCAGCTCCCGGCCCTGGAGGGATTCGGCCAGGTACTCCTTGAGGCCCGACTGGAACCGCCACTCGTGGGTCTCGCCCGATTCGGCGTCGTAAAACCGGACCAGCAGGCCGGGGCAGAGGACCGCCTTGGCCCGGAGGATATGGACGAGCCGGGGCACCGAGAACTTGGGGGAATCGAAATACTGGGGATCGGGCCAGAACCGGATGGTGGTGCCGGTGTTCCGCCGGCCCACGCTCCCCGCTTCGGTCAGCTCCGTCGTCTTCTCTCCGCCGGCAAACGCGGTCTCGTACCGGGCCCCGTCCCGCCGGATCTCCACGTCCATCCGTTCGGAGAGGGCGTTGACCACCGAGACCCCCACCCCGTGGAGCCCGCCGGAGAACCGGTAGTTCTTGTCCGAGAACTTGGCTCCGGCGTGGAGCCGGGTCAGGATCAGCTCCACGCCGGGGATCCCCTCCTCCGGGTGGATGTCCACCGGCATGCCCCGGCCGTTGTCGGCCACCTCCAGGGAGTCGTCCCCGTGGAGGGTCACCAGGATCTGGGTGGCATGGCCGGCGATGGCCTCGTCCACGCTGTTGTCGATCACCTCCTGGGCCAGGTGGTTGGGCCGGGTGGTGTCCGTGTACATGCCGGGCCGGCGCCGCACCGGCGCGAGCCCCTTGAGCACCTCGATCGATTCCGCCGTGTAATCGTTCCGCATGGGACCGCCGCTTGTCATGGGGTGAACCGTTTCGTGGAGGACCGCCCCGTCCGGTGGATCTCCACATCGCCCGCTCCGAAAATGGACCACGATATACCAAATGGCGGAAAAAAGAAACCGGAACTCCGGCCGCACCGGAAAACCCTCGCCTTCCGAAAGGTCGAAGGGTCCCATTGGCGAGCCTAACCTTTCCAAACCATTTCAAATTTGTTAAGATAGCCTGAAAGCTTCCACACCGGAGGCATTCCGGACGGAGACGGGAGCTGGGAGGAGACCATGACCGCATCGGGAGATGAACTGAGAAAATTTGTGGCGCCGGAGTTCGTCTTCGGCGTGGGCGCCCGGAAACTGGCCGGACGGTACGCGACCAATCTGGGGGGACGGAAGGTGCTGGTGGTCACCGACCCCGGGGTGATCGCCGCAGGATGGTGCGGGGACGTCACCGGAAGCCTGACGGAGGCGGGGGTGGAGCACGTCCTCTTCTCGGGCGTCTCCCCGAACCCGCGGGGCGAGGAGGTGATGGCGGGGGCCGAGACCTACCGGACCCACGGCTGCAACGCCGTCGTCGCCGTGGGGGGCGGCAGCCCCATGGACTGCGCCAAAGGGATCGGCATCGTCTGCACCAACAGCCGCCACGTCCTCGATTTCGAGGGGGTGGACCGGGTGCCGGTTCCGGGGCCGCCGCTGATCTGCGTCCCCACCACCGCCGGCACGGCGGCCGACGTCAGCCAGTTCGCCATCATCACCGACCGGGGGGAGCGGGTCAAGATCGCCATCGTCAGCAAATCGGTGGTCCCGGACGCCGCCCTCATCGATCCGGAGACCCTGATCACCATGGATCCCCAGCTCACCGCCTGCACGGGAATGGACGCCCTGACCCACGCGGTGGAGGCCTTCGTCTCCAACGCCAACTCCCCCATCACCGACATCCACGCCCTGGAGGCGATCCGCCTGGTCTCGACCCACCTGCTCCCCTCCCTGGCGGCGCCGGACGACCTCCACCTCCGGGCCAAGGTGATGCTGGGGAGCCTGGAGGCGGGGCTCGCCTTCTCCAACGCCATCCTGGGGGCGGTCCACGCCATGGCCCACAGCCTGGGCGGGTTCCTCGACCTGCCCCACGGCGAGTGCAACGCCATCCTCCTGGAGCACGTCATGCGGTACAACTTTCCCGAGGCGGCCGAGCGGTTTGGCCGCATCGGGGAGGCCATGGGGCTCGACCTGCGGGGCATGACGGCCGAAAAACGGAGGGGGGCGATCCTTTCGGAGGTGGCCCGGCTCCGCAGGGCCGCCGGCATCGACCGGACCCTGGGGGCCCTGGGCGTCACATCGGCAGACATCCCGGCCCTGAGCCGAAAGGCGATCAAGGACGCCTGCATGGTGACCAACCCCCGCCGACCCGGCCCCAGGGACATCGAGGTGATCTATGAAGAGGCGCTCTAGGCGGGAGGGGGAATGGAACGCCCTGCGGGAGAAGCTGATCGGGCTGGGGGAGGCCTCCATCCGCAAGAGCTACTACCCGGAACTCCAGCAGCGCCTCCGGGAGCTTTCCCGGTTCAAAGCCCTGCTGGACGAGGCCCGGGACCTGATCTTTCTCATGGAGATCCCCTCCGGCCGCCTCATCGACTGCAACCGGTCCGCCGTCCGGAAGACGGGGCACCGGCGGGAAGGGCTGCTCGGCCGGCCCCTCACCGACCTCACCGGTCCGGAGGCCTTCGACCGGATCCACCGGTTCTTCGCCGACGCCGTCTCCGGCGGGGTGATCCGGGAGACCCTGGAGACGACCCTTACCGGGGCGGACGGGACCGTGCTGCCGGTGGAGATCACCCTGGGCGCCGTGCGGTTCGACGAGATCCCCTACGCGGCCGCCGTGGCCCGGGATATCACGGCCCGCATCCGGGCCGAGGCGGCCCTGCGGCGCAGCGAAAGACGGTACCGGAACCTCTTCGAGGAGAGCCTGGCCGGCCATTTCATATCGGCCCCGGACGGGCGGCTCATCGACTGTAACCCGGCGTTCGCCCGGATCTTCGGCTTCGATTCCGTGGCGGATGCGATACGGACCAACCTGTCGGCCCTCTATCCGGGACCGGACCACCGCCGGCAAATCTGGGACCGGGTCCGAAGGGAACGGAAGGTGGAGCAGTTGGAGATCCGGATGCGCCACCGGTCCGGCCGTTTTCTCCACATCCGCATCACCGCCGTGGGCAGCTTCGACGACCAGGGGAGGCTGACCGGCCTCAAGGGATACCTCTTCGACGACTCGGAGCGGAAACGGCTGGAGGAGGCTTTCCTCCAGGCCCAGAAGATGGAGGCGGTGGGGCGGCTGGCCGCCGGGGTGGTCCACGACTTCAACAACGTGCTCTCCTCCATCATGGGGTACGGGAACCTGATGCTCCTCAAACTCCCGGAAGGGGATCCCCTGCGGGAGAACGCCCGGCGGATCTGCCACAACGTGGACCGGGCCTCGGAACTGATCCGGCAACTGCTGACCTTCAGTCGGAAACAGCCCGCCTCGCCGAAGGTGGTCGATCTCAACCATGTGGTCCGGCAAACGGCGCCGATGGTGACGGGGGTCCTGGGGGAGGGGATCGCCTTTGATCTCCTACTGGAAGCGGAGTCCGGCCGGGTGGTGGTGGACCCCCTCCAGATGGAGCAGGTGCTGCTGAATCTCGCCGTCAATGCGCGGGACGCCATGCCCCACGGAGGGGTCCTCTCCATCGGGACCGAGGAGGTCTTTCTGGACGACGGGCACCGGGATTGGGATCCGAGTATCGAACCGGGCCGATATGTGCTCCTTTCGGTGGGGGACACGGGCACGGGCATGGATGATCGGACCCGACGCCACCTCTTCGAGCCCTTCTTCACCACCAAAGCCAAAGGGGAAGGGACCGGGCTCGGACTCGCCACCGTCTACGGCATCATCCGGGGCAACCAGGGCCATATCCGGGTGGAGAGCGCCGTGCGAAGGGGGTCCAGCTTCAGAATCTATCTGCCCCGGGCCGCCGGTGTAAACGGCCCCGATCCGGGGCAGGAGCCGGCCGGGGGACATCCGGGGACCCCGGCCCGGCCGGGTTTCGAGGGGGAGATCACAGATGCGATCCCCGTTTGACAGTTTCCCGGCGGATAGGATAGAATTCGCCATTGTTCCAGTTTTTTACCCCGGGGCTGGTGAGCGCGCCTCATCGGCCGCGGACAGGAAAGGATCGATCCGTGGCAGACAAGGACGAAAACATGCATCGGGAAAAACCCGCCCCCAAAGATTTCGGCGGCCGCTTCCCCATCGTCGGCATCGGCGCTTCCGCCGGCGGGGTGAAGGCGCTGGAATCCTTTTTCAGCCGGTTCCGGTCCGACTGCGGCATGGCCTTCATCGTGACCCAGCACCT
>CAYSLC010000232.1:5442-8020 GCA_964431545.1 uncultured Desulfobacteraceae bacterium | reverse complement strand
GTGGGGGGCCTGGTGGCGGGTGGCGGCCACCGGAATGGCCTTTGCCGCCCTGGGGTGGTATTTTTTCCTGCCCACCGTCAACGAGCAGAAGCTTCCGGCCCTCTACCTCTATCAGGATGTGGCCCGGCTCGATGCCCCGGGCAAGGGCAAGGTGGTGGACGACCTTCCGGACATCGGGACCCCGGTGCGGAAGGGGGAGATTGTCGCGACCCTATGGGATGACAACCTGGAGCAGGAGGCGAAGAAACTCCGGAACAAGCTCCTCCAGACGGAGGCGAGCATCGAGAATCTGATCGGCGGCGGAGAGCAGGGGGGGTATCGCCGGTGGCTTCTGGTGGAACGGCGGCGGCTGGCGGCGGCCCTGGAGAAAACCCTGGAGGGCCTCGGTCAACTGGAGATCCGCGCTCCGCTGGATGGGGAGGTGCTCGACGTCAATCCGAATCTTCGGGCGGATTCCTATGTATCCAAAAAGAGATTCCTGCTGGCGGTCGGCAGTGACCGGCAAGTCGAGGTCCACGCCTATGCAAGGGAGGACCTCTACCGGGACTTGAAGACGGAACGGATCGAGGGGGGGGAGGTTCTGTTCCGGGATCTCGAAACGCCCCACGCCCTGGCCAGATTTCGCGGGATGCTCGACTTCCCGGTGATCCAATTCCCCAATGAGACACTCTACGATTATTCGGGAGGGCCCATCCTGTCGGTGCTGACACCCTCCAACCATGTGAGGGCCCGGCAGGCCCACTATCCCTTGATCTTCAAGCTGGAAGGTCAACCGGAATATCTCCGGCATGGGACCCCCTGCTTCGTGTTTGTGACCGGCGAGAAGACCTCGAGCCTCGCCGAACGGTCGGTCCGGAAACTCTGGAAGGTGATGGCCCGGGAAGGGTTCGTCTAGCCGTGGCCATCCGCCAGTTCAACCTCCGGTTTGATCCCGAACAAGACCGGATTCTTTTCCGGCTCAACACGATTCACCGGGAGGAATTCCGGTTCTCCCTGACCCGGCGGTATGTAAGGCTGCTCGGTCCCGTGCTGAAGGGGCTTCTGGAGGAGGAGTTCAAAAACCGGAATCCCGAAAACATGCATCTGGCGGGGGACCTCGTCTCGTTCGAACACCAGGGGGCCGTCTCCCAGGCCGATTTCGGACAGGCTTTCGATGAAAGGGTCCAACAATATCCGCTGGGGGAGGAGTACCTCCTGCTGACCGGCGCCAGGGTCAAGCGGAAGGAGGGGGGAGCCTTCCTCTGTCTCCATCCGAGTCGGGGCCATGGGATCGAGTTGAAGGCGAACAGCCACTTTCTGCACATCTTCGTCAATCTCCTGAAAGACGCCGTGGGAAAGGCTGATTGGGGGTTGGAGACACTCCTGTGGATGGATGGCGGATATCCGGCTCAGCATGGGGGAGAACGGCCGATCTACCATTGAGATATTCAGGGGAGAAGGATCGACAGTAACATGAAAATTTCACGTCTTTTGGTGAAGGTGGTGGGGATATGGCTGGGGCTTGTGGCGGTGGTCGCTCCCGGCGCCGCGGAACAGTTTCCCGCCGTGGTCGAGGCGGAGGTCCGGGCCGTCATTGCCGCCGAACAGGAGGGAGTGCTCTACGACCTGGACGTCGATGTCGGTGATGGCGTGGGCGCGGGCCAGGTGCTGGCGGTGGTCTTCCACAGGGACCTTACGCTGAAATTGGAACAGGAAGAAGCGACGCGGGAGTACTTCGAGGTCCTGGTGGAGAACATGACCAAACTCAATGAGAAAGGCCTGGTGACCAACGAAGAGTTGGCCAAAGCCAGGATGGAGTCTGAGGTGAACGCCAAGGAGATCGAGCGGTATCAGAGCATGATCGAACGGTCCCACATCAAGGCCCCGTTTTCCGGACTCGTCGTCAGCCGCCAGATTCAGCCCCATGAGTGGGTGAGGCCCGGGCAGCCCGTCATCGAACTCTACGACCCGAGAAAACTGCGGATCGTCGCGGATATCCATGCCAACATCGCCCATCGGATGAAGGCCGGGGAATCCCACCCCATCTTTTTTCCCGATCTCGACCAAGAGGTTCCCGCCAAAGTGGCCGTTTTCGCGCCCCAGGTGGATGTCCGGAGCAATACCATCAAGGTCTACTGGCGGGTGGACGGCGCAAAAGGCCGAAAGGCCGGCCTGCTGCCCGGAATGAAAGGGGTTTTGCAGCTTGGAAGCGAGTAAGCAGATCGCCGAGCCAGACCTCGGGCAGGGTCCTCCCCCCCAGCAGGGCGTCAATACCGTCATCGCGCGGCTTCTCCAGTTATCGGTGGCGGCGCTCAAGTGCGAGTCCCTGGACAAAACGGCACATACCATCGTCAACCGCGTCCACACGCTGGTCAAGACGGAACGTGCGGTGCTCGTTCCGCTGAAGGGCAGAAAGCGTATTCTGGCCATCTCCGGCGACCTCGAGCCCGTTCAGGACAATCCCTTCTCCCAGGCGGTCCACGAGATCCGCCTGGCCATGCGCGGCACCAACGAGCCCCGGATCCTCGCCCCGGACAATCTCCCCCCGGGCCTGAAATCCCCCCTCGTCAACAAGGTGTTCGAGGCGATGGGCGGGACC
>CAYSLC010000232.1:0-5432 GCA_964431545.1 uncultured Desulfobacteraceae bacterium | reverse complement strand
TTTCCGCTTCCCGCGTCATCCGACGATGAGTGCGACTATGCCCTCTGGCTGGAGCGGTGGAACAACCAGCCGTGGACCCCCGAGGAGATCAAGCTCCTCTCCCACGCGGCGGTTTTTTTCGGCACTGCCTTGTCCAAGCATGGCTACGCAAAGGTCAAGCCCAAAAGCGGAAAGCGCACGGCCATTCTCGTTCTGCTGGCGTTGTTTCTGTTGATGTGGCTCCCGATTACGACGAAAGTCACCGCTCCGGCCCATATCGTGCCGGATCATCCACATTACGTCTTCGCTCCCTTCGACGGGATCCTGGAAGACCTCTCGGTTCAGCCCGGCCAACATGTGGAGGAGGGGGATCTGATCTTCCGGTACGACACCCGGGTGCTGGAGAAACAGTTGGAAGAGGCCAGGCAGGGCGTTGCGGTGGCGCGGGCGGAACTGGCCCGTCTGGAGGGCGCGGCGTACACGGATGAAGAGGCACGGGCCAGGATCCCCGTGCAGAAGCTCGAAGTCGAACGCCGACAGTCGGAGGTTCAGTTTTACCGAAGGCTTCTGGAGCTTTCCGAGGTCAGAAGCGAGGCCGATGGGATAATCGTTCTGGATGATCCCGATGCCCTCATCGGAGCCTCCCTGCAGACCGGAGAGATGGTCCTGCGGGTGGCGGATCCGGAACGGACCAAACCGAAAATTCAGGTGCCGGTCACCGATGCCGGCCTGGTTCGGGCGTCCGCGCCGGTGGACATCCGGCTCGACAGCGATCCCTTGCGCTCGCTGCCGGCCCGGGTGGAGCGGATCGGGTTCGATGTCCAGGTTTCGGAAGATCGAATCCCCTCGGTCCTGGTGGAAGGCCGATGGCTGGAGACAGCGGGGAACGTCAATCCGGGTCAGCGGGGAACCGCCAGCATCGAAGGGCCCAAAAAACCGTTGGGGCTCCAGTTGTTCAGAAAACCCTTGATGGTGCTCCGGACGTTCTTCGGCGTATAGGTTTCCAAAGATTACGGATGGCCGCGGAGATTGGCATGGCATCGGATATGGATAAAGAGACGGCCGATCCCGCCGCCCCCATGGGCGGTGACGGAATCGATTACAGCTACGACAAGGTCCCCTACAGCGACCACGCGTTCCCCCAAACCCATCCATCCCGCCTGGCGGTCGTGGGCCGTCTTTTCGGCATGGATCCTCCCGACGTGGATGGGTGCCGGCTGTTGGAACTCGGGTCCGCCAGGGGGGGGAACCTGATTCCCATGGCCTGTCACATGCCGAACGCCGAATTCGTGGGCGTGGTGCTGTCTTCGAGACAGGTCGAGATGGGGGGACAGGTGATCCGGGATCTCGGGGTCGGCAACATCCGCCTGGAAAAAGCGGATATTCTGGATGTGGATCGAACCTGGGGCACCTACGATTACATCATCTGCCACGGCGTCTATTCATGGGTTCCGTCGGCTGTCCAGGACAAGATCCTGTCCATCGCCAGGGAGAACCTGCGGCCTCGGGGCATCGCCTATGTGAGCTACAACACCTTTCCGGGGTGGCACATTCGGCAGATGTTCCGGCGGATGATGATGTACCACGCCCGACAGTTCCGTGACCCGACGCAGCAGATCCAGCAGGCCAAGGCGCTCATCGAATTCATGGAGCGGCACGTCAAGGGGGAGAAGAACCCCTTTGCCCTTCTCTTGAAGGGCGAACTGGACATCCTGAAACGGACCGGGGATGCCTACCTCTTCCATGAACATCTGGAGGAGGTGAACGAGCCGGTCTATTTCCATGAGTTCATGGACCGCGCGGCGGGAAAGCAATTACAGTATTTGGGGGAAGCCGACGTGGGGATGATGATGGTCTCCAAGTTTCCGCCCGAGGTGAGATCGACCCTGGCACAGATCAGCAACAACCTCGTTCTGACCGAGCAGTACATGGATTTCTTCCGCAACCGGGCTTTTCGCCAGACCCTCCTGTGCCACGGGGATATCCCTTTGAAAAGGGTGATCGACGCCGATTCGCTCTCCGGGCTGCTTGCGGGGTCCTCGGCCGTTCCGGAATCCGGCGCATCGCCGGATCTTTCCCCCGAGGCATCCGTCACGTTCAAAACACAGGGAGGGGCCTCCGTCACGACAAAACGGCCCTTGACCAAAGCGAGCCTCGCAGTCCTTCGGCGGCACTGGCCCCGGAGCATGACAATGGACAACCTGGTGGAAGCGGCCCTTGAGCGCATTCGAGAAGACGGCCACAAAGAGGCGGATGCCGGGGATCCTGATGGTCGCCGCCGACAGTTGGCGCTGGACCTTTTGCAGTGTTATTTCGCGAAGGTTGTGGACATCCAATCCTGGCAGGGGAGATTCACGACAAAGGTGGGGCCGAAACCGAAGGTCAGTCCGCTTGTCAGATATCAAAGCGAAAAGGGAAACGCCGTGATCAACTTTCGGCACGAGCGGGTCGGTCTGGATGCCCTGTGCCAAAAGCTGGTCCGACATCTGGACGGCGCCTCGGACCGTGAGGGACACCTTGATGCGCTTTGCCGTTCCGTGGAGTCGGGGGAGTTGAAACTCGATCGGAACGGTTCTCCGGTAACCGACAAGGTCAAGGTGCGCGCCATACTGGATCAGAATCTGGATGCGGTGCTCGGGCGGATTGCCGCCGCCGCCGTTCTCGAGGAAGCTTCCGAGGCGGGGGTACCCGGGTAAGACCTCGAAATCACGATTGCAAACATCTCGATATCTGGCTGAATTCGAAACTATGGGATGATATGAACGGACATACAACACAAGGCAATGGCATCGGAATCGCCAGCAACGGACGGGACCATGGACCATTGAGGGAGAACCCCCCGTTTCAGGAGGAAACCGGCGGCGAGAACGCCATGGTTGGCCCCATCCATCGAAAGTACTTCAAGATCGCCGATGTGCCGATTGCGTTGGAATCGGAACGTCCCATATCGGAAGAGACGTTCCATCCGAAGTTCCGTTTGTTTGAAACCGCCGACCCCGTTTCCGAGGGATCCGAGGAAATTACCATCCGGCACCGATTTTCTCCATTCGCTCTTTCACCCGCCGAATACGGGAGTAAACGATACGACAAGTCGCCGTGGGAGATCTTCGAGAATGAACGGGGATTCGTCTACCGGATCGTGGCCCCCCACGCGGAGACGGCTTCGAGCCTGATGGCGGTCACCGATCGCCGGCACAGCCACGTATCGATCCACCATCCGAGCGAAGATCTTTTCCGGTTGAAGAACCACCATTCCCTGACCCTGATGCCGACGGATCAGATCGTCCTGGCCCAAGGCCTCGCCTGGAAGGATTGTTGCTTTCTCCATTCGGGGGGCGTGATTTTGGACGGAAAGGGGTTTCTGTTTGCCGGGCACTCGGGGGCCGGAAAATCGACCCTGATGACCATGCTCAGGGACCGGGCCACCATTTTGTGCGACGATCGGAACATTGTCCGGCACCGTACAAACGGATTTCAGGTTTACGGCACGTGGAGCCATGGGGATGTGGCGGAAGTTTCCGCCTCCGGCGCCCCCCTCGCGGGGATCTTTTTTCTGGAGCAGGCGCCCGAAAACCGTGTTATCCCCATGACCGACGGACTGGAGATTCACCGGCGGATTCTTAGCGTTCTCATCAAACCCTTGACCACCGCCCCGTGGTGGGAGAAGATGATGGCGTTGGTGGGACAGCTTGCCGATACCGTACCCTGTTATTCCCTTCGGTTTGACAGAAGTGGAGATATCGCCGATCGATTGGAGCGGATCTAAGGCGGCACCAATGATCCAGGCAGACGGAAAATTCGTTTCGAGACGACCGGCTCATCAGTTCGACCTCTGGAAAAACGGTCGGCCCCTGCTGACACGTCTGGATATCGAGCTGACCGAGCGGTGCAACAATCGATGCATCCACTGCTATATCAACCGCCCCGAGGACGACCGAGGCGCCAAAGACCGGGAGTTGACGACCCAGGCGGTCATGGATGTACTGGTGGAGGCGGCGTCCCTGGGATGCATGGTCGTCCGGTTTACCGGAGGAGAGCCTCTCCTGCGGGAAGACTTTGGGGCGCTCTATGTCTTTGCCCGAAGGCTGGGGATGAAGGTCGTCGTTATGACGAACGCCACACTCGTCACGGAATCATATGCGGATCTGTTTTCACGAATCCCCCCTTTGCTGCCCATCGAAATCACCCTGTACGGGATGACCCAGGACGCCTATGAGGGCATATCCAGGTCGCCGGGCTCCTTCCGGGCCGCATGGGACGGCATCAACTTTCTTCGCAGCGGAAATGTCCCTTTTCTGGTGAGAGGGGTGGCATTGCGGGATAACCGAGAGGATATCAAGGCACTGGACCGGTGGGCCGCCGACCTTCCCCGGATGGACGATCCTCCCGCCCTCTCTGTCTATCTGGATCTGCGTTGCAGGCACGATTCCGAGAAAAAAAACGATCGGATCAGAAACTTAAGATTGACGGCCGGCGAAGTGATCGGTATACTGACCCGAAATGGAATCGAAGCCTTCCGAAAAGAGAAGAGAGAATTCTGTTCCTCCTTTTTGGGAAGGCCCGGCAGCAGGCTGTTCGGTTGCGGCGCCGGACGCGGCGGTGCAACCTTGGATGCTTACGGCAACCTACAGCCCTGCATTCAGTTGCGCCACCCGGAAGTCTGTACCGATATCGGCGATGGTTCTCTGAGAAAAGCGATGGAAATTTTCTTCCCCAAGGTCCGGCGCAGGGCGGCGGAGAACTCAGAGTACCTTGAAACGTGTGCCAGATGCTTCCTGAGAGGATTTTGCGAACAGTGCCCGGCCAAATCCTGGATGGAACATGGAGAGTTGGACACGCCGGTCGATTATCTGTGCGCCGTCACCCACGAACAGGCATACTATTTAGGATTGTTGAAAGAAGGGGAGAAGACCTGGGAGGTCCGAAACGGCGAGGAAAGAATTCGACAATTTGTTGATTCAGCTTGAGTGTGGTTTCAAGGATGTCGTTTGGTTGATATATGGGTTTTCCTCAATGTAAATTTGGGAAAGGAGAAGACAATGAAAGAGAAATGGCATAGCCCTCAGTTGATTGTCCTAGTAAAGAGCAAACCAGAGGAGATGGTGCTTCAAGCCTGTAAGGCAGCAAATGTCCAAGGTCCAGGATCTTCGAATACAGTATGTGCTAACTTTGTTGTTGGAACCGGTCCCGTAGATTGCCTATTATCTTCGAACTCGTAAGACCTTCGTAAAGTGGTGGCACCCTGAAACGGTGACGGAACTATAAAGAGACATCGTTCGCCTCTGGGGACGAAGGGATGGAGAAGAGTATCCTTACATCTGCTGTATTCTCACCGAACGAAGATGTGGTGGCTAGGGAGATCGAGGGAGAGGTGCTCATCGTTCCCATCGCGACAGGCATCGGCGACATGGATGATGAGATCTATTCACTGAACGACACAGGGCGGGCTGTAT
>CAYSLC010000231.1:5073-8026 GCA_964431545.1 uncultured Desulfobacteraceae bacterium | reverse complement strand
TCAAAGGCGAACTCTTTATTATCCTACTTGTCAAACTGATGTCAAGAAGTTTTTTACACATCGATCAACTTTCCGTCGAAACCGATGCCCTCAAGACAACCCGCTAAATATATCCTTGGTTTTGGCTCAAGTCAAGAAAAATTTTTTGACCGTCAAAACCGGGGGGCGGAATTCCCCGTTGAGGACGCCTTATCTACAGACTTCCGCCGCCCCTGTCAACCAAATTTTTCACCCCTCCTTTCCCCGGAGAGGCGGAAATTCCGGAAGGACTTGAATTCAGCCCTTTTTCAGACCCCGCTTGAAAATTTCAAAGGCGATGTCGAGGGTCTCCTTCAGGTAGTCCTTCCGTTCATCGATGATCTTTTTGCTCGATTCCCACAGAACGACCCCGGAGAACAGGGCCCAGAAGATGTCGGCCAGGGCGATGGGGTGTCGATCCAGATAGATCCCCTTCTTGATCCCCTCCTGAAAGATGGCCGCGATGAGCCCCAGGGACTTCCGGGACAGGGACTCGATCTCCTTGAGGAGTTCCGGTGACAGATTTTTCAACGTCTCGCTCGACTGGAGATGGAACATATTGATGATCACCAGGGGATCGAACTCATAGACGTCGAACATGGCCTCGGTGAGGGCCTCCGTCTTCTGCTCCGGCGTCAGGGTCTGGTTGCCGTTGACATGTTCCAGACGGATGATCAGATACTGAAGGATCCGAAGGGAGAGCGAGGCGTAGAGTTCGTCCTTGTTCTTGAAATAGAGGTAGAGGGTTCCGGGGCTCAACTCCGCCTCCTTGGCGATGTCCTCCATGGTCGACCGGTTGAACCCCTTGTCGGAGAAGACCCGCTTGGCGGCGACCATGATCTGCTGCCGTCTCCGTTCCCGCTCCCTCTCTTTTCTCTCTCGGATGCCCATGTCCCGTCCCGTGCCGTCCTGGTGAATTGGATTTAGTTAAAGTATCTCAATCTAATAATTGTTTCCCATTCAGTCAAGAGGGAGTCGCTCCCTTTCCGATCCGGAGACGGCGTTTCGATTCCCCCCCGGCCGAATTCATTGCGGAAACAACGGATGTGATTATCCTATCCATATCGGCCACCGACCGTCAATCAGGGTGGGAGGGGAGAAAGGACCATGCACCATGAACGAGAATCGATTGATCCATGAAAAGAGCCCATATCTGCTTCAACACGCCGGTAATCCGGTGGACTGGCACCCGTGGGGCGACGCGGCCTTTGAAAAGGCCAAGCAGGAGGACAAGCCGGTCTTCCTGTCCGTGGGATACGCCACCTGCCACTGGTGCCACGTCATGGAGCGGGAATCCTTCGAGGATGAAGCGGCGGCCCGCCACCTCAACGATACCTTCGTCTGCATCAAGGTGGATCGGGAGGAGCGTCCCGACATCGACACCGTCTATATGACCGCATGTCAGATGATGACGGGCAGCGGCGGCTGGCCCCTCACCATCTTCATGACCCCGGACAAACAACCCTTCTTCGCCGGCACCTACATCCCCAGGCGGAACCGGTTCGGCCGACCGGGGCTGATCGAACTCTGTACCCAGGTCAAGCAGCTCTGGGCCAGCCAGCGGGAAAAGCTCCTGGAGACGGCGGGCACCGTCTCGGGCCACCTGTCCGGGGCCTTCCGCTACGAGGGGACCGGGGAGATCGGCGCCGATATGCTGGAGAGCGCCTTCACCCAGATCCGGGGAAGCTTCGACGGGCAACACGGCGGGTTCGGTCGGCCCCCCAAATTTCCGACCCCCCACAAGCTCCTCTTCCTCCTCCGGTACCACCACCATACCCGGGACGACGAGTCCCTCGGAATGGTGGAAAAGACCCTCACCGCCATGCGGCTGGGGGGGATGTGGGATCACATCGGTTTCGGATTCCACCGATATTCCACGGACGCTCAATGGCTGCTGCCCCATTTCGAAAAGATGCTCTACGATCAGGCCCTGTTGGCCATGGCTTACCTGGAAACCCACCAGATCACCCGGGACCCCTTCCACGCCCGGACCGCCGAGGAGATCTTCACCTATGTGCTCCGGGATATGACCGACCCCGCAGGCCCCTTCTACGCCGCCGAGGATGCGGACAGCGAAGGGGAAGAGGGGAAGTTCTACGTCTGGACCCTGGAGGAATTCCGGGAGGTCCTCGGGGAAGAGACGGCAAAGCGGTGGGCCCCCGTGCTCAACCTGACGCCGGAGGGCAACTTCACTGACGAAGCCACCGGCAAGCGGACCGGCGCCAGCATCCCGCACCTCTCCAAGCCCTTGGACCGGTGGGCCGAGGATCTGGACACGGACCCGGTAGCCCTCCGCTCGGAGTGGGCGACGGTCCGGGAAACGCTCTTCGGACGCCGGAAGAAACGGATCCATCCCTTGAAGGACGACAAGGTCCTCACCGACTGGAACGGCCTGATGATCGCCGCCCTGGCCATGGGTGCCCGGATTCTCGGCCGCCCCGAATGGGCCGATGCGGCGAAAAACGCGGCCCGGTTCATCCTTACGAATCTGAAGGACGAAGACGACGGCCTGCTCCACCGGTATCGGGGAGGGACCGCCGGGATCCGAGGCCATGCGGACGACTACGCCTTTCTGATCCGGGGTCTCCTGGAACTCTACCGCACCACCTTCGATCCCGGGTTCGCCCGGCAGGCCGCTTCCCTCCAGAAACGGATGGTCGAGGATTTCTGGGATCACCGAAACGGCGGGTTTTTCCTGACGGAGCAGGGGAGCAGCGAACTCCCGGTCCGGCCCAAAGAAATCTATGACGGCGCGTCCCCTTCCGCCAATTCAGTGGCCCTGCTGAACCTGCTCCACCTGGGGAGATTGACGGGAGAGTCGCGCTGGGAAGAGCGGGCCGCCGCCCTGAGCCGGACCTTCGCCGACAATGTAAGACGGCAGCCCTCCGCCTTCACCTATTTCCTGCTGGGGGTCGATTTCAGCCTGGCCCCAAGC
>CAYSLC010000231.1:0-4973 GCA_964431545.1 uncultured Desulfobacteraceae bacterium | reverse complement strand
CAGATGGTGGAGACCCTCAAAACCTTGTAACGATGACCCGAACCAAGGAGATCACCCATGCCCTATCCGAACATTGAGCCCCTCAGCCCCGAGGGCCTGAAACGGTTGCGAGAGACCCGGAAAGAGGAGGATTACCTACTGGTGGACGTCCGGCAGGAGTCGGAGTACGGCCACGGTCACATCCCCGGCGCCACCCTGCTCCCCCTGCCGGAACTGGAGACGAAAGTGTTCGATCTGCCCTCGGACCGGGACCTGATCTTCTACTGCCACGTGGGGGGCCGGTCCAAGGCGGCCGCCGAACTGGCGGCCGAGGCGGAGGCGACCGACAAGCGGATCTACTCCCTTTTGGGGGGGATTATGGCCTGGGAGGACAAGCTGCTGCCCGACTTTCCCAAAATCTCGGTCTTCGATCCGGCCAAGACCCCGGCGGAACTCCTCATGACCGCCATGGACCTGGAGAAGGGCGCCCTGCTCTTCTATGAATATTGCGTCCGCAAGTTCCCGGACGCCCCCTTCACCGGCACCATGGAAAACCTGTCCAAGGCCGAGCGTGGCCACGCCCGCACCGTCTACCGGTTCTGGGAGGAAACCCAGGACGAGCCGACCCCCTTCGAAGAACTCTTCGCGCGGTTGGAGGGGAAGGTACTGGAAGGGGGGAAGACCCTGGAGGAGGCTATCGAAAGGCTGGAGGAGATCTCCGAGGACCGGTGCATTTCCCTCATGGAGATCTCCCTGGACATCGAGCACTCGGCCTACGACCTCTATCGAACCATGGCCGAAAAGAGCGAGGCTGATACGGCGAAAAAGGCCTTCTTCTCCATCTCCCAGGCCGAAAAAGGGCACATGCGGACCCTCATCAGGGCCATCCCGGACTGCCCTGGATAGCGTCGCATCCTTATATAATAGATTATGTAAGGATACTACTAGGGTGGCCGCGGCCGGCACCGGCGGACGGCCACCCCTTCCAAAAAGGGCGCCGGCCGTCCCCAAAAAAAAATCGATTTGGAAAAACCCGGGAATGTGCTACTAGATCTGCGTTCCGGTTCGGTCCGTGTACGGTTGAGACAGTGACATGATTCGAATTTTCAGAGAGTGGACGCATCGGTATTTTTCGGATCCCCAGGTGATCATATTGGGGATGTTGCTCCTTTTCGGGTTCTTCCTCATCTTCAGCCTTGGGGATCTGCTCACCCCGGTATTCGCCAGCGTGGTCATCGCCTACCTCCTGGAGGGGATGGTCTTCAAGCTCCAGCGGTTCATGCCCCGGCTGCCGGCGGTGATCATCGTCTTTCTCCTGTTCATGGCCTTCATGATCCTTCTGATGATCGGGCTGCTCCCCATGCTCTCCCGCCAGCTCTATCAGTTGTACCAGGATCTCCCGGCCATGATCGGGCGGGGGCAGAAGGAACTGATGCAGCTCCCCCAGAAATACCCGGAATACATCTCCGAAGCACAGGTCAAGGACGCCATCAACTATATCGGCGCGGAACTGACCAAGGCGGGCCAGCAGATCCTCGTCTTCTCCCTGGCATCGGTCCGGGGCTTCATCTCCATTCTGATCTACCTCATCCTGGTGCCGCTGATGGTTTTCTTCTTTCTCAAGGACAAGATGTTGATCATCAACTGGGTCAAGGGGTTCCTCCCCGAGGAACGGCGTCTGGCCACCGAGGTCTGGAACGAGGTCAACCTCCAGGTGGCCAATTACGTGCGGGGAAAGATTTGGGAGATCCTGATCGTCTGGGCGGCGAGCTACACCACCTTCAAGGTGCTGGGCCTCAACTTCACGGCCCTGGTCTCCCTCTTCGTGGGGCTGTCGGTTCTTGTGCCCTATATCGGGGCCACCGTGATGTACATCCCGGTGATCCTCATCGCCTATTTCCAGTGGGGATGGGGGTCGGAGCTGGCTTACACGCTGTTGGCCTACAGCATCATCCAGATTCTCGATGGAAACCTGCTGGTGCCGCTGCTCCTCTCGGAGGTGGTCAACCTCCATCCCGTGGCCATCATCGTGTCGGTACTGGTCTTCGGGGGGCTATGGGGGGTATGGGGGCTGTTCTTCGCCATCCCGCTGGCCACACTCTTCCACGCGGTGGTCAAGGCCTGGTTCTCCAACCACGCCCGGAGAAAGCGTCAAAGCCGGGCGGCCGAGGAAGCCCGATGCCGGGAAGAACAAGCGTCTATCCAGGACCCGGAGGCGGCCGCTTACGCCCCTGATGAATGCGACCCCAAAGACGGAGACGCACCGTCCCCTCGCCCGGAGACCCCCTACCGCCAGACGTCCGGGGTATAGTCGAGGGTGGCGAAGTAATCCGCCGGAGTCTCCTCCCGCCGGATCAGTTCCACGGAGCCGTCGGCCGCAAGGAGCAGCTCCCTGGGGCGCAGCTTTCCATTGTAGTTGAACCCCATGGAATGGCCGTGGGCCCCCGTGTCGTGGATCACCAGAAGATCCCCCTCCGACACGGGCGGCAGAGGCCTTTGGATGGCGAACTTGTCGTTGTTCTCACACAGGGATCCCACCACGTCCACCGCATCGCCCCGAGCTTGGGCCTCCCCTTTTCCCGGTACCGTGATATGGTGGTACGCGCCGTACATCCCGGGCCGCATCAGGGCCGACATGCAGGCGTCGACCCCGACGTAGGTCCGGTAGATCTCCTTCCGGTTGATGGCCCGGACCACCAGGGCGCCGTGGGGGCCGGTCATGAACCGGCCGCTTTCCAGGTAGAGGGCCGGCATATAGCCGCGCGCATCCCGGAAGCGCTTGAATCGGGCGGTGATCTCCGCCCCCATGGTTGCCAGATCCAGGGGATCATCTTCCGGATGGTAGGGGATCCCCAATCCGCCGCCGATGTTGATGAATTCGAAGCGGAAGCCGAGTTCCCCGGAGATCCAGGCCGCCAGGTCGAGGAGCATCTCCGCCGTCTGGACCATATACTGGTAATTCCGCTCGTTGGAGGCGAGCATGGTATGGAGGCCGAACCGCCCCACCCCACCGTCCATGGCCCGTCGGTAGGCGTCAAGGATCTGATCGTGGCTCACCCCGTACTTGGCCTCCACCGGGTTTCCGATGATGTCGTTGCCGGTCCGTCTCGGCCCCGGATTGTATCGGAAGGAGATGAGTTCGGGGATCCGGGGCAGCTTGGACAGCAGGGTGATGTCGTCGAGATTGATGATGCTCCCGCCGTCGGCAAAGGCCACCTCGAACTCCTCGGGGCTGGTGTTGTTGGAGGTGAACATCAGATCCTCTCCCCTTCCGCCGGCCCGGCGGCTCAGGATCAGTTCCGTGACCGAGCTGCAATCGAATCCGAACCCCATGGTCTCCATGATATGGAGGATCCTCGGATTGGGCAGGGCCTTCACGGCATAATATTCCCGGAAGCGCTCCACCCCGGAAAAGGCCCGGACGACCTCCAGCCCGGTCCGCCGGATCCCGGCCTCGTCGTAGATGTGGAAGGGGGTTCCGAAGTGGTGGGCGACATCCGCCAATATGGGATAGAGGCGGTCCTCGAAATCTTTGGACATGGGCATGGGTGACGATCCTTACGGCGTTTCGGTCAGCGCCGATCGGATCCGGGACATGGCCTCCCGGACCTTCTCGGCGGAGTTGAAGGCGCTGATCCGGATGAATCCCTCCCCGCACTTGCCGAACCCCGCCCCGGGGGTGCAGACCACGCCGGCCTTCTGGAGGAGGAGGTCGAAAAAGGCCCAGGAGTCGGTCTTCCCCTCCACCCATATATACGGAGAGTTCTTTCCGCCGACGCACTCGTACCCCAAGTCGGCCATCTCCCTTCGGATCAGGGCCGCGTTGGCGAGGTAATAATCGGTCAGTTCCCGAACCTGGGCTTTTCCCTCGGGGCTGTAGACCGCCTCGGCGGCCCGCTGGACCGGATAGGAGACGCCGTTGAACTTGGTGGAGTGGCGACGATTCCAGAGCCGATGGACCGGATGGTGTCCGCCCGCGGCATCGTAGGCCATCAGGCTCTTGGGCACCACGGTAAAGGCGCACCGGGTTCCGGTGAATCCGGCGGTCTTGGAGAAACTCCTAAACTCGATGGCCACCTCCCGGGCCCCCTCGATCTCGAAGATGGAGCGGGGAAGGGACTCGTCCCGGATGAAGGTCTCGTAGGCGGCGTCGTAGAGAATGATCGCCTTGTGCTCCCTGGCGTAGTCCACCCACCGCGCCAGCCGGTCCCGGTCGATGGCCGCGCCGGTGGGGTTGTTGGGAAAACAGAGGTAGATCAGATCCGCCGGCGCCTCGGGGAGGTCCGGAATGAACCCGTTTTCCGGGGTGCTCTCCAGGTACCGGAGCCCCTCGTACCGGCCGTCCCGGAACCGGCCCGTGCGGCCGGCCATGACATTGGTGTCCAGATAGACCGGATATACCGGATCGGGAAGGGCCACGGTGATATCCGTGGCGAAGATCTCCTGGATGTTCCCGGTGTCGCATTTGGCCCCGTCGCTGATGAAGATCTCGTCGGCGGAGATCTCCGCCCCCCGGCTCTGGAAATCCTCGGCGGCGATCTTCTCCCGGAGGAACGGATACCCCTGCTCGGGGCCGTACCCCCGGAAGGTGGCGTCCCGTCCCATCTCTTCCACCGCGTGGCGGAAGGCGGCCACGCACGCCTCGGGCAGGGCGCGGGTGACATCGCCGATTCCCAGCTTGATGATGGCTGTATCCGGCCGGCTCTCCTGGAAGGCGGAGACCCGGCCGGCGATATCCGAAAAGAGATAGGAGGCCTGAAGCTTCGAATAGTTTTCGTTGATTCTGATCATCGTGGACCTCGTTGGAATCTTGGTTCAGATGGACCGGACGCGGTGGGGACCGCCCCTTACCGGCACCCCCCATCCGCCCGATACGAAACAGCCCCCTCCCATACCAAAGAGGGCGGCAAATGTCACGACCTGAATTCGAGACCCGAACTGGAGAAAAAGGCGAAGGCGGCACGGAGGCCGCCCCCGAAACCTTGACGATCCCT
>CAYSLC010000230.1:0-8093 GCA_964431545.1 uncultured Desulfobacteraceae bacterium | reverse complement strand
TTCCGGAACGCCTCGTGGCAGCTCTTGCAGCTTTTGGCCACCCGGCCGAAGGTGTTTCGGATGGCGTCCAGATTTCCGCTTTCGGCGGCCTGGATGTAGTCCCCGACCGCATCCTCGAATCGCCGGGTCTCCTCCCTGAACGCGTCCGGGTTTTTCAATGCCGCGGCGGTCATGGTGGTATCGCCCTTGTCGGATCCCTCCACCGCGAACGCCTCCCAGGGCAGCTTGGATAAGGTCTCGAACAGGGTCGCCTCCCTGGAGAACCCTTCCCTGTCGTAATCCCGCTGCCCCTTGACCACCATGGCCATCCCCTTGAAATGGTGGCCCATCAAAGACATGGCGGACTTCCGGTACTGGATGGCGTCCTCGGGCTTTCCGAACTGCGCGTGGGCGATTCCCAACAGACCGATGACGACGGCGGCACAGGTCACGACCGAAATCTGTTTCATCTTGTTTCCCCTTTTTTTGGTGTTCGTGTAAGAAGGCTGGTGCTGCGCGTGGCGCCTTGATCCGTCTTTTGATGCTCTCAAAAGCTGAGTGGAGTTGTCAAGCGGCCCGTCTCTCCTCCTCCGGACCGCCCTTGCCCCGGACCGTCAGCTTGAAGAGGGTGGGACCGATAAAGCAGGTGACCAGGGCCAGCAGGACGATGGAGTCCTTCATGGACTGGGTGATCAGGTCGTTCTCCAGGCCGATGGCCGCAGCGGCGATGATCAGCGACAGCCGCGAGGAGAGGAGGACCCCCACCTGAAACGCCTCCCGGAAGGGACGCCCCCGGAAAAGGAGCAGAAGGGCCGGGATGAACTTGACGGCCAGGGCGAGGCCCAGGAGTTCCAGGGTGAAGATGAGCTGCTCGTATTTCAGGACATTGGCCAGGTCGAACTGCATGCCCACGTGGATGAAGAAAAAGGGGATCAGGAACCCGAATCCCATGCCGGAGAGCTTCTCCTCCAGCATCTGCTTCTCCCGGAAGACGAAGGCGAAGAGCATCCCCCCCAGAAACGCCCCCAGCACCGGCTCCAGGTGGACCAGCTCCGAAAGGCCGACGAAGAGAAAGAGGAGGGCCATGGAGAGGCGGATCCCGATCTCCTGGGCGTCGGCGGTCAACCCCAGGACCGTCTCCGCCTGCTTGGGGTGCCACCAGACCCAGAGCCGCCCCAGGTGAAGCAGCAGCCCGAACCCGAGAAAGAGGGGGACGGGCAGGGCGAACTGCCAGCTGATCCCGTGCTGGATATAGAGCAGGAAGAAGGTGATGCCGAAAAGCGTCAGGAAATCGGCCAGCGTCGCCGCCAGCAGAATGTTCTGCCCCAGTTCGGTCTTGCTGTACCCCGTCTCCTTCAGGATCGGCATGACCAGTCCCAGGGAGGTGGTGGACAGGACCAGGGCCAGAAACATCCCCCGGCCCAACCCATAGGCGAATCCGCAGGAGAGGCCGAAGGTGACCAGGAAAAAGAGAAACTGGAATGCGATCTGCCCCCGGCTCTGCCGGCCCAGGATGGTGAAGTTGATCTCCATGCCCGCCTGGAACATGAGCAGCAGAAATCCCAGATCGGCCAGAAAGGGGAGCCACTCCCCGGCGAACTGGAAGTGGAGAACACTCTTTCCCAGGATCACGCCGAAGACGATCTCCGCCACCACGGCCGGGATCCGCAGCAGGTAACTCACCCCGGGCAGCAGCAGCACCGCCAGGGAGACGATCAAAAGGGGGAGGGTGTGGGAGCCTTCCATCTTCGGTCCGTAGGCCTCAGGCGGCGAGGATCAGCGTGGAACAGGGGGCCTTCTCCACGATCAGCTCCCCCACGTGGGGGGTGAACAGCTCCTTTTCGTCGCTGGCGCTGCCCATGACCATGAGGTTGTACTCCTTGGCCAGGGTCGTCAGCTCCCGGACCGGATTGCCGCTCAGACTGACCTCGCCGATCCTCGTCTTGTGGATGTGGGAGATCTCCCGGACCCGCTTGAAGGCGGCCTCGGCGCTCACCCCGTCCTCTTCCGTGTGGATGAAATCGGGCTCCCGGACGTAGGCCACGTCCACCTCCCCGGCGAGCTGATCGGCGAGATCGAGGGCCGTCTCCAGGGCGTGGGTAAAAATCTCGGAACCGTTGAAGGGGACGAGGATCTTTTTGTACGGGTTGGTATGGCGGGAGATGAGCAGGGGGCTGGGGACGGAATGGGCCAGGGAGAGGATCTCCGCTTTGGCCAGGGACTTGAAGAACGACTTTTCAAAGGGGCGGATGACGATGAGACCGATGCTCTCCCCCTTGCAGACCTCCGTGATGGAGTGAAGGGGCTTGTCGCCGCTGACACAGGTCCGGACCTCGACCCGTTTCGACCAGCTCCGCAGCTTCTCCTCCACCTCGGTCCGCCCCTCGGGCCGCATCACCGTGACGTGGTCGGCCCGGGTGTTGGGGGCCAGGTACATGACCTCGCCGATGGTCTTGTCCAGATTGTCGCCGTCCTTGGTGTCCACCACCAGAAGAATCCCCTGACCGAAGGTGAGGGGAAAGGGTAGATGGGTGCACTCCATCAGGGAGCAGACCCCCCGGAAAAAGTCCCGTTTTCCGATGAGGATCAGTCGATCCCCCTCCCGGATGTCGGTGTTGATGTCGGGATAGAGCAGCTCCCCGTCCCGGTGCAGGGCCGCCACCCGCCACTCGGGGTTTTCAAAGGAGGCCACCGAGAGCCCGACGATCCAGTTGTTGGTGGAGACATCCACTTCCACCACCTCCCCGGCGCCGTGGGCCACGGAGGTGATGTTGATGCGGGGATCGAGCAGGTAATGGTAGATGTTCCGCCCCACCATGAAGGCGGGGAGCATGGCGCGCACCTCGAGTTCCGCAAAGGCCGGCTCCCGATCCGGATCATTGACCAGGGCCAGGATGTGGAGCACCTCGTTATCCTTGGCGAACCGGCAGACGGCCAGGTTGACCTTGTCGTTATCGGTCAGGGCCAGGACGAAGCCGGCCTCCGCCACCCCGGCGTCCTCCAGGACCACCGGGCTGGAGGCGTCCCCCTCGATGGTCCGGCCGACGACCGGGTTTCGGTTCCCGAGTTCCTGGAGCCGGCTGGAGGAAGGGTCGATGAGGGTGATGTCCCAGTTCTCCCCGAGTCGTCCCAGAAGATCCTTGGTGTATTTGCCCGCGCCGCAGATGATGGTCTTCATTGTCCACTCCGCTCCATGAAATCGATTCTCAGAATCCCATAAATTAGACATCCACACGCCGTTGTCAAAGGTCCGCGCCCCCTCCCCTACCCTCTCCCCGCGCCGGTGGTCACGGCCCCGGAGGATGACCCCCGTCCCCGGTCTCCGCAGGCGGTTTTCCCGGACCCCGGGCCGTCGCCCCGCCGGGCCGGCAGGTGGACGGGCAGGTTGAACAGGGGGCCGGCCAGGAGCCGGGCGAAGTAGTCGGCGCCGATGGCCGGGCGAGCCATTCCGTGGGCGGCCAGGGCCGCCTCGAACCGGGAGCAGTCGTAGACGTTCCGGTCCCGGAGATACCCCTCCAGGTCCTCCAGGGACTGGGCCAGGACGCTCAGGATGTAGGCGTTCTCCTCACGGGAGACTTCGGCCATCCGCGCCTTCCACGCCGCCGCCGACACCGAGCGGGAGACGCACCCCAGGTCGGCCAGGAGGTCGAAGACGAGCCGCGCCGGCACGGTTTCGGTGAGGACCACGTTGTAGACCCGGCCCAGGTGGCCCTCCCCGTCGGCGAACCGGACGATGGCCGAGACCAGAAAGTCGACCGGCGTCATCTCGAAGGCCCACCGGGCCTCGGCCGGGGCGCACCCGGTCCGGATGCAGGCGTCGAGGAGCATGGTCTGGAAGTCGTTGGGGTTGGCGGCGCCGGTGTGGCTGTGGTGCCCGATGTTTCCCGGCCGGTAGAGGCAGACCGGCACCCCCCGGGCGACCGCCTCCCAGACCATCTTCTCCGCCACCCACTTGGCCCGTTCGTATCCGCCCTTGAGCCGGTCGAGGTACGGATCGATGTGACGGTTCTCCAGGCAGGGGGCCTCCTCCTCCCCGATGAAGATCCCGTTGGTGGAGATGTAGTGGACCGCCTTGAGGTCGCCGGTACACGCCAGGCGGAGCACCTCCTGGGTGCCGTCCACCACCGACGGCTTGAGCACCGGATAGGCATAGACGTAGTTGACCAGGGAGCCGCAGTGGAACAGGAGATCGATCCGGTCGGCCAGGTCGGTGAATTCCCCCTCGGAGAGGCCGAACCGGGGCCGGGTGAGGTCCCCCGCCACCGCCTCGATCCTTCGGGCGTAGGCGGGCCGCCAGAGGCGGTAGTACTTGAGGGTGTCGGCGATCCGGCCGGCCGGGTCCCGCCGGTCCCCCCGCCGACCTCGCACCAGGCACCGGACCACGAGGTCCTCGGGGGTGGTCCGGAGGATCTCCTCCAGCAGAAAGGCGCCCAGGAATCCGGTGGCGCCGGTGAGAAAGACGGCCCGGGCATCCCGAAGGCGGGGGCTCTTCCGGTCGGGGCCGGGGGTCACGGCGGGGTCGAGGCGGGCGTCCTCCCGGATGGAGACCGGGACCGTCCGGGCCTCCGCCGGACGGTGGAGGTACGCCACCAGAGCCGCCACCGTGGGGTGCTCGTAGATGTCCTTGACCCGGGGGCGGACCCCGAAGATCCGCTCCAGGGCCAGGGTCAGCTCCACGGCCAACAGGGAGTGGCCCCCATGGTCGAAGAAGTCGGCATCGTCGCCGAGGGTCCCCCCGGCCAGCCCCAGGATCCGCTCCCAGAGCAGCCGCATGACCCGGCGCCGTTCGAGTTCGGCCGCGTCGCCGATGGGCGGGATGTCATCCGTGTCGCAGGTGACGGGAGTCGGCGGATCGGGCAGGAGCTTGGGGTTGAGCTTTCCGGTGGACGGCGAAAGGGGGATCTCGGCCAGCTCCACGAAGAGGCTGGGGATCATGTAGTGGGGCAGGTGGTCCTCCAGCCGGCGGCGGATCTCCGGACATGATCCGGTCCGACGGTCCACCGTCCATCGGGCTCCCTCCCCCCGGACGAGGTAGGCCACGAGGCGCTTGTCCCCGCCCTCCTCGCCATGTGCGGTCACGGCGCAGCTTTTGATGTCGCCGTGGGCGAGGACCGCGGATTCCACGGCCCCGAGGTGGACGCTGTACCCCCGCATCTTGACCATGAAGTCGCAGCGGCCCCGGATCTCCAGGGTGCCGTCCGGCAGGAACCGGGCCAGATCGCCGGTGCGGTAGAACCGGTCCCCGTCGATGATCGGAAAGCGCGCGGCGGTCAGTTCCGGCTTCTTCAGATATCCCCGGGCCAGGCAGGGGCCGCCGACGAGGAGTTCCCCCACCCCGCCGGGAGCCACCCCCTTTCCCGCCTCGTCGATCAGACGGATCGCAACGCCGTCGATGGGGCGCCCCACCGGGCAGATCCCGGCCTCGGCATCGAAAGGCTCCCGGAGATCGACCGACGCCACGTCGTGGCACTCGCTGATGCTGTAGGTGTTGAAAACCCGGATCCGGGCGGGGAGCCGCCGGAGGATCCGGTCCCGCAATCGCCGGGTCACCACCTCGCCGTTGAGCCAGATGGTCTCCAGGGCGGCGGTCTTGGCCTGGAGGGTTCCGCCGTCCACGGTGTTGAGGATCGTCTCCATGAGCGACGGGGTGAAGAGGACCTCGGTGATCCGGCCCGCCTCCAGGAAATCGAGCAGGGGCTTCGGGTCTTGGATGATCTCGTCGGGGATGATGTGGCAGGCGGCCCCCTTGAGCAGCGGCCGGAGCACCTCCCAGACGAAGAAGACGTTGACGCCCACGCGGTCTCCGGGCCGGTAGGTGCTGATCCGGTACCGCTCCCGGTAGGAGTGGACCGCGCCCCGGTGGGGGGCGATGATCCCCTTGGGCTCGCCGGTGGTGCCGGAGGAGTAGACCACGTAGGCCGGGTGATCGAGGTCCGGCCGGGGGACCGACGCCGGGTCGAGCCGGGATCGGCGCCAGTTCCGCTCCGTGTCCAGGGGCAGGACGGCGCGGTCCCGGGCGAGACGGGTGATCCGATCCGCGAAGGCCCCTTTGGCGAGGATCACCCGCGGCACCGCCTCGTCGAGGATCCGGGCCAGATGGCCGTCGGGAAGGGCCGCGTCCAGGGGCATGTAAGCCCCGCCCGCCTTGAGGGCCCCGATGTATCCCACCACGAACTCGATCGATTTGTCCATGAAGATGCCGACGACGCCGCCCATGCCGACGCCCCGGCCGACCAGATCGCCGGCCAGGGCGTCCGATGCCCGGTCCAGCTCCTGGTAGGTCAGGGTTCGATCGCCGTCCACCAGGGCGATCTCCCTGGGGGTTTTTTCCGCCTGTTTCCGAAACAGCTCATGTAGAGACGCCATGATCGTCGTCCTTCCCTGGGTCCGGTGTCCGGTTCCTTCAACTCCCGCCGTCTCGCCCTCGGTCGGTTCGGGCAAACAGAAAGTTTAGTTTGCTCCATCCGGCCCTGTCAAAGAAAAAAAAGATCTTCTCAATCGGGATCGGCGGAACTATATTGGGGGGAGTCGAAAACACAACCCCAACCGGATGCGCGGGCATCCATAAGGAGGATGAAAATGGCCAAAGCGATACGAATTCACGCCACGGGCGGTCCGGAGGTGCTCCAGTGGGAAGAATACGATCCCGGGGATCCGGGCCCGGGGGAGGTGCTGATCCGGCACGAGGCCGTGGGCCTCAACTTCATCGATGTCTACCACCGCACCGGGCTCTACCCCCTGCCCGCGCTGCCGGCGACCCCGGGCATGGAAGGGGCCGGGGTCATCGAGGCGGCCGGCGACGGGGTGGCCGACCTCTCCGAAGGCGACCGGGTGGCCTACGCGGGGCCGCCGCCGGGCTCCTACGCCGAGAAGCGGGTCATGCCGGCCAAGGAGGTCGTCAAGCTGCCCCGGTCGATCACCACCGAGCAGGCGGCGGCCATGATGCTCCAGGGGATGACCGCCCGGTACCTGCTCCATGGGTGTTATCCGGTCAAGTCCGGGGACACCATCCTCATCCACGCGGCGGCCGGCGGGGTGGGTTCCATCGTCTGCCAGTGGGCGAGCCACCTGGGGGCGACGGTCATCGGCACCGTCGGATCCCCGGAGAAGGCGGAGCTGGCGGCGGGCAACGGCTGCCACCACCCGATCCGATACCGGGAGGAGGATTTCGAGGCCCGGGTCAAGGAGATCACCGGCGGCCGGGGCGTGGACGTGGTCTACGATTCGGTGGGTCAGACCACCTTCCTGAAGTCCCTGGACTGCATCCGTCCCCTGGGGACCATGGTCAGCTTCGGCCAGTCCTCCGGCCCCATCCAGCCCTTCGACCTGAGCCTGCTGGCGGCCAAAGGGTCCCTCTTCCTGACCCGGCCCAGCCTCATGACCTACACGGCCAAACGGGAGGATCTCCTGGCCCACGCGAACGACCTCTTCGACGTGGTGGGTAAGGGGGTGGTGAAGGTCCCCGTCCGGCAGACCTTTCCCCTATCGGAGGCGGCCCGGGCCCACCGGGCCCTGGAGGCCCGGGAGACCACCGGGTCGAGTTTGCTGATACCGTAAAACGGCGCCCCCTCGCTCCCCGCCAACGGGTTTTCGCGGGGAGGGGGCGTCACAACGAAAACGGAGGTCGATTCCACATGCTTCAACATGATCCCAACCAGATCAAAAAAGCCATCCGCGAAAGATATGCGGAGGTTTCCAACTCGGTGGAAGGAAAATTCAAGTATCCCACCGGCAGGGCCGGAGCCGAGGCCCTCGATTATGATCCCTCCCTGGTCCGATCGGCGCCGGAAGGACTGCTGCAATCGTTCTGCGGCGTCGGCAACCCCTTCTCCCTCGGCGTGGTGCAACCCGGGGAGACGATCCTCGACGTCGGGTGCGGGGGTGGATTCGACCTGTTTTGCGCCGGCAGAATGGTCGGACCGGAGGGCAAGGTCTACGGCATCGACATGACGCCCGAGATGGTGGAACGGGCCCGGAAAAACATGGCCGAAGCCGGCGTCTCCAACACCGAGGTGCGACAAGGGAATGCCGAACAGCTCCCCTTTGACGGGGAGACCTTCGATCGAATCCTCTCCAACGGTGTCCTCAACCTCTCCCCGGAAAAGGAAAAGCCC
>CAYSLC010000229.1:6138-8134 GCA_964431545.1 uncultured Desulfobacteraceae bacterium | reverse complement strand
TACGGCGGCGGGGTCCGGGCCCTGGAGCACCACTCCGAGAGCCGGGAGGCCTACTACGCCCACACCCCGGGGCTCAAGATGGTGATCCCCTCCACGCCGCGCAACGCCCGGTCCCTGCTGGTGAGCGCCATCCGGGACCCGGACACGGTGATCTTCTACGAACCCAAGGCGGTCTACCGGGCCTTCCGGGAGGAGGTGCCCGAGGAGGAGGAGACCTTCCCCATCGGCAAGTCGGTGATCGCCCGGGAGGGGGACGACCTGACCCTCATCGCCTACGGCGCCATGATGCGGCCGACGCTGGAGGCGGCGGAGAAGCTGGAGGAGGAGGACGGCGTCTCGTCGGAGGTGATCGACCTGCTGACCATCTCGCCGCTGGACGACTCCCTGTTCACCGAATCGGTCAAAAAGACGGGCAAGGCGGTGCTGGTCCACGAGGCGCCCCGGAGCTTCGGCCCCGGCGCCGAGATCGTGGCCCGGCTGGTGGAAAAATCGTTCCTCTACCTGGAGGCGCCCATCAGGCGGGTGACCGGCTTCGACTCCGTGATCCCCCTCTACCAGCGGGAGCACGACTACATCCCCGGCGTCGACCGGATTCTGCGGGCGGCCCGGGAGACCCTCAACTTCTAGGACCCAACCGAAAGGCGGCCCATATGAGCATGGAACTGAAACTACCCGATCCCGGAGAAGGGATCCACGAGGCCGAGATCGTGGAGGTGCTGGTCTCCGAAGGGGACACCGTGGAGGAGGACCAGGCGGTTCTGACCATCGAGACCGACAAGGCGACCACCGAAGTCCCCTCCCCCGTCGACGGCACGGTCAAGGAGATCCGGGTGAAGGCCGGGGACACCGTGGAGGTGGGCGACGTCCTCATGGTCTTCGACACGGATGAGACGGAGGAGAAGGAGGCGGCGTCCGAGGAGGAGGGGAAGCCGGAAAAGAAAGAAGAAGCCGCCGGCGAGAAGGAATCGGAAGCGGAGGAGAAGCCCTCCGCCGAAAAAGAAAAAAAGAAGGCGGGGCCGGCGGAAAAGCCCACAAAAGGAGAGGCCGAACCCAAGCGGGAGGGCCCCGTCCCCGCCACCCCGTCCACCCGCCGCCTGGCCCGGGAGCTGGGCGTCGACCTCCACGAGGTCCCCCCCACCGGTCCCGAAGGCCGGGTGACCGCCGAGGATGTCCGGGCCTTTGCCGAAGGAAAGGAGCCGGAGAAGGAGAAGGCGGCGGAACCGTCGGAGGAGAAGGCCGCGCCCGAAGAGAAGCGGGAGCCGGAGAAGGCCCCCGCCCCTCCCGAGTCTCCGGAGCTGCCCGATTTCACCCAGTGGGGTCCGGTGGAGCGGATGCCGCTTCGCTCCATCCGCAAGGCCACGGCCAGACAGATGGCCCGGGCCTGGCGGGAGATCCCCCACGTCTCCCATCAGGACCAGGCCGACATCACCGACCTGGAGGCGTTCCGGAAGAAGCACCGGGAGGAGATCGAGGACCAGGGGGGCGCCCTGACCATTACCGTCTTCGCCATGAAGGCGGCGGTGGCCGCCCTCAAGGCCCAGCCCCGCTTCAACGCCAGCCTCGACATGGCGGCCGGGGAGATCATCCTCAAGCGCCACTACCACATCGGCGTGGCCGTGGACACCGAACGGGGCCTCATCGTCCCCGTGATCCGGGACGTGGACCGCAAGAACATTGTCGAGCTGAGCCAAGAGCTGAAGGAGACGGCCGAGCGGGTCCGCAACGGCGAGATCGACCGGGAGGACGTGACCGGCGGCACCTTCACCATCACCAACATCGGATCCCTGGGCGGCACCGCCTTCACCCCCATCATCAACCATCCCCAGACCGCCATCCTCGGACTGGCCCAGGCCCGGACGCAGCCGGTCTTCCGGGAGGGCCTGGAGAAACAGGAGGTGGTCCCCCGGCTCATCCTGCCCATGCTGGTCGCCTTCGACCACCGGGTGGCCGACGGCGCGGATGCGGCCCGGTTCCTCAACGTGATCCTCCAGGCGTT
>CAYSLC010000229.1:0-6038 GCA_964431545.1 uncultured Desulfobacteraceae bacterium | reverse complement strand
GGGTGGCCGACGGCGCGGATGCGGCCCGGTTCCTCAACGTGATCCTCCAGGCGTTCGAGGATCCCGAACGTCTGATGATGGTGATGTAGGGTACATGGGACGGAGACACGGGCGGACATACGGGGTGAATACCAGGGCGGACACACAGGTCCGCCCCTACGGATCCGGGGGGGACGTGGTTTACGCGACCGGTGAGGCGGATCGGCCCAAAAGAGGATCAATGCCAAAATTTCGGTCTGTGACGGGTTTTGTGAACAGCCCGAACCGAACGACAACTTGGAGGAGGTAACGCACCATGGTCATGGGCGAATTCACGCAGGAGACGGATGTGGTGGTGGTGGGCGGCGGCCCCGGCGGCTACGCGGCCGCGTTCCGGGCCGCGGACCTGGGCCTCGACGTGACGATGATCAACAACGAGCCGCGCCCCGGCGGCGTCTGCCTCTTCCGGGGGTGCATCCCCTCCAAGGCCCTTCTCTACATCTCCGAACTGCTCCACGACGCCCGCCGGGCCGGCGACATGGGGCTCACCTTCCCGGAGCCGGAGATCGACCTCGACAAGCTCCGGGAGTGGAAGGAGGGGATCGTGGACAAGCTCTCCAACGGACTGGTTACCCTCTGCAAGAAGCGAGGGGTCCAGTTCATCCAGGCCCGGGCCGTGTTCGACGGCCCGAACCAGGTGCGCCTGGCCGACACCGACTCGGACGTCTCCGGGTTCAAGTTCAAGCACGCCATCATCGCCACCGGCTCCACCGCCATCGCCCTGCCGGACACGACCTTCGAAAAGGGGGGCCGGATCATGAGTTCCACCGGGGCCCTGGAACTGGCCGACATCCCGGAGAGGCTCCTGGTGGTGGGGGGCGGCTACGTGGGCGCCGAACTCGGTTCCGTCTACGCCACCCTGGGCTCCGCCGTCACCCTGGTGGAGATGAGCAACCGGATCCTGCCCGGCGCCGACGACGACCTGGTCCGGCCCCTGCGGAAAAAGCTGGGGGAAAGCTTCGACGCCATCCACGTGGGCACCCGGGTCGCCTCCCTCACCGAGGAATCGGACCAGGTGAAGGTCTCCTTCGAGGGGGAGGAGGCCCCCGAGGAGGGGCGATTCGACCGGGTCCTGGTGGCCATCGGCCGGCGGCCCAACACCGCCGATCTCGGCCTGGAGGAGGCCGGGGTGGAGACCGACGACAACGGGTTCATCCGGGTCGACGAGAAGCAGCGGACCAGCCGGGACCACATCCACGCCATCGGAGACGTGGTCGGCGGCGTGATGCTCGCCCACAAGGCGATGTATGAGGGAAAGGTCGCCGCCGAGGTCATCGCCGGAAAACCGGCCGCCTTCGACGCCCGGGCCATCCCCGCCGTGGTTTACACCGATCCGGAGATGGCCTGGTGCGGGCTCACCGAGGACGGCGCCAAGGAGGAGGGCCGGGAGGTGAAGGTGGCCCGGTTCCCCTGGTCGGCCTCGGGCCGGGCCGCCTCCATGGGGGCCGTCCAGGGGATGACCAAGATGGTGATCGACCCGGAATCGGGCCGGATCCTCGGCGTGGGCATCGTGGGCCGCAACGCCGGCGAGATGATCGCGGAAGGGGTGCTGGCCATCGAGATGGGAGCCCTGGCCGAGGACCTGGCCCTCACCATCCATCCCCACCCCACCCTCTCCGAGGCGGAGGAGGAAGCCGCGGAGGCGTTTCTCGGCTCCTCCACCCACATCCTGCCCCAGAAGCGGGAGAAATGATCCCGGCCTTATGAAAAAATACCATACCTGCAACAAAAAAGGACATGCCGCCTGAAGGCGGAACTCCGAACCACCCATCCAAAACAGACCGAAAGGAGGTCCCATGATTTCCAGAAAGATCGTGTTCGCCGTTCTGATCGCCCTGCCGGTGCTGACCTTCGGCTGCGGCGCCATGACCTATCAGCAGCCCGACCTTCCCACCAACTACGACACGGTCCAGCCGGGCAGCCGGGTCACCTTCAAGGGCAAGGATCACAAGCTGCTGGGGGAGGACCCCATCGCCGTGGGGAAGCCCCTGCCCTCCGTCGCCCTGGTCGATTCGAGCACCATGAAGCCGGTGGACCTGTCCGAGCAGAAGGGGGAAATCCTGTTTCTGAGCATCGTCCCCTCGGTGGACACCAAGGTCTGCGAGGCCCAGACCCATTACCTGGCCGAAGAGGGGGACAAGCTCCCCGATTCCGTCAAACGGATCACCATCAGCCGGGACACCCCCTTCGCCCACCAGCGGTTCTCCGAGGCGGCCGGGCTGACCGATATCCAGTACCTCTCCGACTACAAGAACGGCGCCTTCGGCCGGGCCATGGGCCTTCTGGTGGACGACCTGATGCTCCTGGCGCGCTCCGTGATCCTCGTGGGCCCGGACGGAAAGGTCGAGTACATCCAGGTGGTCCCCGAGATGACCAACCTGCCGGCCATGGAGGAGGCCTTCAACGAGGCGATCATGCTGGCGGGGGAGAAGAAATAGTAACGGCCGACGCCCGAACAAAAAAAGCCCGCCGACGGCCGTACGGCCGGGGCGGGCTTTCCGTGAAGCAGAGAAGATCGAAGAAGCGCTATTTCATGGGCGAAGCGATGTACCTGGGCGGGATCAGCAGCCGGAACGGCCGGCGAACCCGCCACGTCCCGAGGGTTTCGTCGTACCGGCCCACGCACCGGCCCCGGACATAGAGACACAGATCCCGTCCACGCCCCTGCCGGCGGCCGAAGGAGAAGACCCGGACCTCCACCCACCGGGAGCAAAGACTTTGGAAGATCCCCGTCCGGGCCAGGCCGTTGTAGACCGGGCTCGCGGCCCGAAGCACCCCCCGGCGCACCCGCCCCCGGATCTGGTTCATCCGAAACCGGCGGTACCCGGAACAGCCGCCGATCACCGTCGTCCATCCCCGCCCTTGATCGGCCTCGACGGCGATCCCCACGATCTGTTCGGCCGCCACCGGCGCATCCGCCAAGGCGTTGTTGTCCCCCTGGCAGATGACCCCCTCCGGCCCCACCGAGATCACCCGGTGGACCACCAGGCGGGGCGCCTCCTGTTCCGGGGAGCGGAAGACGAGAACGTCGCCCCGCCGGATCTCCCCCACCCCGGCCGGCGCCACCCGGAGCAGATCCCCGGACCGGAAGGTGGGGGCCATGCTCGGGCCTTTGTAGATCATTGTGTGGAGGAATTGGCGGTGGATCACGGTATTCTCCGAAAAATCATGAAGAAGGCGGAAACCAATCCAATACTTCTTCAAGAACCTTTCTTAAATCCGGCTCTTCCGAGTCGACAACATTCGATTCGCTCTCACAATGTTTATGATGTGGAAACGTCGATAAGTCTGGAAAATGAGGCGTATTGTCGTATCGAAATCTGATTTTTCCTTCGGAGTCCTGAAAATGGTAAACGTACATGTACTTCTCGATTCTGGTCTGTTTCTTTACAAATTCTCGAAAGTACAAAATGGATTTATCGAAAAACCAAAGCTCCCCTTTCACAAATCCGATATCGATGCTCCGTTTATCATAGGCGACCGACGAAGATAGAATCCAACAACAGGCATCGATATTGCGCTGAATTTGTTCAAAATACTCCTCAATCGACAAAATTCACACCCGTAAGGGCCTTTTTTTGTTCATATAGGAGCGCCATCGTTCTGACCTCACCATACCACTCAATGTAATCAAGGGTTTCACTCAGATCAGCATTCCCAAACTTGTTCTCAAACTGATCTGTAGGCATATCATACTTCTCCTCAAACATTCGCAACCGTCTCTCGGTCCGAAGAATGGCCAAATCCAACCGTTCCAATTCTGATCGAATCGCCGATTCGATCAACGGTTTAATCGGCACCTCGGAATTCGCTGCAATGGTTATCTCCTGAGCCATTTTTTCACCATATTCGACTTCCATTCAAGACGAAGCAGAAAATTTCAACATTCTAAAGATTTTTCCTCAACCCTTCACCGGTTCAAGAACAGCTTCCCTGCCCTCCGGGATCATCCGGCTCTCGGGGAAGAGGCCGGCCGCCTCGGCCTGGCGGCAGAACCAGAAGGTGGAGAAGAGATCCCTGGTGGAATAGTAGTTCTGGGCCACGCACTCCCCCAGGCAGAGCTGGCGCATCCGGCACCGGGTGCAGAGCCCCTTCAGATTGGCCGGCAGCTCCTCGCGGAGCTGGTTCAGGACCGGCGATTCGTTCCAGACCCTTTCGATGGGATCCCGCCCCGCCTTTCCGAAGACCAGCTCCGGCACCGTCTCTCCGATGCCGCACAGGGCATAGGAGCCGTCGAAGAGGACCCCGAGGATCCCGAAGATCCCGCACCGGCTCACGCCGCACCCTTCGTCACCGAACATCCGGCTCAGCGGACGAAACGCCGGGGGATGGCTGAAGATCACCCGGATGGCGCTCGTCTTGGAAAGCTCTCGCTCCACCCATTGTCCCAGGGCCACCAGCTCCCGGATGTCGAGGACCTCCCCCCGCTTGTGGAGGCTCTCCCCCCGGGCCGTGGGCTGGACCACGTTGAACTTCACCGATCCCGCCCCCAAAGACTCGGCCAGGCGTACCACGTCAGTCATCCGATCCCGGTTGCCCCGCATCACCGACATGATCACCTGGGGCCGCAGCCCCGCCTCCACCAAACGTCGGAGCCCCTCCACCGACCGGTCGAAGCACCCCTTGACCCCCCGGATGGGATCATGGACCGCCGCGTCATCGCCGTCCAGGCTCACCGAGACGAAGGGGTTCTTGCAGGCGGAGATGGCCGCCACGACCTCCGGCGTACAGAGGGTGCCGTTGGTCTCCACCGTCAGGCGCAGGTCCTCTTGCCGCACCGCCTCCAGCAGCTCCAGGATGTCCGGATGGAGCAGCGGCTCCCCGCCGGTCAGCTTCACCCCGCTCAATCCAAGGGGCTTGGCCTCCCGGAGGATCTCCCCGAACAGCCCCGCGTCGAGGGCCGGGTAGGTGTGATCCGCCGACTGAAAGGCCGGGTCGATCCAGCAGTGGCGGCACCGGAGGTTGCACCCCCGGGTGAGATAGAAATAGAGTTGGTTCAACGGAAATTGTGGCGCATCATTCTTGGCTTCACTGGACATGGGGCAGGTGCCCTCCTTCCGAAAGAAACCGCCGCAGACAGGCGTCCGGGCTGGGGTGGTTTTCGTCGCCGGCCAGGGTGTAGGCCAGGGCCGGGCAGTTCCCCCGGCAGTAGGGAATATAATCGCACCCCTCACAGAACGCAAACGAGGAGAGCGGGATCCGGGGCCGCATCCGGAGCCGCCGAAGCTCCGGATGGTGCCGCCAGACCTCCCCCAGGTCGTCCTCGTTGATCCGGCCCAGCCCGATGTGGCCCATCTGGCCGCAGGGGGTCATCACCCCGTCGCTGCGCACCGCCAGCTTCGAATAGACGCCGCCGCAGGAGGTGAGAAACCCGCAGCCGTCCATCCCCTCCCGGCCCGCCAGGCGGGCCGCCTCCATCTCCGGCCAGTGGGTGGCCGTGGCCAGGGGGCCGGCGCTGGCGCTGATGCGGCCGTTATAGCGATGCCGCAGGCGCACCAGGCTCTCCATAGCCTCGGCGTATTCCGCCGCCGTCATCTGGACGTCCCCGGCGTTCTCCCGGCAGAGCCCCAGGTGGGAGGCGGAGTTGGTGGAGAAGGCGGGCAAATTCAGCTCCTCTAATAGGAGTTTGGCCACGGCGTCCAGGTCCCGGCAGTTGTGGCGATGGATCGTCACCCGGACCGAGACCGGAAGCGTGTGCCGCCGGAGGATCTCGATCCCCCGGACCGCCTTTTCGAAGGTCCCTTTCCCCCGGCAACTGTCGTGGGTCTCGGGCGTGCCGCCGTCGATGGAGACCTGGACCGTGTCGCACCGGCCGGTGGCCGCTATGTGGGCCGCCGTCTCCTCCTTGATCCGGGTCCCGTTGCTCAGGATCGAAAACCGCATCCGGTTTCGGCGGATCCCGTCGATCAGCTCGGTCAGGTCCTCCCGGAGGAACGGCTCCCCGCCCTGGAGGGTCGCCTGGAGCACGGCATTGCGGCCCAACTCGTCGAAGAAGGCGA
>CAYSLC010000228.1:0-8138 GCA_964431545.1 uncultured Desulfobacteraceae bacterium | reverse complement strand
CATCCGCCCCGCCGGCTCAAAACTACACAACGGCTCCGCCTCCAGATAATCCCCGGTCGCCTCGTACGCCCGCGCCCGGCACCCACCGCAGACCCGCTTGTACTCGCACGCCCCGCACTTCCCCTTCAGGTTCTCCAGGTTCCGCAGCCGGGTGAAGATCTCCGAGTGGTTCCAGATCTCCGCGAAGGATTGCTGGGTCACGTCGCCGCAGTTGAGATCGAGGAACCCGCACGGCTGGACCACCCCGCGGTGGGAGATGAAGCAAAAACCCGTGCCGCCCAGGCACCCCCGGGTCACCGCGTCGAGGCCGTGGGTCTCGAAGGTGACCGTCACCCCGTCCTCCCTCGCCCGCTGGCGCAGGATCCGGTAATAGTGGGGCGCGCAGGTCGCCTTGAGCTGCAGCGGCGTCTGGCCCTTCTGGTCGTAGAACCAGTTGAGGGTCTCCTCGTACTCCTTGGCCGTGATCTCCTGGTCGATGAGGTACTTCCCCCGGCCCGTGGGCACCAGCAGGAAGATGTGGTGGGCCACCGCCCCCAGCTCCACGGCCAGCTCCTGGATCCTCGGGATCTCCGCCAGGTTCGCCTTGGTGATGGTGGTGTTGATCTGGAACTCCACCCCCGCCGCCTTGGCGTGCTCGATCCCCCGCAGGGCCCCGTCATAGGCCCCTTCCACCCCCCGGAAGGCGTCGTGGCGCTCCCGGGTGGCGCCGTCGAGGCTGATGGAGATCCGCTGGATCCCCGATTCCGCCATCTTCCCGGCCGCCTCCGGCGTGATCAGGGTCCCGTTGGGGGCCATCACCATCCGCAGCCCCTTGGCCGTGCCATGGGACGCGATCTCGAAGATGTCCGGCCGCAGCAGCGGCTCCCCCCCGGTGAGGATCACGATGGGTCGGCCCACCTCGGCGATGCCGTCCAACAGGCGAAGGGCGAAGTCGGTCTCCATCTCCCCGGTGTACGGCCCCCGCGTGGCGGCGGCCCGGCAGTGGACGCAGTTGAGGTTGCAGTTCCGGGTGATCTCCCAGGCCACCAGGCGGAGGGTCCCGCCGGTGTGGCCCTTGGTCTGGGGATGGGCCTGCCCGTGGGGGTGGCCGTGATCCTGGTGATGGCCTTGTGCGTGGGGATGCCCGCCTCCGTGGGGATGGCCCTGTGGATTCGTCTCCATGCGCTCTCTTTGTCCTAACCCGCGTTGAACACCGCGGCCGCGTCCATGGCGAAGTAGGTGAGGATCATGTCGGCCCCGGCCCGCTTGATGGCGGTGAGGGTCTCCAGCATGACTTTCTGGCCGTCCACCCACCCCATCTTCTCCGCCGCCTTGACCATGGCGAACTCGCCGCTGACGTTGTAGGCGGCCACGGGCAGGTCGAACTCCTGCCGGATCCTGTAAATGATATCGAGATAGGGCAGGGCCGGCTTGACCATGACGATGTCCGCCCCCTCCTCCACGTCCATGGAGACCTCCCGGATCGCCTCCACCGCGTTGGCCGGGTCCATCTGGTAGGTGCGCCGGTCCCCGAACTGAGGGGCCGAGTGGGCCGCCTGGCGGAAGGGGCCGTAGAAGGCGGAACAGTACTTGGCCGCGTAGGATAGGATGGGGATGTTCGACAGACCCTCTTCGTCCAGGGCGTTGCGGATCTCCGCCACCCGGCCGTCCATCATGTCGGACGGGGCCACCATGTCGGCGCCGGCCTGTGCGTGGGAGAGGGCCGCCCGGGCGAGCAGGTCGAGGGAGGCGTCGTTGTCGATCTCCCCCTTCTCCACCACCCCGCAGTGGCCGTGGTCGGTGTACTGGCAGAGGCAGACGTCGGTGATGACCACCAGGTCCGGGACCGCCGACTTCACCTGCTTGACCGTCTTTTGCACGATGCCGTCCTTGGCGTAGGCCCGGGTGGCCAGGGGGTCCTTCTTGTCGGGGATGCCGAAGAGCATGATCGCCGGGATCCCCAGCTTGTGGGCCTCTTTGGCCGTCTTGACCAGGAGGTCCGGGGAGAGCTGGAAGTGGCCCGGCATCGATTCGATGGGGTTCTTGACGTTCTTGCCCCCCACGGCGAACATGGGGAGGATCAGGTCGTCGGGGGTGACCCGGGTCTCCCGGACCATGCGCCGCAGGGCTTCGCTCCGGCGCAGCCGCCGGGGACGGTAATCTGGAAACAGCATCCGTGGCTCCTTCCGCTGGTATTGGGGGTGGTGGGTTCGGAAACGGCCGGCCGGACCCCTATTCGGATTCCAGCCCGATCTCCGCGTCGGTCAAATAACAGGCCGGATCCGGGGCCCAGACATCGCCGGTCACCGCCTCGGCCCGGACCCGGAAGTTGCCGCCGCAGATGTCGAGCCAGCGGCACTCGGCGCACCGGCCCGTCACGTGCTTCTTCTTCTCCTTGAGCTGGCGCAGCAGCGGATCCTCGGGCTTCGTCCAGATGGCCGAAAAGGGGCGCTTCCGGACGTTGCCGAAGCTCTTGTGGCGCCAGAACTGGTCCGCGTGGACCTCGCCGTCCCAGCTCACGCACCCGATCCCCCGGCCGGAGTTGTTCCCCTCGTTCATCCGGAGCAGCTCCAGGACCTCCTTGGCCCGCTCCGGGTTCTCTTCCGCCAGGCGCAGGTAGAGGTAGGGGCCGTCGGCGTGGTTGTCCACGGTGAGGACCTCCTTGGGCTTGCCCGCGTCGTGGAGGCGCCTGGTCTCGTCCAGGATGAGGTCCACCGCCTCCCGGGTCCCCTGGTGGGAGAGGTCCTCCTTGACCAGGTCCGAGCCCCGGCCCGCGTAGACCAGGTGGTAGAAGCAGACCCTGGGGATCTCCATCTCCTCCAGGAGCGAAAAGATGCCCGGGATCTCCGCCACGTTGAACCGGTTGACGGTGAACCGCAGCCCCACCTTGATGCCGGCCGCCTGGCAGTTCCGGATCCCCTGGAGGGCCTGCTTGAAGGCGCCGGGGACCCCCCGGAACCGGTCGTTGACCTCGGCCATGCCGTCGAGGCTGATCCCCACGTAGGAGAGGCCGATCTCCTTCAACACCCCGGCCGTTTTGGCGGTGATCAGGGTGCCGTTGGTGGAGATCACCGCCCGCATCCCTTTTCGCACCGCGTAGTCGGCCAGCTCCGGCATGTCCTTGCGCATGAGGGGCTCGCCGCCGGAGAGCAGCAGCACCGGCACGCCGTAGCCGGCCAGGTCGTCGATGAGGCCCTTGCCCTCCTCGGTGGTCAGCTCGTTTTCGAAGTGCTTGTCGTCGGCCTGGGCGTAGCAGTGGACGCATTTCAAGTTGCACCGCCGGGTCATGTTCCAGACCACCACCGGCCGCTTGTCCTTGGAGAACTGGAGCAGGTGGGAGGGGAGCCGGCCCGAGTGGCGCCCGTACCGCAGGGCGTCGGAGGGCTCCACCGTGCCGCAGTAGAGTTTCGATATACCGATCATTGGGGGGTGTCTTCCTGGGCCTCGTCGCCCTTCAGGGAGATGGCGTCGCTGTCCTTCAGGAGGTTGGCGATGTAGGCGTCCGGGGAGAGCATCGCATCCTTGGTGATGAAGAACCGGTTGATGCCGGTCTTCTCCCGGACCAGCTTCAGCCCGTCCTCCAGGCTCCGGGTCAGTTGGCCGTAGATGTCGTCGATGGTGAGCCGGTCGCGCATCCGCAGGGTCAGGATGTGATGGACGGCGTCCTCCTCCATGACGATGTTGATGTCGTGGTTCTTGTAGAAGAAGAGTTCGATCTTCTTGATCTCGTCGAAGTAGTCCTTGATTTTCCGGACCGCGCCCCCCACGTCCAGGACATGGGTGGTGTAGTATTCGGCGATCGCCTCGATGTGGGGCGGCCGCAGGGAGAGCCCGTGCTTCCGGGAGAGGGTATTCCGCTCGGCGGTGATGTAATCCCGGATGTGGGCCATCTCCGCCTCGCGCAGGCGGTGGTGGAGATCGGCCACCGGCTCCCCCTCCACGGCCCCTTCGTCCAGCTCCCGCAGGGCCTCCGCGGGCCGCCGGATCATCGATTCGGTGACCGGCAGCTTGGTGAGCCGGCCCGACGGCAGGGACCGTTCAAAGGGGAGGAGCCCCTTCTCGATGGCGCTCACCAGGCCCCGGGCCCCGGTGTTCTCCCGGAAGGCCCGCCCGGCCAGAAGGGCCAGGGCCTCGTCCGCGAACTGGATGTCGATGCCGTAGGCGTCGAAGTCGAGCCGTTTGCTCAGGATCACCGGGTTGTTGGGGTTCTTGAGGATGGAAAGCAGATCCGCCTCGGAGAGGGTCTCGAAGACCGCCACCACCGGCAGCCGGCCCACGAACTCCGACTCGAACCCGTATTCGATGAGGTCCTCGGAGCGGACCTCCTTCATCACGTCGCTGATCGATCCGGGGCGTTCCACCCGCGCGCCGAAGCCGATGGACCGCCGGGCCATCCGCTTTTCGACGATCTCGTCGAGGCCCCCGAAGGCGCCGCTCATGATGAAGAGGATGTTCTTGGTGTTGACCGTCCGCCGCTCCCGCTGGCCGGTCTTCCGGAACTGCTCGATCTCCTGGATCATGGAGATGGGGTCGTGGGCCGCCTTCATCTCCACGTCGGTCTCCTCCATCGGCTTGAGCAGGGCCCGCTGGACCCCGGTGCGGGAGACGTCGGCGCCGATGGTGTTGCGGCTGGAGGCGATCTTGTCGATCTCGTCGATGTAGATGATCCCGTTTTCGGCCAGCTCGATGTCGTCGTCGGCCTCCCGGACCAGGTCCCGGACGAGATCCTCCACGTCGCCGCCCACGTACCCGGTCTCGCTGAACTTGGTGGCGTCCCCCTTGACGAAGGGGACCCCCAGGCGCTTGGCGATGAGCTTGATCATGTAGGTCTTGCCCACGCCGGTGGGGCCGATCATCAGGACGTTGTTCTTGATCCGGCCCACCAGCGGCTCGGCCGCCTCCGGGGCCTCGTCGGACCGTTTGATCCGGTTGAAGTGGGTGCAGATCTTGGTGGCCAGGATCGCCTTGGCCTCCTCCTGCCGGATGATGTACTGGTCGAGGAAGTCGACCAGCTCCCCCGGCTTCAGGTCGAAGGCGATCCGCTTCTTCTTTCCGCCGGGCGGGGAGCCCTTTTCCACGGGAAGGGCGTTTTGCAGGGCGGAGGGGTTGATGATCTTCACCTCGCCGCCGAATTTTTTGGCCAGAAACTCCCCGATCTCCCGTTCGATCTCCTTGGGATTCGGGACCTTCTCCAGTTTTGTCTCGTGTTCGTTCATCATGCGCTCAATATAACGACATCCGTGTAAATTGCAAGCCGGGGCGCGGGGGGGGGCGGTCGGTCGGTTGTTCCGGGCTATCGCGGTAGCCGATGGAAACGGGGAAGGGAAGGGATGGTACGCCCGGCTGGGTTCGAACCAGCGGCTTTCAGCTCCGGAGGCTGACGCTCTATCCACTGAGCTACGGGCGCACGAGTTGCCGAATTGAAAAAGCTACGGTTGTTTGTAAACCATGGAGCGCGGTCAAGTCAAGTCCCAAAAATCGGCCCCCAAATTGGAGGCGTTCAGGTTGGAGGCGTTCAGGGCTTTGCATGGACCTCGCGGAAGAACCCCCTTTTCTCCAGGGCCTCCCTCGCTTCTCCGACGACGTACAGGGAGCCGGCCACGCAGACGGCCGTGTCCGGATCGGCGGTGTCGATGGCGTGGGCCAGGGCGTCGGCCACAACCGGGATCACCGTGACGTCGCGCAGCGCCCCCTCGGCCACCCGGGCCAGCGTCTCCGGGGGGAGGGACCGGTCGGAATCGGCCCGGGTGAGGACCGCCTTTGCGCAGACGGGCAGCAGGGTCTTGAGCATGGCGGCATGGGGCTTGTCGTCGAGGATGCCGGCCACCAGGGTGATCTTCCGGCCGGAGAGGTCCTTGGCCAGGAAGCTCGCCAGGTTCCGGGCCGCCATCAGGTTGTGGGCACCGTCCAGGAGGATGTAGGGATCATGGGAGACCACTTCGAGGCGGCCGGGCCACCGGTTGGTCATCAGGCCCCGGCGGACGGCCTCCTCGGGCAGATCGACGCCGGACCGGCCGAGGACCTCGCAGGCGGCCAGAACCAGGGCCGCGTTGTCCACCTGGTGGTACCCCGGCAGCCCGGACCGCAGGTTCCGCCAGGTGTGGTCCATCCCCATGTAGGTGAAGGCGCCGTCGGGGCGCCGCCGGACCTTGAAGGACCGGCCCAGCCGGAACACGGGCGCCGAGACCTCCCTTGCCCTCTCCTCCACGGCGGCGACCGCCGCCGGCTGGCGGACCCCGGTGACCACCGGACGTTCGGGTTTGATGATCCCGGCCTTCTCCCGGGCGATCCGCTCCAGGGTGTTGCCCAGGTAGGTCCGGTGCTCCAGGGAGATGTTGGTGATGATGGCGAGTTCCGGTGATACCACGTTGGTGGCGTCCAGCCGTCCCCCCATGCCGGTCTCCACCACGGCCCAGGAGACGCCGTTTTCGGCGAATGCGTGGAAGGCCATGGCGGTGGAAAACTCGAAGAAGGTGGGCTCCCGGTCCCCCTGGTGGACCCGCTTGACCTCCCGGTGGGCCGAGAGGACCTCATCGTCTCCGATGGGCCGGTTGTCGATGCAGATCCGTTCGTTGAACCGGACCAGGTGGGGCGAGGTGTAGAGCCCCACCCGGCGGCCGGAGAGGCGGAGGATCGTGGAGAGGGCCGAGGCGATGGACCCCTTTCCGTTGGTGCCGGCGATGTGGATGACCCGGAACCGGGTCTGGGGATCCCCCAGGCCCGCCAGGATCCCCTGGATGGTGGAGAGCCCCAGTTTGATGCCGAACCGTCGGAGTCCGTACATCCATCGGAGGGCCTGTTCGTATGGGGTCTGTTCGTGTCGATCGCTGCCGCTCATGGCGCCGTCCCAAAAAAATCCCGGCACAACCGGGGGCGGCCTGTGCCGGGATTGCCGATCGTCTCTCGTCCGACCGCGGTTAGCGGTACCGGCTTCTGGCCGCGGCAATGCGCTGGCGGCGAAGGGCCTCGCGCTGTTTGCGCCGCCGGTGCTCGCTCGGCTTTTCGTAGCTCTTCTTCAGCTTGAGCCGCTTGAACAGGCCGTCGTTCTGGATCTTTTTCTTCAAGATCCGCATGGCCTTCTCAAGATCGTTGTCGATGACTTTTACCTCGATAGCCTTCAAACTGTCTCGCCCCTTTCTTTCCATCGCACCCTTGCGATGGTTATTTGAATCTGAAAATCAGAAACCTGCATTAGAACCTAATTTCTATAGCACCGACATCAAGGCATGGTCAAGGAAAAAGGCAAAAAAGATCCGCCGCCCCGGCGGGGCGGCGGATCTTTGCCATCGGTCGGTGCCCGGAAGGGGGCTTAGAGCTTGGAGACCAGCTCTTCGGTGACCTCTTTGACGCTCGGGGTGCCGTCCACGGGGATGTATTTGATGGATTCGCCCTTGTCGGCCTTCTCCTTGAAATAGTAGGCGGCGGCCAGGGTCCCGTCCTCGGTGTTATAGTAGATGTCGTGGCGTTTGTTGATGGCCGTTTCGTCCTGGTCGTCGGCCCGGGTGGTCAGCTCGCCGCCGCAGACCCGGCACTTGTCGCCGTCGGGCTTGATGGCGTCGATGTAGATGTTGTTGGGATGGTTGTTGTCGTTGACGCAGAGGCGGCGGCCCATGATGCGGTTCTTGGCGATCTGCCGGTCGAGCACGATCTCCACCACGATGTCCAGCGGCATGTCGGCCTGCCGGAGGGCCTCGTCGAGTTTGACGGCCTGGTTCTTGTTTCTCGGGAACCCGTCCAGGAGCCAGCCGTTCTTGGCGTCATCCTGCTTCAGCCGGTCGAGGATCATGGGGATGGTGATCTCATCGGGCACCAGGTCGCCCCGGTTGATGTACTCCTTGGCCTTGGCGCCCAGCTCCGTCCCCTTGGAGATGTTCTCCCGGAAGATCGCCCCGGATTCGATGTGGGGGGTGTTGTATTTGTCCTTCAGGATGGCCCCCTGTGTCCCCTTGCCGCTGCCGTTGGGTCCGAAAAACAGAATGTTCATGCGATGACTCCTCCCTTCAAGGTGTGGGGTGTTGAAATGGGTGACTGCAAACAGACCACGATTCAAGATTATCCCGGTTTTTCTATCCGAACGGTGGGGCCTTGTCAAGTCTCTGAAAGCGCGTTTGCAATATCCTCGGCCCGCTTGAGGGCGGCGGCCCGGTCCTCGATGCGGC
>CAYSLC010000227.1:3469-8182 GCA_964431545.1 uncultured Desulfobacteraceae bacterium | reverse complement strand
GCTCCTGGGACGGGCGCTTCCAGGATTGGCTGACGCCCGGCGGCACCCAGGGCACCCCGGCCCAATAGATCGAATTCGAACCGAATGGAAGGAAACGAGACAAAATACCACCGGAGGGATCTTTAAATGAGCGCCATCATCCGCGTCGTCATGTTTCTGCTTCTGCTCCTCTCCTCGTCGGTCCAGGCCCAGGAGCGGGCCATCCCGTCGCAGCCGGCCCAGCCCCAACCCGGAAAGGACCGCCCTCCCCTTCCGGACTACCTCAAGGAGGCCCCGGCGGGCGACATGGAGCTGCCCCCGGCCCCGGAAGCGACCCGATCCCGCGCCGGAGGGCCGGCGTTCACACTCAACGGCGTCGTCTTCGAAGGGAACACCGTCTTCCCGGACGCGGACCTAACGGAGATCGCCGCCCCCTTCATCGGCAAGCCGGTCACCCTGGGGGACCTGGAGGAGATCCGGTACCGGCTCACCCGATTCTACGTGGACCGGGGGTACGTCAACTCCGGGGCGATCCTCAAGCCGGATCAGCAGGTGGACGACGGGGTGGTGACCTACCAGATCCAGGAGGGACGCCTCGACGACGTGACGGTATCGGGCAACGGCCGGCTGCGGCCCGCCTACATCACAAAGCGCCTTTGGGCAGATCCGGAAAAACCCTTCAACACCGAGGAACTCCAGAAACGGTTCCAGCTTCTCCTCCGGGATCCCCTCATCGAGCGGATGAACGGCCGGATCCGGCCCGGCGTGGCGCCGGGGGAGGCGACCCTCGACCTGGAGGTGACCCGATCCCGTCCCTACGACCTGCGGTTCGTCGCCGACAACCACCGCCCCCCCAGCACCGGCGCGGAACACCTCACCGCCGCCGGCGCGGTCTGGAATTTGACCGGGTTCGGGGATGTCCTCGACGCCTCCTTCGGGGTCAGCGAGGGGGCCGACGAGATCAGCGCCGGATACGCCCTGCCCCTCAACGCGAACAACACCCGGCTCTCCCTCCGGTACAGCCGGGGGGAGAACGCGGTGATCGAGGAACCCCTGGATGTGGTGGACATCGAAAGCGAGACGGAGAGCGCCCAGATCTCTCTCACCCACCCGTTGCGGAGGACCCTCGGCGAGACCCTGGAGGTTGGGGTCGACCTGTCGGTGCGGGAGAGCAAGACCTTCCTGCTGAGCCGCCCCTTCTCCTTCACCACCGGCGCCGTCAAGGGGGACAGCCAGGTGACGGCCCTGCGCCTGGTGGGATCCTACGTGAACCGGACCCCCGCCACCGCCCTGGCCCTGCGGTCGACGGTGAGCGTCGGGGTCGATCTCTTCGGCCCGACGATCCACGGACACAACCTACCGGATGGCCGGTTTCTGACCTGGCTCGGACAAATACAGTACGCCCGGCGGCTCGGGGGACCCTTCGGCCAGGTCATTTTCCGGGGGGACGTGCAGGTCTCCGGGGACCGGCTCCTCTCCCTGGAGCAGTTCGCCGTGGGGGGCGCCTCCACCGTTCGGGGCTACCGGGAGAACGAGCTGGTGCGCGACAGCGGATACGCCCTGTCGGCGGAGTGGCGGTACCCCCTCTGGGAACGGCGCGAAGGGGCGGGTCCCGAGAACATCCTGCAGATCGCCCCTTTCATGGACTTCGGATCGGCCTGGAACAAGGGCGAGAGCGCCCACGACGACAACCTCCACTCGGTGGGGGTGGGGCTGCTGTGGAACCCGACCTCCTGGATCGACGCGGAACTCTATCTGGCCCACGATCTGGAAAAGGCCGCCGACAAGGACGAGCACAACCTCCAGGACGACGGGATCCATTTCCGGATCACCGTGGAAGCATTGTAGCAGGGGGATCGAAACAACAGACAAGGAGGATTCCATGGAAACCATCCGCCGGGGCCGCCCCCTGATCTGGGGGACCGTCGCCCTCCTCTTCCTTTTTTCATCGCCGGACCCGGGCCGGACAGCCCCATCCGCCCCCGACCCCGTGACCGCCATCGGAGACTGGACCGGCCAACTGGCCGACGCCGAGGGACTGGACCGGATCCGGCTCCTGATCCGGCGGGGGGAGACCTACCGGACTTTAGGCCATACCGACGCGGCCCTGGCGGACCTCCAGGCCGCCCACGAGGGCGCCACGGCGGCCGGCGATCCCCTCTTGACGGCCGTGGCGGCCCATGGGCTGGGGTATGTCCATTTCCTCCAAGGGAAGCCCGACCTGGCGGAGCCGCTGCTCCGTTCCGCATTGGAGGGCGCCGAGGCCATCGACCGATCGGACCTGGCCGCCTCCTGCGCCAACCGCCTGGGGACCGTCCTCTTCAACCAGGACCGACCCGAGGAGGCGTACCCCCTCTACGAAAGGGCCCTGGACCATCTGGCACGGACCGATGATCCGGCCCTGGAGGCGGGGGTGCGGTCCAACCTCTCCCGTGTGCTCACCGACGATCGCCGGGCCGTGGACCAGCTTGTGAAAGCCCGGCAGGCCGCCGACCGGGTCGACGATCCCCTGGAGCGGACCGACCTTCTCCTGCGGATCGCCGCCGAAGCCGTGAAGCGGGGATCGGCGGAAGGGACCACGGCCCTCGCCCACAGGGCCCTGACCGAGGCCCTGGCCACGGCCGAGGAGCTGGGGGCGACCCGCCGGTTATCCGAAGCGGCCGGAAGGCTCGGGGCCCTCCACGAGGCCCACGGCAACACGGATCCCGCCCTCTCCCTCACCTGGCGCGCCCTGGAGACGGCCCAGTCCCTCCGGGCCCACGACCTGCTCATCGGATGGGAGTGGCAGCTCGGGCGGCTCCAGCGGATCAAGGGGAACCTGGACGACGCCATGGCCGCCTACCGGCGGGCCATCCACCACATCGAGACCATCCGGATGGACATCCCCATCGAGTACCAGGACGGCCGCTCCTCCTTCCGGGAAACCCTGGCCCCCATCTACCTGGGCCTGGCCGACATGCTCCTGGCCCGGTCCGCCGAGGCGCCGGAGGGGTCCGGGCGCCAGGCCCTGCTCCGGGAGGCCCGCCGGGTGGTGGAGCGGATCAAGCGCTCCGAACTCACCGACTACTTCCGGGATCCCTGCATCGCGGCCCTGAGCCAGGGGATCGAATCACTGTCCTCGGACACCGCCGTCCTCTACCCCATCATCCTGCCGGACCGGCTGGAGCTGCTGGTTGACATGGGCGGACGCCTGGAGCGACGGACCGCGCCGGTGGCGCGCGGGACCATGGAGGCGGCCGTGACCCGCCTCGTCCGCCGGCTCCGGGACGGCAGCCCCTTCGAGGGCCCGGGGTCGGAGGTCTTCCGATGGCTGGTCCGACCCGTGGTGCCGCTCCTCGACGCGGGCGGGATCACCACCCTGGTCTACGTGCCGGACGGGGTCCTCCGCCTGCTCCCCCTGGCGGCCCTGTGGGACGGGGAACGGTTCCTGGTGGAGCGGTATTCCGTGGTGACGGTCCCGGGCCTGACCCTCCTCGACCCCGCCCCCCTGGTCAGAGGTCGGATGGTCTCCCTGATGGCGGGCATGAGCGAGCCGGGGCCGGTAATCTACGATCTTCCACGAAATTTTTGGCATGCTTTGCGTTTCGCCTCGGCCAGAAAACCGAATCGAGGGGTGCGTGGGATCACGGTGGAGACGGCACATTTGGCCTCCCCAGAGACGCCGGTCGATGGGTCGTCCGGCGCCCCCGAAGATATGGAACAATTCAAACGTGCCCTCGCCCTGCCCGGGGTGGAGAAGGAGATCGAGCGGCTCTCCCGGCAGCTTCCTGGCACAGTGCTTTTCAATGAAGCCTTCCAGCGGGAACACTTCTCCATGGAGCTTCAGGGACATGACTACCGGGTGGTCCACATCGCCTCCCACGGCTTCTTCGGCGGAGCCCCGGAACAGAACTTCATCATGACCTACGACAAGCGCCTCGACATGGACGCCCTGGGCGCCCTGATCCGGCCGAAACAACTGGCGGCCCGGCCCGTGGAGCTGATCACTCTGAGCGCCTGCCAGACCGCCGAGGGGGATGACCGGTCTCCCTTGGGGATCTCCGGTGTCGTGCTCAAATCCGGTGCCCGCAGCGCCCTCGGCTCCCTCTGGCCGGTCTCGGACGACGCGGCCCAGGAACTCCTGCCCGGCTTCTACGGCCACCTGGAGGCCGAGAGAGCGACCAAAGCCGAGGCCCTGCGACAGGCCCAGATGGATCTCATGAAACAGGACCGCTTCCGCCATCCCTTCTACTGGTCGCCTTTCATTCTGGTGGGAAATTGGTTATAGTCGAACAAATGGGCGCCACCCTGCACCGGTGAAGAAGGATGATCAGCCCGTGATTTGTGGAGTGCGAAAATTCCTTTTTCGCAATGGGGTCCGGGGCAGTCGTCCGAAAAACAGAATTTTCGGACTCCAGTTTGGGGTATTATCGATTGCGCTGCGTCCATTGTCACGATAGAAAACGATTCTGAAAGACATATGGTACCGCCAGGAGATTCTCCCATGAGCGTAGCCGTCAAGCATCCAACTTACCCATATATCGGAAACAATCCAAAAATTTCCGGCGGCGCTCCGCTTATCGAAGGAACCCGGATCACGGTCCGATGCATTGCCGGGTATCATCGGATGGGCATGAGCGTCGATGATATTCTGAACAGCCTGACCCATCTGACCCCGGCCCAGGTTCATGCGGCCCTGACCTATTACTTCGACCATCAGGAAGAAATAGAAAAGGATCTCGCCGACGCCACCGA
>CAYSLC010000227.1:0-3369 GCA_964431545.1 uncultured Desulfobacteraceae bacterium | reverse complement strand
CTCCAATACGCCAACGCCGAGGAAACCGAGGCCGTCTACCAGGACTGGGCCCTCCGACCCGCGGTGGAATCGTCGTCCTGGGTGCTGGAGCAGCGGGTCTACATCGAGGGCGGGGAGGAGGCGCCGCTGGTCCACATGGCGATCCAGCCCCTGGAAGTGGTGGGGGGCAACGCCCAGGGGATCGATCCCCTGTGGGTGGCCCTGCGGGTTCCGCTGGGGGTGCTGCTCCGGCATGGGCTGGTGCTCCAGGTGGACGAAGCCGACCCCGTGGGGATCCCTCTCCACCACTGCCGTTCGGCCGGGTGCATCGCCCTGTTGCCCCTCAAGCCCGAACTGAGGAAGATTCTCGAGGCGGGAAACGAGGCCCGGGTGACGTTTCAGCTCTTAAACGGCCAGCGGCTGGGGGTTCCAGTCTCCCTCATGGGGATCAAGGCCGGCCTTTCGGCTTTGGAGCGCAAGACGGCGACCAAGCCGTAAAACAAAGGAGTCCGACGGATGAACATCGCGCGCAAACAACGCCGGGCCGTGGGCCTGGCCCTGATGACGGCCCTGGCCTTCGCCGCTGCCGCCATGGCCGGGGAGGATCGGGTCCGGGCCAGAATCGGCCTCCGGATTGAGGACGGGGACCGCGTGATCCAGGCCGCCGCAAAGGAGCGGGTGCGCCCCGGCGCCTTGGTCCGGATTCACGTCCAGCCCCTGGAGGGCGCCCACGTCTATGTGGTCCACGCGGACGAGAAGTCGGCCACCCTTCTCAACAAGACCGGCCAGTGGGTGGCGGAGGACGCCCTGTTCCTCCCGTCGTCCCAGTCGTTCTACAAGATCGACGGGATCAGCCCCCGGGAACGGTTCACCGTGATCTGCAGCCCCGAGGAGATGGACCGCCTCTCGGCCCTGGCCGACGGCGGGATCGACCCCGACCAATGGGCCTCCCTGGAAGAATCGCTGGTGGAAAAGAGCCGGATCGACCTCACCCGGCCGACGGACCCCCCCGTGGAGATCGCCGGCAACGTCCGGGGCGGCGTCAACGCGGAGAGCCCCGAGCGGTACCTCGAAGCGCTCCCCATCTTTTCGGGCAGGGGGCTCCTGGTCCGGAAACATGTCCTCCTGGTTCAAGGGCGGGAGTAACGGCAAGCGCCGGCTCGGGATCGCCGCCGCCTCTTCGGCCCTCTTCCTGGCCGGGACCTCCCTGCTCCTCTGGTTCGCCGGGCGGCCCTGGCACGCCCTGGACCACAAGCTTCTCGACCGGTTCCAGCGGCGGATAGTGGCAAAGGGACTCGGCCCCGAGCCGGCCTTCGGCCCGGGGATCGTCTACCTGACCATCACCGACGAGACCTACGACCACTTCGGAAAGAACTACCTCGACCGGGCCGACCTGGCCCGGGTCAACCGGGGCCTGGCCCGCCTCTCCCCCCGGGCCGTCGCCTACGACATCATCTTCGCCCGGCCCAGCACGCCCGATTCGGACCGCGCCTTTGCCGAGTCGATCCGGGACCTGGGCACCGTCTACCTTCCCGTGGGCTGCGCCCTCTCCGATACGCCCGTACGGTTCCGCTGGCGGCCGGGACCGGCCCATGACCGCCTTCGTTCCGACCACCTGGGCTCGCCGGCGGAGCGGGGGGAGGCCAGGCCCTTTCACGCCGTCCGGGCCCTGACCCAGTGGGACCCCTTCGCGGCCGCCGCCTTCGGGTCCGGAGACATCAGCGTCCGCGCCGACCCCGACGGGGTCTACCGCCACGTTCCCATGGTGGTGAAGGTGGACCAACGGTACCTGCCCACTCTCGGCCTCTCCATCTTCCTCGACTGGGCCGGAGTCTCCCTGGATCAAGCCACCGTGGCCTGGGGGGAGGCGATCACCGTCCCCCCGAGTCCGGACGGACCTCTGGAACGGGAGGCCGTCATTCCCATCGACCGCCGGGGCCGGTCCTGTGTCCCCTTTCCGGACCGCATGGGGGAGGACTTTCCCGAAGTCGCGGTCCACACCTTCCTGGATGCCGCCGGGGACGAATCCCTCCGGGGGAACCTCCTCGACCTCTTCGAGGGGAACTTCGTCCTCATCGCCGACGTGGCCTCGGGGACCGCGGACCTGGGCGCCACGCCCCTGCAACGGGCCGTCCCCCTGGTGGCCCTCCACGCGGCCCTCTTGAACGGGCTGCTGACCGATTCCTTCCCCGCCCACTGGCCCATGGGGCGCACCCTGGGCCTTCTCTGGGCCGTCGGGGTCCTCCTGACGGCAGCGGCCGGGTTCCGATCCTCCTGGCCCCTCCTCGCCGCCGGGGTGGCGGTCCCGGTGGCCCTGACCGCCCTGACCGGGTTCGAGATGGTCCGGTTACACCTCCTCCCCCTGGCCACCGCCGGCTCGGCGGCCCTGCTCCTCTTCCTGCTCCTGGTCATCGTCCGGGAGACCGTCGGGGCGAGGGAGCGGGCCTTCATCCGGAACGCCTTCGCCCGGTACGTCGCGCCGGCGGTGGTGGACGAGCTGCTGGCACGGCCCGAGGCCCTCAAATTGAGCGGGGAGGCGCGGGTGATCACCATCCTGTTCACGGATCTGGCCGACTTCACCACGATTTCGGAACGGACCGACCCCGAGGTCCTGGTGGCCCTCCTCAACGAATGCTTCACGGAGATGACGGAGATCGTCCTGGGGGAGGGCGGGATCATCGACAAGTACCAGGGGGACGGCATCCTGGCCGAGTTCGGCCTCCCCCTGGACCTTCCGGACCATGCCGACCGGGCGGTGGCGGCCGGCCTCCGCATCCAGGAACGGATGGCCCGTCTCCGGGACGAGTGGTCAGGCCGGAACCTTCCGGCGCTCCATTGCCGGGTGGGGATCAACACGGGAAGCGTGATCGCGGGGAACATGGGGTCCGACCGGGTGCTCGACTACACCGTGGCCGGCGATGCCGTCAACCTCGCCTCCCGGCTGGAGGGGGCCAACAAACGGTACGGCACGGAGCTGATGATCTCCGAAGCGACCCTTCGGTCCCTGTCCCCCGGAAAGTTCCGGACCCGGGTTCTGGACGTGGTCCGGGTGAAGGGGAAGTCCGAGGCGGTGCGGGTCCACGAGGTCTATGGATGGGAGGGGGATGGGGTGGAGCAGTCCGGGGAGAGGTATTTCGAAACCTACGCCTCGGCCTTCGAAGCGTACCTCGCCAGGAATTTCGAGGCCGCCCTCCGGGGCTTCCGGGAGGCCCTCTCCCTGAAGCCGGAGGACCCCGCCGCCGGGGAGATGATCGGGCGGATTGAGTCCATCGATCCCGACGATCTTCCTCCGGATTGGGACGGATCCATTACCTTATCGACTAAATAAGTATCGACGGGAGCATTACCCGTTTCTGAATCAGAAAGAACCAAGCCCGGACGATGCCTTTG
>CAYSLC010000226.1:0-8206 GCA_964431545.1 uncultured Desulfobacteraceae bacterium | reverse complement strand
GCACCTTCGCGATGTTCGGCATCAGCGGCGGGGTGGCGCTGGCGGCGGCGGTGATTTTGGGTCTCTTTCGCCAGCTGGAACGGTCGGCGTAGCTCTCCCGAGAAAAGCCGCTGATAGTGATCTTCGGGCCGTTGCCTTTCCCTCCGGTGTAACGGGCGGACGACAAAAGGGGGGGCTATGGTTTTATGGACTTCAAAGGCAGAAACAACCTAAGGCCGCCATCAACGAGGGGTGTGAAACCAAACCGTTCGTAAAATCTTTTCGCGTTATCGTCGAGGGCATCGACAACCATGGCATAAATCGCGATTTGATCCCCAACCGCAAGAGTTCGTCTTATGGCGTCGGCAAGCATCATTTTCCCGATGCCAAGTCCTTGATCGACTTCCGTGACGGCAAGTCTGCCGATCAGCGCCGATGGGACGGGATGCCTGGGCAGCTTCCTGGTCAGGTTATCGGGCAGCCGGCTCAATTCGATCGATAGCGCGCTGAGCGTGTAATAGCCCAACACTTTTTCCGGATTTTTCGACGGCGTGGCGACGAAAACTCGACTGATTCGGCGTCTTATATCCTGATTTGCTTGTTTTGCGAGGTACCGGTCCAGCGCTTCAACGCCGCACCTGAAACCGGCTCTGTCGTGGTTGGCATGTAAAGCCGTGATAATCAGCTCATGATCATCCGTCATTTGCTGATGACGCGGCGCTCATGTTCTTCAAGTGCTTGGGTCAGGTTGGAATTGAAACGCACCGGCTCCGATAGGGCCTCAAGGAACCGTCTTGAATACTCCCCGTTCAAGGTTATGGATTCATGACGTTGAACGGTTCTCTCCGCACGCTCCAGGGCACTGGTCAACATGAAATGGCTGACGGTCTTGCCTTCAAAGCCTGCGGCGCGCTCGATCAGGCTTTTTGCCCTGCTTTCCAAACGGATATTTATCCGTTCGATTTTATTTTGAGGCAGAGTATCCACATGAAATCCTTCTGGAAATTTTTTACTGACCCATTTGAATGTACGCCATTTCGGCGCCATGGTCAACAAGATGTTTTTCCCGACCGCCAACAGAGATGCAAGGGATCAAACCGGAATAGGCGGGGTCTGTGAACTTTTCAGCATCGGGATTAATCACCTTCCGACGGCGAAAATAAGTGACGCAGCCACCCCAATAGGGAGTTGCCGCCGAGACGCTCCCGGTCGAGGCGGTCGAAGTCGTCGAAGAGGCGCCTGGGGTCGGCCAGCCAGTCGGACCGGCGGACGAAGGGACCCTCCGGGTCGAGGCTCTTGACCACCCGGGCCGGGTTGCCGGCGGACACGGCGTTGTCGGGGACGTCGGCGGTGACCACCGACCCGGCCCCCACGATGGCGTTCCGGCCCACGGTCACCCCCTTGCAGATGACGGCGCCGTCCCCGATCCAGGCATTCTCCCGGATCCGCACCGGGGCCCCCCGGCCCTGGGAGATCCGGTCATAATGATCATGCCAGTCGGAGTCGGTGATATAGGCGCCGCTGGCCACCATGACGTTCTCCTCCACGACGACTTCCACGGCGGACCCGACCCGGACCCCCGGGCAGATCAGACAGTAGTCTCCGATGGTGATGGCCCCCTTTCCCGGCGCCTCGGGCCAGACCGACAGCCGGACCCGGCGGTCGGGGGCCGCCGCCAGCGTGGCGTAATCGCCGATGGAGACGGACGGCCCGAAGATCTCCACATACCACGGCTTGATCACGGTGACCCCCCGGCCCAGGTGGTCCAACTGGGGCCGGAGGAACCGCCGGACGAAGAACCGCTGGAGCTTCTGGTCGGCCCGCTTGAGGATGTAGGGCCGGTGGTCCCGCCTCATGGGTGGTTCCAGCGCCGGTGGCTGAAGAGATCTCCGGCCGGGGTGAGGCCGTAGAGGGCGTCGGCGGCCAGGAGGACCACCCCGTCGGTCCAGGTCATCCGCTCCTCGGGCCAGATCACCATGTCGGGATAGGTGTGGCCGCACCAGTATGCCCCGTCCTCGTACCGCTTGTCGCAGATCCATGAAAAGACGATCTCCGACAGGGTCCGGTCCCCCATGGCGGACAGGGTCAGGCAGAGTTCCGCCGTCTCCGCCACCGTGACCCACGGCTGATCCGAGACGCACCGGACCCCATGGCCCCGGATGACGAACTTCCGCCACGACCGGGCCAGGCGCCGCCGGGCCGCATCGCCGCACACGGCGCCGGAGAGGATGGGGTAGAACCAGTCCATGGAATACCGGGACTTGGTCATGTTGAAGAGAAACGGCTTTTCGGAGATGGCCCGGGCCAGCCGCCGGCGGCCCCGCTCCCACCGGGTCCGCCGTTTTCCCAGGGCGTCGGCGATGGCCAGGGCGCACTTCAAACTCATATGGATGGAGCTGGAGCCCGTCAATAGGGCCATGGGATCGACCCGTCCGTCCGGGTCGAGGGACCAGTGGATCTCGCCGCCCGGGGCCTGGAGCCCCAGCGCGAAGTCGATGGCCCCGGCCACCGTCCCCCACATCCGCCCGAGGAACCGGCGGTCGCCGGTGGCCAGGTACTGGTGGAAGACCCCAACGGCGACGTAGGCGGTCATGTTGGGGTCCCGGCGCCGGTCCGAGGGGGTTCCGTCCCGGTACTCGGCATACCAGGCCCCGTCGGGGAGCTGGACGGAGGCGAGCCACTCGTATGCCCGTCGGGCGTCCTCCGGACGGCCGGCCGCGGCCAGGCCCATGGCCGCCTCCACGTGGTCCCAGGGATCGGTCTTCTCCCCCCGGCACCAGGGGATCTCCCCCGTCTCCCGCTGTGTCCGTGCGATGGATCGGGCCACCGCCTCGATGGGGATGGGCGACTCCTGCCTCGCACGGGATATGCTCGGTTGGTTCTTCAATTCCGTCACTGGCCCCTGTATCCGAAAAAGCCGTTCTCTATACCGGGGAATGGCGCCGCGCGCAAGGGGAATATGCCCATTGAAGACGGATTCAGTTTTTTCAGTCTCGTTTAACGCTTGTCTTGACATTTGGTTTTTAATTTTATATCAAATCTTTATGAGTTACCGAGAAGACCTCCACCGGCCTCCGCCGCCATCTGTTTTCGGCATTCCTTTCTCCCTCTTCGGCATGTTGTTTCCGGTTATCTCCGGAGCAATCCATGATATGAACCGAAACAAACCAAAAACAACGTTTCACCTCATCCGCCGGGTCCGCGTGCCGCGGCTCCGGTCAACGGTCAGGTTATTCGGACCTCAAGAAAGGAGGAACCATCGATGAACGTCACGCGAAGGAGATTCATTCAGATCACGGGCGCGGCCGCCGCGGGAGCGGCGGTGGGCGGCCTGGGATTTGACCTGTCTCCGGTCAAGGCCCACGCCCAGATGCTCAAAACCAAGTACGCCAAGGAGACCACCACCATCTGCTGTTACTGCGCGGTGGGCTGCGGCGCCCTCGTCCACACCAGCAAGAACGCAGACGGCCGGGTTCTGAACATCGAAGGGGATCCGGACCATGTCATCAACCGGGGAACCCTCTGCTCCAAGGGGGCCGCCCTCTCCCAACTGGTGGAGAACGAGAATCGACTGACCCAGCCCATGTACCGTCCCCCCAACGGGAGCGAGTGGCGGACCGTCTCCTGGGACTGGGCCCTCACCCAGATCGCCAACCGGATCAAGGAGACCCGGGACAACGGCTTCACCGAGAAGAACGAAAAGGGCCAGACGGTCAACCGGACCACGGCCATCGCCTCGGTGGGATCCGCCGCCCTGGACAACGAGGAGTGCTGGATCTACCAGGCGCTCATGCGCGCCCTCGGCCTGGTGTACATCGAACACCAGGCCCGGATCTGACACAGCGCCACGGTAGCGGCTCTGGCAGAGTCGTTCGGACGCGGCGCGATGACCAATCACTGGATCGACATTCAGAACAGTGATTGCATTCTGATCATGGGCAGCAACGCCGCCGAAAACCACCCCATCTCCTTCCGGTACGTCAACAAGGCGATGGCCAAGGGGGCCAAGCTGATCTCGGTGGACCCCCGGTTCACCCGGACGTCCGCCAAGGCGGACATCTACGCCCCCCTGCGATCCGGAACGGATATCGCCTTTCTGGGGGGAATGATCAAGTACATTCTCGACAACGAGCTTTACCACAAGGAGTATGTGGCGCAGTACACCAACGCCCCCTTCCTGGTGAACGAATCCTTCAAGTTCGCAGACGGGGTCTTCTCCGGATACAACCCGGAGACCCGATCCTACGACAAGGGCACCTGGGCGTTCCAGACGGACGAAAACGGGGTCCCCAAGATGGACCGGACCCTGGAGAACCCCGACACCGTCTTCCAGTTGCTGAAGAAACACTTCTCCCGGTATACGCCGGAGATGGTCTCCAGGATCACCGGCACCCCCGAAAAGGACCTGCTGGAGATCTACAAGACCTACGCGGCCACCGGCGCCTCCTCCAAGGCGGGCACCATCATGTACGCCATGGGCTGGACCCAGCACACGGTGGGGGTTCAGAACATCCGGACCATGGCGATCATCCAGCTTCTGCTAGGCAACATGGGCGTGGCCGGCGGCGGCGTCAACGCCCTCCGGGGCGAGTCGAACGTCCAGGGATCCACGGACCACTGCCTCCTGTGGCACATCTGGCCGGGGTACCTCAAGACCCCCCGGTCCTCGGACACCTCGCTTTCGGTCTACAACGAGCACTACACCCCGTCGAGCAGCGACCCCTTGAGCGCCAACTGGTGGTCCAACTACCCCAAGTACAGCGTCAGCATGCTCAAGTCCTTCTTCGGAGAGGCCGCCACATCGAAGAACGATTTCGGGTACGACTGGCTGCCCAAGGTGGACGACGGCAAGGTCTACTCCTGGCTCGATCTGTTCGACGAGATGTACAAGGGGACCTTCAAGGGATTCTTCGCCTGGGGGCAGAACCCGGCATGCAGCGGCGCCAATGCCGGGAAGACCCGGGACGCCCTGGCCAAGCTCGACTGGATGGTCAACGTCAACCTCTTCGACAACGAGACCGGCTCTTTCTGGCGGGGCCCCGGTGTCGATCCGAAAACGGTCAAGACCGAGGTCTTCATGCTGCCCGCCGCCACCTTTGTGGAGAAGGAGGGGAGCATCACCAACAGCGGCCGGTGGATGCAGTGGCGGTACCAGGGCCCCCGGCCCATGGGCAACAGCCGCCCGGACGGCGACATCATCCTGGAGCTGGGACGGAAGGTAAAGGCGCTTTACGAGGCCGGCGGCACCTTCCCGGAGCCGATCCGGAACCTGAAGTGGGACTACGTCACCGACGGAAAATACGATCCCCACAAGGTGGCCAAGGAGATCAACGGCTACTTTCTCAAGGATGTGACGGCCAAGGGGAAGACCTACAAGAAGGGCACCCTGGTGCCGAGCTTCGCCTTTCTGCGGGACGACGGCTCCACGTCCTCGGGCAACTGGCTCTACTGCAACTCCTACACCGAGAAGGGGAACATGGCGGCCCGCCGGAGCCAGGAGGACGCCCCCAACCAGATCGGGCTCTATCCGGAGTTCTCCTGGTGCTGGCCCGTCAACCGGCGGATCATCTACAACCGGGCATCGGTGGACCCCTACGGAAAACCGTGGGACGAGAAGGACTGGGTGATCCGGTGGACCGGCGAAAAGTGGGAGGGAGACGTCCCCGACGGGGGATGGCCGCCCCTGCTCCAGGCGGACGGCACCCCCAACCCCAAGAGCAAGCACCCCTTCATCATGCGGAAACACGGGCACGGCCAGATCTTCGGCCCGGGCCGGGCCGACGGACCCTTCCCGGAGCATTACGAGCCGCTGGAGTGTCCCCTGGAGAAGAACTTTTTGAGCGATCAGCTCATCAACCCCACGGCGGCCCTCTACTCCACCAAGATGGATCTGCACGCCACGTGCGACCCGAGGTTCCCCTACGTGGGGACCACCTACCGGGTGGTGGAGCACTGGCAGACGGGTCTGATGACCCGGCCCCAGCCGTGGCTCCTGGAGATGCAGCCCCAGGTCTTCGTGGAGATGAGCGAGGAGCTGGCCAAGCTCAAGGGGATCGAGAACGGCGAGCGGGTGAAGGTCTCCTCGGCCCGGGGCGCCCTGGAGTGCACCGCCATCGTCACCAAACGGTTCAAACCCTTCCAGCTCGGCGAGACGGAGGTCCACCAGGTGGGGATCCCCTGGCATTTCGGATGGCGATGGCCCACCACGGGCACGGAGGATAGCGCCAATCTCCTGACGCCGTCCACCGGTGATCCCAACACCCGGATCCCCGAAACCAAGGCCTTCATGGTCAATGTAGCCAAGCTTTAAGAAGGAGGTGATCCCCATGAGCAAATCGTTTTTCATCGACACGACCCTGTGCACCGCCTGCCGGGGGTGCCAGGTGGCGTGCAAGCAATGGCACGACCTGCCGGCGGAGGAGACCGTCAATCGAGGCTTCTACCAGAATCCGCCGGACCTGACCTTCAACACCTATAAACTGGTCCGCATGACCGAGGAGGTGATCGACGGGCGGCTCCGGTGGCTCTTCTTCCCGGACCAGTGCCGCCACTGCATCGACGCCCCCTGTCAGGCCACGGCGGGTTATCCGGAGGCGATCCGGACCGACCCCATGACCGGGGCGGTTCTCTACACCGCCAATACCCGGCATCTCGATCCCGAGGAGATCCGGGGGTCCTGCCCCTACGACATTCCCCGGGCCAATGAGAAGGGCCTCATCGCCAAGTGCGACATGTGCAACGACCGGGTCCACAACGGCCTGGAACCGGCATGTGTCAAGGTCTGTCCCACGGGGGCCATGAACTTCGGGAACCGAGGGGACATGCTGAAACTGGCCGAGGACCGCCTCCAGGTGGTTCAGGAGAAGTTCCCCACGGCGGCCCTGCTCGATCCCCAAAACATCCGGGTGATCTTCCTGACCGCTTTCGATCCGCTGACCTACCACCGGTCGGCCATCGCCTCGGCCCGGGATCACGGCATGACCCGGAAGGTCGCCCTCCGGCGCATGATCGACCCGATCCGGCGGGCCGCGGCCCCGTTGGCCTAACCCTTTACCCGTTCCGTCGGGGGCGGACCACCGGACCGCCCCCGGCTTTTTGTCACCCTTTTTCGATGTTGTAAGGATGCCGACCATGACCGCCGCCACCCCTTCCGCCCGGATCACCCGAGCCGTCGCCGCCCTCAAGGCCGCCCGGCCGGCCTACCGGGCCCTGCTCGACGTGTACGAGAAGATCTTCCTCGCCCAGGAGCGGTCCAGGGAGGAGCTGACCCTTTCACCGATCCAGCTTCCAGCGGACCTGCTGGCGGTGAAGGCCAGGGAAGAGCTGCCCCTGGTGGCGCCGGAGGAATTCGTGATCGACGATGGCGCGTCCGGCGCGCTTTTTACGGAGATCCTCGGCATCGCGGAGACAGCCACCCCCACCCTGGCCGGAGCGGCCGAGGGGATCCGAAATGCCGAAAGGGAGGGGAAGCTCTCCCGGAAAGCCCTCTTTGCGGCGCTGCTCGGGTCGGACGAAGCGCCCTTCGACCGGCTGGAGGCGGAATTCGGCGTCGCCCCCCAGGCGGCTGCATTCATGGTCTATAACGCCCTCTACCCCTCCCTGACCGCCTGCTCCGAACAGCTTGCAACCTTCCTTAAGGCCGTGGAGGATTGGAACAAGGGGTACTGCCCGGTCTGCGGCAGCCCGCCGGCCCTGTCGGAGGTCTCCGGGGAGGGAAAGCGGTCTCTCCATTGCAACTTCTGCTGGCACCGGTGGCCGGTCCGCCGGATCTTCTGTCCCACCTGCGGCAACACCGACGGCGAAACCCTCCAATACCTCTACAGCGACGAGGAGCCGGAACACCGCGTGGACCTCTGCGAAACATGCCAAGGATACATCAAGGGCATCGACGCGAGGAAACTCCCCCGCCCCTTCCATCCGCCCCTGGAGCACCTGGCCACCATCCACCTGGACCTGAAGGCCCAGGAGAAGGAGTACCAGAGCGCGGCCCCCATGCGGATCTGAGGGCAATTGGTTCTTCTGGGCAGGAATTACTCCTTGGGATCCCGCCGGAACGGCCCCTTCCCGAAGCCCCGCGACAGCGCCTGATCGGCCGCCTCCCGGAGGCTCTCCATCTTTCGGAACGTCAGGCCCGTTCGCCAGAGATATCGATCGGTCGCCATCTTTTCCGTTTGTGCACAAAGTTTATGGAGTAGGCAAAGGCGCGGTTTCGGCCCGAATATCCCCC
>CAYSLC010000225.1:0-8262 GCA_964431545.1 uncultured Desulfobacteraceae bacterium | reverse complement strand
AGCATGTTCGTGAACAAACTGATGGGGTTGACCATCGTCCTCCCCGCCATTCTCTTTGCCGGCCTCTCCCTGCCGCTGGCCTTGCGCAAGGTAAAGGAGCGCCAGCCGAGGCTCCGGCGGATACCTTTGTCGCGGCTCAGATCACGGTACGCGCCCGCCGCCCCCGTTTCGCTGCAGTGGGGCATCCGCTTCATCGCCCGTTGCAGGTGTCGCGCGGAGGCTTTCCGGAATTTCACGTCAAGGTCCTTTGCCCGGTATATCGAAAACCGAAGGCGATCCCGGTACCGGACAAGGCCCTTGACCCAATAAGGGTGATCCCTGTCCTTTGTGCATTCCAAGATCCGCTTTACGCCCATTGAGAGGGGACTCTCGCGCGCCCGTTATGCATTGACAACGCCGTTGAAATCCGGTTAACTCGGTCGGGCGATTGGAGACGGATGGAGGGAAGCTCTTTTGGGTCGGATGCGCTTCAAGGATGACGGAGGACCGGAAAGGACGGCGAAGTGTTTCAGTATCCCCGGGTCCCTCGGTAAACCGGTCGGCACGGGCCTTCAACCCCCGTTTTCTCTACTATGGTTTCGGTGAAATGCCAAACAGGGACTTCAGGAAAGCGGGACCATGGAAACCAGAAAGGAGCGGTGCGTGAAAAACATGAGCCTTCGCACAAAGTTGTTTCTTGGTTTTGGTTTGATCGTGGTGTTGTTGATCCAAAACGGCGTGTTCGCAATGTTTCAGCTCAATAAAATCGGAGAGATCCTGTCCAAGGCGCCGCCGGCGGTTGCCGCTGATGTCGTCCAACGCAGTCTGGATCAATCAAAGATTATCATCCTGATGATGACGGCCGTCGGCCTTCTGCTGGCCATTATGTTGACGTTTTTCATCACAAGGTCCATCTTCGCGCCATTGGCGCGGATATGCAAATCCATGGCGGATGCCCTGGATGGAATGGAGGATCCTTCGGAAAAGGAAAAACTGGGGGCGCTCGTGGAGGAATTGAGGCGGATTTTGGGGAGTTCTGGATAGGCAGACCCGGCGCGCCATCGGTTTGGTTCTGATTCATTTTTCAATATTGACGGAAACCACTGAATACGGGGTGGCATCTTTTGTCCATTCTTGCCCACTGATAAGGTGATAAGTCTCTCGGCTATCTTTTCGGCAGCAGTAAGCTCCCATTGCATGTAATCCCGCGGCGAACCCCAACCCCAGGCCGACGCCGCCGATGGCGGCGTGGTGAACGATGTCCATATCGCCCCCGTCATTGCCCTTTCTTGCCGCCATATTTATACAAAACGAAAAAGATACCCCCCACAAACACGCTCAACCCCAACAAACCGAACGCAATGTAGTAATGGACGGCGTCTCCCGTGGTGACGGCGAGCCAGAGGTTGACGCCGATGCCGACCAGGAGCACCGAAGCGCCGGATGCCGTTCCGATGATCACCTGCATCCTGTGCAGGCGGCGTTTGGTCTCGACGATGGGGACGCCCGCGAGGCGGCACCTGAGAAACGTGACGAGGATGGGGAGCCCGATGAGGACGCAGAGCAGTCCGAACCCTTTGAAGACGTAGGCGATGGTATCCGAATCGGGCAGGCGATCGAGGGAAAAGAAACCCACGATGAGGAGAAACATCCCCACATAGAAAAAGAGGACGCCGCCGATGAGCGAATTGTACGCCTTCGGGATCTGATCGAGTTCGCCGACGGTTTCGATGCCGTGGCGGCGCATATCCCACCAGGTCCACGCCAGGAGGGCGCCCAAAACGAACAGGCCGGCGGCGATGGGCAGGAGGAACCCCGGGCCGAAGACCCATCCGAGATACCCCGCCGGCAGGGAGACGGCCATGAAGACCAGGCCGATGACCAGATACTTCAAACGGCCCTCGATCTCCACCTCCATCTCGCTGTAGACCCGGCCGTCCTCCACCGCCATACCGACATGGACATCGGCACCTTCAGGCATGAACCCATCTCCTTTCCTTGGTTCGAGGGAAATCCATTTTCTGTTCTCCCCTTTTTACTCCACCAGCCAGCTCTCATGGAGATAATAATCGAGCAGCACCGGATGCATCAGCGTATTGACCGCCCTGTGCCGGGAGGCGAGCATCCCCTTGCCGAAGGCGGCGGTGCTCCGGAAGACCTCGGGGGTGAGGAACCGGGTGGGGGCGGCGAAGTCCACGGCGGCGACGCGGCGCTCCATGACCTCGGGATCGGTCCCGTCCCGCCACGCCAGGAGCCATCCCCAGTCCCCGAAGCTGGGGACGTTGAGGTGGAAGGGGAGGGTGCGAAACCCGGCGCTCTCCAGGGTCCGCCGGATGCAGAGAAAGCTCTCTTTGGCGTGGTAGGGGGAGGTGGCCTGGATCACCGCCATGCCCCGCTCGGACAACCGGCTTCGGAGCTTGAGGTAGAACTCCCGGGAGTAGAGCTTGACCAGCTCCGGGGAGGAGGGATCGGGCAGGTCGGCCAGGATCACGTTCCACCGGTCGTCCCCGGCGCCGGAGAGGTATCGGTCCGCGTCGATGTGCATCACCCGGACGGTGGCTGTTTGCTCCGTCACCGGGAGGCCGTTTCTTCCTTCCCGGCCCGTCTCCTCCCAGATCGCCCGCCAGTCCCCGGCCGATACCCCGTCGCCCGTGCGGATCGCCACCCGGGCGTCGGCCAGGGCGCCCCGGTTGAGCCGCCGCAGGACCGGGTGGTTGGCCCCGAGCCGGACCATGTCCGGATCGAGGTCCACCAGCCGAACCTCTGCCACGTCCGGGTACTTGAGAACCTCCCGCAGGGCCATGCCGTCCCCCCCGCCGAGGATCAGGACCCGCCGGTGGTCGGGGACCAGGTTCATGGCCGGATGGACCAGCATCTCGTGGTACCGGGCCTCGTCCACGGAGCTGAACTGGAGGTTCCCGTTGATGTAGAAGCGGTACTCGTCGAGCATCCGGTTGTGGGTCATCACCAGGTGCTGGTACCGGGTGGTCCGGGAGAGGACGATGCGGTCCTCGTAGAGGTGCTGCTCCGCCGCCAGGTGCCAGTCCCGGTTGTAATGGTACCCCGCCGACAGAGCGACGGCGGCCAGGACGATAAAAGCGGTGAGCCCCCGGTCCCCGGCGATCAAACCCCGCCACCGGAAGTATCCGTAGGCCACCAGGGCGATGGCGAAGTTGACCCCCGCCAAAAGGAAGCTGGTCTCGGTCAGCGGAAACCGGTGGAGGAGGTAGAAGACCCAGAGGAGTGCCCCGGCCAGGGCCCCCACATAGTCGGCGCTGAAGATCTGGCCGAGGTTGGTGGAGAGCCGTTCGGCATAGGTCTCGTTGATCCGCAGGACCACCGGGATCTCCAGGCCGATGAGGAAACCGACCGCCATGATGAAGGCGTACTGGATCAGGAGGAAGTGATCCGTCAGGACCCCGTAGGCCCAGTAGACCGCCAGGGGGGCGAACCCGCCCACCACGGCCAGGAGCGTCTCGATGAGGATGAAGGCCCGGATCAGCCGGCGGGTCGGAATGATCGGCTGGACCGCCCCGGCCACCCCCATCATGAAGAGCATCAGCCCGATCACCACCCCGAACTGCTCGATGGAATTGCCGAGGATGTAGGCGGCCACCGTGGCCTGGATGTACTCCAGCACCAGCCCGCACGCCCCGGAGGCGAACATGCAGGACATGAGCAGGAAGGTGGCCAGGTTGAACCCGCGAGCGGTCCCGGCCCCGTCCGCCCTCTCCCCCGCGGCATCCCCCGGGTCCGGTGGTGGCCCCGGGAGGATGGTTTCCCTGCTAGACGACATTGCTGACGACGACGGCGATGGCGATGACCACCCCCTCGGTGAGGGCCAGGGCCGCGACGTTATGGTCCCGGGCCACCTCCACCGACAGCTCGGCGCCGGGCAGCAGGAAGATGTCGGTGAACTTCTTGAAGATCAGGAGCATCAGAATGCCGAATGCCGCGCTCATGCCGAAGGAGACCAGATCCGGGACCCACCCCACGAAGGGACCCGAGACGCTGTTTCTCAGGATGATCCCCAGGGCCACCAGCATGCCCCCCAGCGCAAGGCCGGCGGCGGCGTTGCCCTTGGCGATCTCCGCCTTGATGTCGAAGGAGAGGATCATTTCGTAGCAGAGGCCGCAGGCCAGCAGGACGACCTGGCCCAGGGCGAAGAAGGCGAGGGCGCTCACGATTCCGACGACCATGTCGGCGCTCTCCCCGAAGAAGGCGCCGTTGAGGATCAGGCCGGTGGCGAGGTACATCCCGAACTCCACCAGGCCCACGGCCACGTTCCCCTTCTGGGCCTCGTCGTCGTTGTTGATATTGGGCAGCATCACCCGGTCGTTGATCTCCCGGCAGGCAAAGAGGAACAGGGTGATCAGGGCGCTGTCCACCAGAAGCCAGAGGATGTCGGTCATAAACCCGAGGCTCCGGCCCCGCAGGGAGCCGGCCAGCGCCACGGCAAAGGCGAGATAGAGCCCGGCCCGCCGGAACCCCACGGCGGCGTTGCTCTTCTCCTCGATCTCGTGGTCGTCGTCGAACCGGACGGTCCGCCGGTCGGCGATCACCTTGGCGATGTAGATGAAGCAGAAGGTGATGATGCAGTAGACGGCGCCCTGGCCGTAGCTGGTCAGCAGCGCCCGGATCTGGTCGGCGAATGAAACCATGGTCTCTCCCTCCTCCAATGTGGTTATGGGTCGATCTTGTGGTATTGGTCAGGCCGGGGGGTCACTTGCCCAGGCCGCCGGGCCCCCGTCCCCTGCGGCTCGCCCCGGCCCCCCGGAAGGAGGCGGCCGCGGCCGCCAGCCCGCCCCGCTTGGCAAAGGCGGAGTTCCGGTACCGGGGGCTGTTCCGGACGAAGACGCCGGCGGTGCCGAACCGCTGCTCCTCATCGTCGGTGCTGCCGTAGTAGGGTTCCTTCCCCCGGTACTCCCGGTTCCATGATTGCCACTCGTTCCGGGTGTACCGGCGTCTCTTGCCTTTCTTGCCGATGTCGATGTCCAGCTCGAAGAAGGGGTCGTATTCGTCGTCGAAGTCCCAGTATTCCTCGCCGGTTGCCGGATCGGTCCTCCACCGGCCGTACCGCGGATGGCCCACATACCCCATGCCGGGCGGGGCCGGCGATTCGAGCCGCTCCTCCTCGAAGACGCCGTACGGTTTGCTGGCGATCTCCATGCCCAGGTAGTCGTAGAGTTCCTCGTAGGTCTCCTCGTCCACCGGCTCCCAATCCGATTCCTCCGGATCGCCGTTGCGGATCACCGTGTACCGGTGGAAGGTCTTGACGGGGCCGTCCTCCAGCCAGTAGACGCCGGTGTCGTCGGCGGCGGGAATCCCCTGGTCGGCGTCGATCTTCAGTGCGTTCCACATGGCCGCATCGATCTGGGGGAGGACCCGGTATGCGCCGGAAAGATAGTCGTACCTCGCCAGGGTCGTGTCGGGCTTCAGATTGGCATAGTAGGTATAGGTCTCGGAACTCACCGGTTGGGGCGGAAAGGTGAAGATGTGCTCATGGCTGTAGTCCATATCGTTGTCCCAGGTGGAGCGGCCCACGGTGATGTAGTGGTCGGCCCGCATGTCCGACAGGATCTTGGTGTAGCTTTCGTAGAGCTTTCCCACCTTCCCCCGGACGGCGGCGTCCGCCTCCTTGGCCTTGGCCAGGTTTTCGGCCACCAGTTGGAGGTTCCGGTCGAGGCGGTCGTAGTCGACGAATTTACCGGTCCCCCGTTTGGCGAGTTCCGCCTGGGCCCCGGCCACGATCCGTCTGCCTCCCTCCACCACCCGCTCGGTGGGGGCGTACTGGTTCCGGACCCGTTCGATTTTTTTGCTCTTTTCCGGGAAATCCTCCTTTGCCTCGGCCACATACCGGTCCAGACCGGTTAGGATCGCTTCGGTTTCGGGCACCTGCTCCTCGGCGGCCTCCACCATCTCCGGGGCCTGGTCCCGGACCGTCTCCAGGCGCGCCATCCGCTGGTTCACCTTGTCGCTCATGGCCAGGGCGGACCTCGCCCGCTTCAGGATCACCGGAAGCTGTTCAAGGGGGGGCGCCTCCTCCGCCTCCAACGCGCGCACGGCACCGGTGGCGATCCGCTCCGCTTCCGTGATGTCCTGCTTCCATCCCTCCCTTTGGGCGTATGGCGCGAGGAAGTCGAACCGCTCGGTCTCCCGCAGCGTATCGTAGGCCCGCCGGTGCTCCTGGATCTTCCGGTTGATCCGCGTGGTCTCCCGCAGGGCCGCCTCCCGCTTCTCCTTGGCATCCATGTAAGCCACATAGGTGACGACGGCGAATCCGATCCCCACCACCACCGCGTTGGCGATGAACAGTTTGAGCAGACATCCCATGCAGCCGCGACCGCATCCTTTGGATTCGTTTTCGACCATATTGATCCCCCTCCCCTTGATTTTCGGTTGGCGTGCGAACGAATGGCCCCGGAACCCGCCGCACGGCGGCGGAAATGTGCGCTCCAGTTGCCGTGCGGCGGAGCACGGCGGATCAAAGCCGCGCGATCACCCGGACCGGTGGCGCCTCCCCCAGATCTCCTTTAAAACCCCGGCCGTCGCCAAAATGGGAACCAGCACAACCGCGGCGACGTAGAGGATGATGTAGAGCCCTCCGGCGTAGTGGCCGAACCCCGTCACCGTCGCGGTGCCGGAGAGCACCCCCACATACCGCCGGAAGCCGAGGAGATGGACGCAGAGAAAGAGGAGCGCCAACACCAGGGCGTAGGCGAAGAACCGGCGTTTCAGGACCCTTCCCGTCAGGGACGCGGCCCGGCCTTTTCCCGACGCGCTCATGGCCGCCCCCTCCCCACCGCCTCCCAGAGCGGCCCTTCCACCAAGGCGTACAGCACCACCGCGTCGCCCACCGCGTTGCTCGCCTGGTAGGCCATCCGGCCGTCCTCCGTAACCGGGAAGCCGGCGAAGTTGAGGGACGTGATCAGGGATCTCAGAAACGGATCGTCCGAGAATCCGGCCGCGGCGATCAACGCCAGGCCGCTGGCGCTGGCGCTGGCCTCCAGGATCGGGATGATCGGTCCGGAATCGACGTCCTCCGCCCCGACCACGGCCGGCGGCCACTCACGGGAGTACCCGAATCCGAGAAACCGCCGGGCCAGGTGTTCTTTGGTCCTGCGGTACTGGTCCTCGGCAAAGGCGGGGTCCACCACCTGGAGCATGTGGGCCGCCATCCAGATGCTCGTCCCTTCGGGGCCGAACCCGCAGGGGGCCGGGGTTCCGTCGACGGCGAATGCGGAGATCAGCATCCCGGTGGATTTCTCCGTCAGTCGTCTTCGGGCGGTATCGATCCAGGCGTCGAGAAACGCGGAATGGTCGGTGCCGTCCAGGACGTCGGCCATGCGGATGGCGGCGAGGCTCACGGTGTTGCAGAAGATCCAGCACTCGTTGGGGTAGCTTTCGGCGCAGAGCACCGGGCTTCGGTCCATCCGATCGATCATCAGCTCGACCCTCTCCGTGAGCAGCGGGCCATAGGCGGGTTTCTCCTCCACGAACCGCCGCGCGGCCAGCATCAGGGCGATCTCTCCGTCGATGAACTGGCTCCGGGGCGGCTGCATCTCCCAGGGATCGTTTCTTCCGTACCCGAGCAGGAAGTGGTGGATCCCCTTCTCCCGTTCGATGTGTACCGTATTGTCGATGATGGCGTCAATGATTTCGCACGCCCGCTCCCGATAGGCGTCGTCCCGCAGGGCCATGTTGGCCAGGGCCAGGACAAAGTAGGTGCGGCTCATGAAATCCCACTCCGGATTGAGGCCCTGCATCCCGCGGAGTTCGACCTCCCGGAGGTCGGAATCGGTCCAGAGGTCGAGGTGGCGGGCCGCCATCTTCCGGGGCACGGGCGGCACCCCTTCCCGGGCGCGATAGGCGCCAAGCTCCGGCGTGAACAGAAAATGGACCAGGGGCAGCCAGGCCGCGGCGGCGATGATCAGCGCGACAAGGCCGGCGAGGACCTCCTTGGATTTGGAACGCGTTTTTTCCCCCATGACGCTTCTCCCATGGATGGGCCAGAACCCCCGGTTCCGGCGGTCATCCGGCCTTGCGCGCCTGGAATGTGGCGCCGGTGGTCCGCGGGGAGGTGCTGAATCCGGTGGTGTCGACGAATGCGACCTCGATGAAGCCGGCTTGCTCGATTAGGGCGATGAGATCCCGGACCGGGATCGCTCCGCCGATTCAGTTGGACCAGGCCTTGGCGCTCTGTTCGCCGGGGGAGAACTCCCCTTTCAGCACGATGTCGGCAAACTGGAGCCGCCCCCCGGGCTTGAGCACCCGATGGAGTTC
>CAYSLC010000224.1:0-8271 GCA_964431545.1 uncultured Desulfobacteraceae bacterium | reverse complement strand
GGCGCCGCGTCCTGGGCCGCCGCCGCGGCGACCAGAACCAACACCGCCCCCGTGGCCACGGCCGCCGTGGACCATCGTTTTCCTCTCATGGGACATCTCCTTTCTATTTGGGATTTCTAAACCATGTAAACGTCACGGGGTAAACGTCACGGGTCCGCCGGGCCGCCATATTCGACCGGCGCCCCGCATATCGGCCCTAAACGCCGTCGCCCCGGTACGGATGCCGGTACTGGATGTAGTTGAAGAAGGATCTTTTGTTGTGGACCAGGTTCCTGTGGCAGTCGACGCACTTCTTCTCATATCCCGGACGGGCATAGACAACGGACCGGTGGGCGAGCATGGCCCCCCGTTTGTTGGGGATATGGAGCAGGTTCCGGTGGCACTTCCGGCACTGGTTGTTCTTGAAGGTGGCGTAGGCCTTCTTCCGGTTCTTCTCCCGGTCGTACTCGTCCATGGTGAAATGGACGAAGAGATCTTTGATTCCGTGCATGGTCTTGGCGTAGAAGAAGTCGAAGGTATCATGGGGGGCCGGGAGGTGGCAGTCCATACAGTCGGCCACGAACCCGTGGTTGTTGTTGACATGGGAGGAGGTTTTCCACGTGTTGTAGGCGAACTCGATCTCGTGGCAGGAGGCGCAGAACTGGGGGGTGGAAGTGCGAACCATGGTGTAGTAGGTCAGGCTGAACAGGGGGAAGGCGATGAGCAGGCCCAAGGCGATCAGGATGAGCGGTTTGACAAACCGTTTGGGCTCCATTGATCCTCCTTTTCTTGTCGTGTGGGGGTGGCGGCATTTCCAGGCGATTCTCCACCGCGGACCGGTGGGGGGCGTCCGCCCGTTCGCCGCCGTTCTTCCCGAGGCATTCTCTCCGGAAGATGGTTGATGTCCATTATACCCGGAGCCGCGGATGCCTCAAAGGACGAAATTATAAACAATTGGTTTTAGTGGTGGATATGCCCGACCGACGGCGGCCTCTCCCCAAGCTGTGGACAACGGCCTTTTTGTTGGGTTCACGGTCTCGCCGGCGGGGGTCTAGGGATGGTGGGTCCGTGCATCACTTCACGCGACGGGCCGGATGAATCGGGAGTACATCAGGTGGGGTCTCCATGGGGATCGACCGTCGGCCGTTTGCAATGGAACGGTTGCGTCTTATATTATCAGCTAGTTTTTGTGCCCCCCGCGGCCGCGATCCGTGCCGATCTCAGAATTGGGCTGTGGGGGATCGCCGCCGCGCCCCGCGACGGGACCGCTTCACCCTTCCTTGGGGATCGCTCCCCGGCGGCTGCACGTCCCCGAAAAAATTGTCTCGAAGGAGGTTGCCATGTGGGAATATACGGATAAGGTCAAGGAACATTTCATCAATCCGCGGAACGTCGGTGTGATCGATGACGCCGACGGCGTGGGGGAGGTGGGCTCCCTCGCCTGCGGAGACGCCCTGAAGCTGACATTCAAACTGAACGAAGAGGGCCGAATCGAGGATGCCAAATTTCAGACCTTCGGCTGCGCCAGCGCCATCGCCTCCTCCTCGGCCCTCACCGAGATGCTCAAGGGAAAGACCGTGGAGGAGGCCCGCCGGATCACCAACGACGATATCGCCGCCTACCTGGGGGGATTGCCCAAAGAGAAGATGCACTGCTCGGTCATGGGCAGGGACGCCCTGGAGAAGGCGATCCTCTGCTATCGGGGGGAACCGGAACCGCAGGTGGAGGGGGATATCCTCTGCGAGTGCTTCGGGGTGACGGAGACCCAGGTGGAGCAGGCGGTGCGGGAGAACAACCTGTCCACCATCGAGGAGGTGACCAATTACATCAAGGCCGGGGGCGGCTGCGGCAACTGCCATGACCGGATCGAAGGGGTCATCGAGTCGCTCTCCGGCCCCGCCCGGCCCCCGGAGCCGAATCCGAAAAAACTGACCAACATCCAGAAGATCAAGCTGATCGAAGAGACCCTGGAGCGGGAGATCAAGCCGGAGCTGAAGAAGGACGGCGGAGACATCGAACTGGTGGACGTGGACGGCGACCGGGTCTCCGTGAAGCTGCGCGGGGCCTGCGCCACCTGCCAGGCCTCCCAGGTGACCCTGAAGGAGTACGTGGAGAAAAAACTCCACGAGTTCGTGAGTCCGGAGCTGATGGTGGAGGAGGTGAAGGAATGAAGACGATCTATCTCGACAACAACGCCACCACCATGGTCGCCCCGGAGGTGGTGGAGGCGATGCTCCCCTACTTCGGCGAACGCTACGGCAACCCGTCGAGCATGCACACCTTCGGCGGCAAGGTGGGCCGCGGCATCGAAGAGGCCCGGGGCAAGGTCGCCGGGCTCATCGGCGCCGACCCCAGGGAGATCATCTTCACCTCCTGCGGAACGGAGAGCGACAGCACCGCCATCTGGGCGGCGCTGCGCTCCAATCCCGGAAAGAAGCACCTCCTCACCTCACGGGTGGAGCATCCGGCGGTCAAGAACCTCTGCGAGCATCTGGGGAAGAACGGCTACCGGACCACCTTCGTGCCCGTGGACCGGGGGGGAAACCTGGATCTCGACCACCTCTACGACCACATGACCTCGGACACCGCCCTGGTGAGCCTCATGGTGGCGAACAACGAGTCGGGGGTGATCTTCCCCATCGAAGAGATCGCCCGCCAGACCCGGGAGCGGGGGATCGTCTTCCACACGGACGCGGTACAGGCGGCGGGCAAGATCCCCGTGGACGTGAACGAGCTGGGGGTCGACATGCTCTCTCTTTCCGGCCACAAGTTTCATGGCCCCAAGGGGGTCGGCGTGCTCTATGTGCGGAAGGGGACAAAATACTCCCCCTTTCTCATCGGCGGCCACCAGGAGCGGGGACGCCGGGGCGGCACCGAGAACGTGGCCGCCATCATGGGCCTGGGCAAGGCGGCGGAGCTGGCTTCCGCGGCCATCGCCGATGAAAAGACCCGGGTCGCCAAACTCCGGGACAAGCTCGAAGAGGGGCTGCTGGGCCGGATCCCCAACGCCATGGTCAACGGTGACACGGCGCGCCGGCTCCCCAATACCTCCAGCATCGCCTTCGAGTACGTGGAGGGGGAGTCGATCCTTCTGATGTTGGACCAGTTGGGCATCTGCGCCTCGTCGGGATCCGCCTGCACCTCCGGCTCCCTGGAGCCCTCCCATGTCCTGCGGGCCATGGGGGTCCCCTTCACCGCGGCCCACGGCTCCATCCGCTTCAGCCTGAGCATCTACAACACCGAGGAGGAGATCGACTTCGTCGTCGACAACCTGCCGCCCATCATCGAACGGCTCCGGAACATGTCGCCCTTCTGGAGCCAGGCCCAGTGTAAGATGGCGTAGCTTTTGCAGGAACGACGGCCGGCTCCCATGCGATCCGGCGCCGATTCCAAGAAGGGAGGCCCACATGAACGATCCATCCCAACGATCCTGCAGACTCGACCGGGAGACCCTGTCGGGCTACCGGAGCAAGCTGCCCGATATCGTGGAGAAGATCATCGGAAGCTGCGAGGACGAGCGGTGTTACACCCATGTCGACTACGAGCCGATCCCCTCCATGGAGGTGGTGGTCGATATCATCGGCCGGTTCCGGGACATCCTGTTTCCGGGGTACTTTCACCGGAAAAAGCTCGACCCCGTCAACCTCAAGTACAGCATGGGCCAGGCGGTTTCCGGGCTCTTCGACGTGCTCTACGAACAGGTCTGCCGCTCCATCCGCCACGACTGTTTCCGGTATGACAAGGAATGCGTCAACTGCGCGGAGGTCGCCAGCGAGAAGGTGCTGGAGCTTCTGGGGGAGGTGCCGGAGATCCGGCGGCTGCTGAGCACCGACGTCACCGCCGCCTACGACGGCGACCCCGCCGCCAAGAGCCACGACGAGATCATCTTCGCCTATCCGGGGATCCACGCCATCACCGTCTACCGGGTGGCCCACCGGCTCTACGAGCTGGGCGTGCCGCTGCTGCCGCGGATCATGTCGGAGCACGCCCACAGCGTCACCGGTATCGACATCCACCCCGGCGCCCACATCGGCGAACGGTTCTGCATCGATCACGGCACCGGCATCGTGATCGGGGAGACCACGGAGATCGGGAACAACGTCCGGATCTACCAGGGGGTGACCCTGGGGGCCCTCTCCCTGCCCAAGGACGCCGGCGAACGGCTCCGGGGCAGCAAGCGCCACCCCACCATCGAGGACGACGTCATCATCTACTCCGGGGCCACCATCCTGGGCGGAGATACGGTGATCGGCGCCCGGTCGGTGATCGGCGGGAACGTCTGGGTCACCAAGTCGGTGCCCCCGGACACCAAGGTCCTGATGGAGATGCCCAAGCTGGTCTACCGTCAAAACCATGAACCGTAAAGGAGCCCCCCATGAAAATCCACAGCGCCATCCACCACACCGTCGGAAAAACCCCCCTGGTCCGGCTCAACCGCATGGGCCGGGAACTCAAGGGGGAGGTGATCGCCAAACTGGAGTTCTTCAACCCCCTGGGGAGCGTCAAGGACCGGATCGGCGCCGCCATGATCGAGCGGGCCGAGGCCGACGGGCTGGTGGGCCCCCGGACCTTGATCGTGGAACCGACCAGCGGCAACACGGGCATCGCCCTGGCATTCATCTGCGCCGCCAAGGGGTATCGGCTGATCCTCACCATGCCGGATACCATGAGCGAGGAGCGGCGAAAACTGCTGGGCCACCTGGGGGCGGAGCTGGAACTCACCCCTGGGGAGAACGGGATGAAGGGGGCCATCGCCAGGGCCGAGGAGATCCTCAAAAACGAGACCGACGCCTTCATGCCCAACCAGTTCGAGAACCCGGCCAACCCGAGGATCCATGAGCTGACCACCGCCATGGAGATCTGGCACGACACCGAGGGGACCGTGGACATCTTCGTCGCCGGGGTGGGCACCGGCGGCACCCTCACCGGGGTGGCCCGGGCCCTCAAGCAGCGGAACCCCGGCTTCAGGGCGATCGCCGTGGAACCGGCCGAATCGGCGGTTCTCTCCGGCAAAGATCCCGGTCCCCACAAGATCCAGGGCATCGGGGCGGGCTTCGTCCCCGGGGTTCTGGACCGGTCCCTCATCGACGAGGTGATAACGGTGACCAACGACGACGCACTGGAGACGGCCCGTCAGCTGGCCAAAAAGGAGGGCCTCCTCTGCGGCATCTCCTCCGGCGCCGCCGTGGCCGCCGCCTTCAAGGTGGCCGCCCGGGATGAGGCGGAGGGAAAGCGGATCGTCACGGTCCTGCCCAGCACCGGCGAGCGGTACATCAGCACGCCGCTGTTTCTGTAGCGCCACCATCGGATCGGTCCCGACCGATTCCGTCCGTTTCACCCGCGGATGATCGCGGGGGTCCCGCCGAAAGACCGGCCGTTGGAACTGTGTTCCCGGCCGGTCCTTTTTATTCCGAGGCGAAAGAAATCGTTGAGATTTTTCTCCACATCGAGTATCTCAGGGGGAACTTATCCATCCGAACCCAAGGAGGAACGCCATGGCCACCAGAGAGCAGAAGGAAGAACGGGACATCGAAAAGAGCTATCCGGCGAAGCAGTTCGTGGACAAACTCCGCCGCCTGGCCGACTGCCTCGAACAGGGCAAGCGGTTCCAGATCCAGGTGGCCGGCGAACGGATCTCCGTCCCCCCCGACGCGATCATCAGCGTCGAGCACGAACGGGAGGGGGCCGAGGAGGAGCTGGAGTTCCAGTTGAAGTGGGGGACCCCGGAGAGCTGATCTCCGCTCCTCTCCCCATCCGCCCCCCCCGTTGTCGTAGAAGAGCGATCGGGCCTTTTCCCGATCAGGAACTCTTCCGTCTTATCTTCACAACGTTGGGATCCCGCAGGGTCTTGAGGATCTCGATGCTGTCCTTCATCCCTTTGTAGTGCCGCGCCATGTCGATGGCCATGCCGGTCATGTAGGCCATGGCCTGGACGAAGTTGACATCCTCCAGGGTGAACTCCCACGGATCCGCGGTATAGACCCGCATGGCCCCGATCAGGCGGCCGCCGGCCACGATGGGCACCGAGAGGATGGAGGCGATCCCCTCCTTTTCCGCCTCCTCGGGGTACTGGATCCTCGGATCGTCAGACACGTCATAGATGGCCACCGGCCCGTCCTCCATGGACTGGGCGATGTACTTGATGGCGCTCACCGGCCCCTTGTTGATGTACTCGTCGCTCAACCCGAAGGAGGCCGCCACCTCCAGCTCGCTGGTGGCGCGGTTGATGAGAAAGACGGTGCATCCCTTCACGTCCAGGGCGCTCTTGATGCTCTCCACGGTCATCAAGACCACCTCCTCCGGATCCTTGGAGTGGGAGATGGCCTTGGTGACCTTCAACAGGGTTTCGTAATTGAGCAGTTGTCGTTTCATTCCTTCCCTCCTTTTCATTGACCGGGTTTATGTCAACCGCCGGGTGGCGGATCATCCCCGTGAAAGATCAGGCCCCGAGGGGTGGGGGAACGACGCCGAAACGAATGAGAGCGGGGGGAACCGATTCGGAGGAAGGTCGGAGATCCGAAGGAGGAGCCGGAGCTTGAAGATTGCTTCAACTATACCATAGGCCCGCTTCGGGAAACAAGAACGATCTTTTGCGAACGATCTTTCGCGGCCGCTGTGTTCGATGGCCCCCCGGTTCGATTTCCCCTTGCAATGGTCCGCCGGACTCTTTATACAAGGGGAATAGGCCCACCTCCGTCTGTACAGGAGCCCGCGATCATGACCGACAACCTGAAGCTTTTGGCCCTGATCCGATGCCCCCGGTGCGATCACCGGAAGATCGTCCCCCTGCCCAAGGCCCGCACCGGAACGACCCTGAAATGTCCCCGAACCGACTGCCGCCATGAGTTCGTCTACCGGCTGCGGCTCCACTTCGACGCCCCACGGTATCCGGATATCTCGCCCGAGGCCTTCACCCACGACCTGGATCGCAGGGCCGTGGCCGCCCTGCGGCGGGTCCCCGGTATCGACCTGGCCGTCCGGCGGATGATGGAGTTCGGCTACGAAAAGATCTTCCGGGTCCGGGCCATGGCGGACGGGGTCCAGGTGACCGGGAAGACGTTGGGCCACATCCACGACATGGCGTCCGCCGCCGCCGAGAGCCTGGGCGTGCCGGTGCCGGACATCTTCATCTTCCAGGACCGCCGGCCCAACGCCTTCACCGTGGGCACCGAATACCCGCTGATCGTCCTCCATTCCGGGCTCCTCGACCTCCTCGACCCGGACGAGCTTCTGGCGGCCATCGCCCATGAAGTGGGCCACATCAAGTGCCACCACGGGCTCTACCTCACCCTGTCCAACTTCCTGAAGAACTGCCTCTGGTTTTTAGGGGCCCTGCGCGCTTTCGCCCTCCCCCTGGACCTGGCCCTGGCCGAATGGTACCGGAAGGCGGAACTCTCCGCCGACCGGGCCTCCCTGCTGGTGAGCGACGACCGGAGCGCGGTGATCCGGGCCTTGATGAAGTGCGCCGGCGGCTCCCCCACCGTCTCGGAGATGATGGACGAGGAGGAGTTCCTGGAACAGGCCGGCCGGTTCGAAGCCCTGACGGAGGAGGTGGGCCTCAATCGGTTCTACCGGTTCAGCGCCTACCTGTGGCGCTCCCACCCCTTCGGCGTTCTCCGGGCCTCGGAGATCGACCGGTGGTCCCGGAGCGGGGGGTACCGGAAGATCCGCTCCGGAACCTATCCGAAGCGGATCCTGGACGATCAGGCCGCCGATTCGCCCCCGAAACAGTGTCCCCAGTGCAAAACGACCGTGGGCGCCGGGGCCGCCTTCTGCGACCGGTGCGGCCATCCGGTCCGGAAGCTCGCCAACCAGTATGGCCCCGACGGGTTCAACGCCTTCCTCAAGACCATGAAGGACGGCTACCTGCGGATGAAGACCCGGGTCCAGGCCCCGGCGGAGGAGGGGGATGGGGAGGAGCCCCCCGGCCCCGAACCGGTCCCCCGGATGTGCACCACCTGCCTGGAGATGGTCTACGATCCCAGGGTGGCCCAATGCCCCCAGGACGAGGGCGAGCTGGTCTAGCCCCGGCGGGATCGCCCGGATAGACACCGGCGGTTCACCGCGCCCGGGGGCGGCGCTTTTCGCCGCCCCATCGTCCGGAAGCCGCCACCGGTTTCCCCCCGCATACCGGAGAGGATCCGCCCATGACCCTTCCCGTCCACCAAAGACTGGCCCGGCACCTGGACCGTCTCCCCGGCGGATTCCCGTCCACGGGAAGCGGCGTCGAATTCCGGATTCTGGCACGCCTGTTCACCCCCGAGGAGGCGGCGCTGGCGGTCCACCTGACCC
>CAYSLC010000223.1:0-8295 GCA_964431545.1 uncultured Desulfobacteraceae bacterium | reverse complement strand
TCCTCCGACCTTTGATAGATTTCCACCTTCTGTCCTCTGCGAAAGGATGGCATGGAGCGTCTCCTTGATATTTTAGCCTGTCTTTCCTGTTTTTAGTGTTCAAAAGAACTATCCGAACCTTATGCCAAAGAGTCCGCCACCTTCAGTTGCATCTGTTAAACGGGTTGGAATGACGTATTTTTCAAAATCGAAATCGCTCGGCAGACTCTCTGGAACGGCATCTTCATTCATAGTAACTATGTATTGGAAATTGTACTTTTGTGCATTGTCCACTCCGATTTTCAGAGCTTTGGCAACTTGACGTTCATCTACCCCGTCAAAAAGGTGACTATCATGTATCAAAAAACCTGGTCCAATCCCCCTTTCCGCGCAAAGCTCCATCAACATCATATCGAAACAGAAAACCTGCATATTGGAAATGCCTCTGCTCCTTTTCCCGTGGATCTTAACTTCAAAGTACGGCCCATTTTTCCCTTTATCGATCACAAGATTTCCAGCGTCCTCATAAAGGGAATGGGAAATTCTCTCAAAAGCGAGAATGGCTTTTTTTAATGTTTCTTCTTGTTCACTGTGATCTTGACGTAATCGTCTAAGAAGTTGTTGCCGTTCTAAATCAAGATCTGTTTTTCCTGTTTCAATCCTTTCAGCGGTCGAATAGCGTTGGCGTAGGCTCTCGACTTCGGTCTCAAGCCGAGTCAATTCCTGTTGCAACTCGGCAAAATGATCAAGAGCACCATGAGAATGAAGAATTTTCATGATTTGAGATCTACGTTCTTCATGCTTTTTTATATCAGTTTCTCTTTTTTCTATCCTTCTACTGGCGGTATCGATTTCCCCGCTTAAATACGAGCGCCGATTCTCGATTACAGATTCATGAAAATTTTTCACTTCTTCAAATCTTTGTAGTGCAATTCCAGGCAGAACTATTCCCGCTTCTTCATATACTTTCCCCAACTGATCGTGGGAGGGTGGGATCTCCTGATAGAGAGACTCTTCAAGGTCCGCGATCAATTGACGGTCTATTGTGTTATCATCATTAAGCTGGTTTATTTTTCGTGTAATATCAGAAGCTTCTATTTCCAGATCGGCATATTCTGGAAGTATTTTAAATTCATTAATATTGAATTTGAGTCTTTCGGCACGATCTTCCGTGATTGTCAATTGCGTTCTTAAGTCTGACGTGCTGCTGATGATTTCTCCAAAGGCACCATCTTTTGCAGCATTTTTTAAGGCCTTTAAAGCCCTTTCCTGATCACGGATTTTTTGCCACTTCTGGGGTATCGTCCAATCGAGGCCAATCAAAAAGCTAATGTGGACTTGTTCGTCAACTGTAGTCTGTTTTGAAAAGTATAGGAAAGGATTCGAAAAACCCCCTTCGGATTGTCTTCTCGCAAAGTACGAAAAAACAGGCCGGAATGTCGGTGCGTAGACCTCATCCGATTCCGGGAGCCCAAACATAAGTTTTCCCAAATTGTATTTCCATAATTTGTTGGAAATAATTGTTTTTCCTGTCTTGTCATCGAAAGTTGGTTTTGCCGGCCAATTCTCATATTCGCCACTTACAATATTCAAAAAAGATTTCGTGCTTGAATTTCTTTCCGCAACAATAGGAGAACCGCCCAAGTCGAAATCAATGCCAAAAGCGAATTCCTGAAGGCACTCCTCTCTGAAGATTGAACCTCTTTTTACGTTACCTCCCATCAAAAAATGAATAATCTCAACAATACTTGATTTTCCGGCCCGATTTCTCGTTTGTCGTTCACTTGCGCTTGGTGTTTTTTCCGCAAGAATGATGTTCAAGCCATCATGGAATTGAAGCATTTTAAACGATGGTAGTGAGCTGTAAATGGTCCGGATCATGGTACCGTTTTTCTCAGCAATCCTTTTTCCATTCTAATGGCGTTTATTGCGTACAAAACATCAAGAGCCAAAAGAAACCAATCATAGGTTATAATCGAATGAGGTGAAGAATCATCTCGATTATTAAATTCATCCCATATCCTTGATACCGTTTTCGGTTCAACCAGAATGTTTAGGATTTCGCCTCCGATTCCGAGAAGAGATCTATCGTGCCGTATGCGTTTGGTTGGAAGAATCATTGCCTAATGTTCTCCGAATGTTCAAAAATATCGCATTGGTCGAATAAATAAGAGAGAACGGATAATACAGCTGCTTGATGTTTGGGAGATCGCACGATGTCGCCACCGGCGAACAGTTGAAGCTCGAGGAAAATGGTATCAGGGTCTATATCCTGTTTTTTAAGGACTTCATATTTTTTTTTGAAAGCCTGAACAATTTGGTCACCATAAGATGGATCAGGATATTGTTCAAAGAACTTACCGACCAATGTGCTTTTATATCTACCTGCATTGATTAAAAATGTGGTTTCATCGGAAAGTTGGTTCATCTTGATTTTGTCACGAGGCACTGCGGATAAATCTGGAAATGGATCGATTTGTTGCCGTGAGATAAATTTTAAAACAGCCTGTAGATCGCCAAATCCAAGTTGCAGAAAATCTTTGCGAGATGGGGCCGGCCCTATAAGACCAGCAATGTCTTCATCGGATAGTTCAAAAAGTTTTTTCCGAAGGTCGTTAAATCCCCATGATTTAATGGTTATCTTTTCATGATCACTGTCAATCTCAAGAAGTTTTGTCGTGATATCAGGCCCGATCCCTTCTCTGGCGTTATGGACAAATACCCATCGATCAAAATAGCTTTCCCAATAAGGCAAAGCTCCATTGAAGTCGTCATCGATCTTTTTTATCGCTTCAGATGACCTCATCTCATTTGGAGCATAGACTTGGAAAAGCGTTCGTTCAGATTTGACGTATCCGTCATTTTTTCGGTCCCCGGTTTTGCCCCATGGGCGCACACGGATAAAATCTCCATCCGGGAATCTTTTTTCCATCAAATCGCCAAAAAACTTTTGAAATTCGTCTCCCTTTTTGCGGAGAAAAAGGCACTCAAAAGCTTTTTCAAACCATGATCGGGTATAATCGTCCATTTAGCTAATAGAAAGCGTCGAATATGCTAATTATCGATAGCGCCTTTATGTGTTCGTAGATAGATTATATTGAGTCCGTATTGAATTCAAGGATTTTTGTGACGTGGAGTTGAAGATGCACCGGTGAGAAGGCGATTGCCTCCTCGCCGGTATGAAATGAATCATTTTCGGGAGGGCTGAACCCCGGGCCCGCCCGGAACGGCGCCTTCCATCTGCAGCTTTTCGGCCTCCTTCTGGCGCGCGCAGTTTTCGCACAGGTACCGGTCGCCGGTCCGCTGGGCGACGCCCCGGGTCCGGTTCCGGACGAAATCGAGGTACTTGGCCGGGCCGAGGACCGCCCCGCACTCCCTGCAATGGGTCAGTTTCTGACGGTTCAGGATGGTGCCGCACAGCGAGAGGACCCGTTCGCCGTCCACGTCATTCATGGTGATGGCGTCGTTGGGGCAGTTGGTGGCGCAGGCCCCGCAGAGGATGCAGACATCCTCGGTGTGGCGGAAGTCGGTGGGCACCGGATGGTCGAAGTCGAGATGGCCGAACTGGAGGGCGTCCACCTTCATCTTGTCCCGGCAGATCTCCACGCACTTGCCGCACCGCATGCAGATGTCGCACCGCAGGCACCGCCGGGCCTCCTCCCGGACCTGGTTCTCCGTGTACCCCAGCTCCACCTGCTGGAAGGTGGTGCGCCGGCGGTCGAGGTTGAGCAGCGGCATCTCCGGGCGCTTCAGGGCCATCTTGGTGGAGGCGGGGACCTCCAGGTGGCCGAGGCGCCGCCGCCGGACGGGCACCGGCGGCATTTCCGGCTGGGGGATGCCGGACAGATATCGGTCGATCGCCTCGGCGGCCCGCTTTCCGCCGCCGATCGCCTCCACCACCGTGGCCGGTCCGGTCACCGCGTCCCCGGCGGCGAACACCCCCGGCTCGGAGGTTTCCATGCTCACCGGATTGACGTGGAAGGTCGACCGGCGGGTCCACTCCAGTTCGCAGAGGCCGTCCGCCATACAGTCGATGTCCACCCGCTGTCCGATGGCCGCGATGACGGCATCGGCCTCCATGATGAAGTCGCTCCCCTCCACCGGCCGGGGGGACATCCGGTCGCTCCCCTCCACCTTCACCAGCTCCGCCCGGAGACACTTGAGGCCGGTGAGCCGGCCGTTCTCCCCCACGACCTCCACGGGGACCGTGAGGAAGGAGAAGCGGATCCCCTCCTCCTCGGCCTGCTCCACCTCCTCCACGTCCGCCGGCATCTCGTTTCGGGTCCTGCGGTAGGCGACGGTCACCTCCTCGCTGCCCAGGCGAAGGCTGGTGCGGGCCGCGTCGATGGCCACGTTGCCGCCGCCGATGACCACCACCCGCTTGCCGGGCAGGTGGCGCTCCCCCAGAGCCACGTCCTTTAAAAACCCGATGGAGGAGAGGACCTGGGGATAGTCGGTCTCCCCCGGGATCTTCATGTCGAAGGCCCGGTGGGCCCCGATGGCGAAGAAGAAGGCGTCGAAGCCCTCTTCCCGAAGGGCCTCCATGCTCACGTCCCGGCCGAACCGGGTATTGAAACGGAACTCCACCCCCAGATCCCGGATCATCTCCACCTCCCGGTCGATCACCTCCCGGGGGAGCCGGTACCGGGGGATCCCCACCATCATCATCCCCCCGGCCACGGGCAGATCCTCGATCACCGTGACCCCGTACCCCTTGAGCGCCAAGTAGTAGGCGGCGCTCATGCCGCCGGGGCCGGCCCCGATGACGCAGATCCTCCTCCCCTGGTCGGGCCCCTTTTCCGGATTCTTGTATTCCCGGCGGGAGAGGGCCCGCTCGGCGGCGAACCCCTTCATGAACTTGATGGAGATGGGGGTGTCCATCCGCCCCCGGACGCACATGAACTCGCAGGGACGGGTGCAGACCAGACCGCAGACCCAGGGGAAAGGGTTGTCCTTCCGAATCACCTCGATGGCCTCGGCCTCCCGGCCCATGCCGATGAGGGTCACATAGGCGGGCACGTCGATGCCCGCCGGGCAGGCCATCTGGCAGGGGGCCGGCGTCAGCCGCAGGCAGTCGCCCGTGGCGCAGTTGTGGGTCTTCACGTGGCTTTCGAAGACCTCCCCGTGTTCGGCGAGGGCGGCGGCGACCTCCCGGCCCACGGCCCCGGCGGCCGGATCTCCGACCGTCCCCTCCAGCTCGCCGGCGAGTTCTCGGATGGCCGAAAGATGTTCCTCCCCGGCCCGGCCCACGGCCACGTCGTTGACCAGGTCGAAGATCTCTTCGGCGATGCGCCGGCCCCTGGGGGTTGTCAGCCCATCCCCCTCCAGGGCCGTCTTGATGTCGGCACGGGTGCCGCTGACCGGGCACTGTGTCGGCGGTGTTGCCATGGTTCTTTTCTCCTAGAGGCTGCTGTGTTCCAGGGAAGCCACCTGGTGGGCGTGTCGCTCCCGCCGGATCTGGGTCATCTCCTCCACCCGTCCGAAATGGAGGCAGTGGGCGGTGCAGACCGTGGCGCATGCCGGCTTCAGGCCCTGGTCCACCCGGTCCATGCAGTAGTCGCACTTGACCACCTTGCCGGTCTCCTGGTTCCATTGGGGCGCCCCCCAGGGGCAGGCCGAGATGCAGCTTTTGCACCCCACGCAGAGGTCCTCGTCCACGAAGACGATGCCGTCCTTGGGCCGCCGCTGCATGGCGCCGGTGGGACAGGCCGGAACGCACCACGGGTTCTCGCAGTGGAAGCAGGGCATGAAGATGTAGGAGGCCCGGGGGCGGTCCGCCACCAGCTTCGGCCCCACCTCCACGATCTGGCAGAGCCGGGGGCCCATGGAGAGCCCCTTGTTCATCTTGCACTGGACCTCGCAGGCGTAGCAACGGATGCACTTTTTGTTGTCCTGAAACAGGTAGTATTGACTCATGGATCTCCTCCGTCAGGTATTGCCGAATGGGGGTCTGGGAAACCGGCCGCCGCATCCTCCAGGTAGGGGGCTCCCTCCGCGCAGGCCCGGCAGGCCGGCCCCTGCCGCCGGGGATAGGCCTCTTTGCAGGCGGGGCAGACGGCGTAGGGGGACATGTGGCGTTTTTCGAGGTATTCGGGCCGGAGCCGAACCCGTCGAACCCCCAGGATCGATGTCCCCGCCTCCCGGATCTCCGCCATGAGCCGGCCGGTATCCTGCTCCTTCTTGGGCTTGAGGACGAAGAACCAGCTCCTGATCTCCGGCCAGGCGTCGAGGGCCGCGGGATCGATGTAGACCCGCCGGCCGGCCCCGGAGTACTTGTCGTAAAGGATCACCGCGTACCGCCCCAGGTCGAGGATCTTGAGCCATCCGTTGCCGGCGGTGCAGGGGGTGAGGATCTGGACCGCGTCGGGCAGGCACTTGGGGGTTTCGCTGACCGCGTCGAAGAGGGTCCCGGCGGGCAGCCCCCGCCGGGCCAGCTCCACCATGGGGCCGCCGAGCACCAGGCCCGGCGCCGGATACCCGTGGAAGGTCCGGGCCATCTCCGTGAACTCGGAAAACCCGATGGGGCGCCCCGTCCGGTCCCGGCACCAGACCGGCTCTACGGCCGGGGCCGTTTCCACGCCGGGCTGTTCTGGATCGACCCTGGTCTTCATCCCGGGGTCACGCTTTCCTTACGGTGACGAAATGTTCCTGGAAGGCCACCGCCCCGCCGGCCCGGTCGTAAGTCTCGTTGCCCTTGGGCATGAACTTGTTGTCCGCCAGCCCCCGGCCCAGGGCCCGGCTCTCCACCGGCAGGGTGTGGCCGAACCCGTGGACCACGAAGACCGCCTCCGGGTGGATGTGATCGGTGACCTTGGCCCGGATGGTCTCGGCGTAGCCGTTTTTCCCCACCTCCACCAGGTCCCCGTCCTCGATGCCGAGCTTTCCCGCCTCCCCCGTGTTGATCCAGAGGACGTTCTCGGGCATCTGCTCGAAGAGCATGGGGTTGTTGACGGTGTGCCCCTGGGTATGGACCCCGCACCGGCCGAAGGTCAACCGGAACCGTCCCTCTCCGGGGGCGTCGGGGGATTCGTAGGGGAGCAGGGAGGGGATCCCCTGGTCCTCCAGCTTATCGGAGACCACCTCGATCTTCCCCGAGGGGGTCTTGAACTTGAGGTCGTCGACGTCCCGGTAGATGGGGGCGTCCCCCAGGGGGACCATGCCGGTGGCGTCGAAATCGCCCAAATCCACCCCGGTCCCTTCCAGCTGAAACCGCCAGATGTCCTCCACGTTGTCGAAGACCAGCTCGTCGAGCCCCAGGCGGCGGGCCAGCCCGGAGATGATCTCCCAGTCGGCCCGGGTGTCGTACCTCGGCTCCACCGACCGCTTCCGGACGAAAAAGTAGGGGAGCAGGTCGTTCTTGCACGCCAGGATGCTCTCCCGCTCCAGGTAGGGGGAGAGGGGGAGCACCACGTCGGAGTACCAGGCGGTGTCCGACCAGGTGAAGGTCACCGAGACCAGGAGGTCGAGCTTGTCAAAGACCGACCGGAGATGGTCCGGATCGGCGAACCCCATGAGGGGATCGTGGCGGTAGGCGATATAGGCCTTGATGGGATAGGGGTCCTCGGTCTCGATCGCCTTGTAGGCGAGCTGGGTGATGCCGGGGCCCGACTCGAAGTGGGGGTACTTCCACCCGGCGCCGTCGGCCCGCTTCTCCGAGGGCTTGTCGTAGAGGTCCATGAACTTCCGGAGCCCCTTGCGGTCGTAATCCCCCGGCTTGTTGGTGAGGGGCAGCCCCCCCTTGGCGCCCACGGAGCCGAGCAGGGCGTTGATGAGGTAGATGGTCCGGGACATATAAAAGGAGTTCTTGTACCGGGCGTTCATCCACCCCGGGTGCCAGAGGACCGCCGGCCGGGCCCCGGCGAGCTGGCGCACGAAGGCGATGAGCCGGTCCGCGGGGACGCCGGTCTCCTTCTCCGCCCACTCGGGGGTGTAAGGCTTGACGAACTTCTCCAGCCGGTCGAGATCCTTGATCCACCGGACCGCGAACTCCGCGTCGTAGAGCTTGCTCCGGAGCAGCTCATGGATCACCGCCAGATTGAAGGCGTAGTCGGTGCCGGGCCGGACCTGGAAGAAATTGTGGGCCTTGGCGGCCGAAACCGTGGAGCGGATATCGATCACCGTCAGCTTGCACCCCCGGTCCATGGCCTCGGTGAGTTCATTGACCTCCCGGACGTTGATCGCCTCGAAGAGATTCCGGGTCTGGAGGACCACGTGCTTGGCGTTCGCCAGATCATAGACCACGTCCTTGCGGCCGAACCCGAAGACCGACAGGGCCGCGTGCTGGACGTTCCGGGCGCAGGAGCCGTCGTGGTTGCA
>CAYSLC010000222.1:0-8367 GCA_964431545.1 uncultured Desulfobacteraceae bacterium | reverse complement strand
GCCCGGCCCATGAGTTCCTCCGAGCGCCCGTGGTGGTACTCCCGCGCGTTGTCCATGAACGTGACGCCCTGATCCACGGCGGTCCGGATGAGCCGGACGGCCTTGCGGTCGTCCGTGATACTGCCGATGTGCCATCCACCGAGGCCGAGGATGGATACCGACTCACCGGTCTTTCCAAGCGGTCTTTTGGGGATCTCCGAGGCGGAGACGGAGGCCCACAGGCGCCGCGGAATCATGGCCGCGCCGAGACCGGTCACCGCATGGCGGATCAGTTTCCGTCGCGTAAGTTTGAAATGGAAGGACATGGCGACTCCTTTCGGTTGGGGGTTTTCTCTCAAAACTACACCCGCGCCGTTGATCCGCCAATGGGCACCGCCCCCCATAACCGGTACACCAGGACCCTAATTTTCTTCCGAGGGTACGCACGGGGACGGGCTGAGTACGGTCTCCGCCGGGGCTCCTCGACCGACGTAAAACATCGGATCTCGTTCACCGCGCCGTCCCCCATTTCCGGAAGATGGGCTTTCATCCCAAAAATACACGTTCCGCGCCAAGGAAATACAGGGTTTGTCCCATTCTTTCCGCCATCAGCCTCGGATAGACTGGAATGGTCATTCGGTACGGCGGGGGCCGTGCCCATAAGCCAACCACCCCCTGTGCCGGGACGATTGAAGGATCGGGGCGGCCCTGATCGGTTTTTCGGCCCTTCACCCGCCTGCGCCCCTTCGGGGCGCGCGGGGTGGTCGTTGACCGCTGTATGCCGTTGCCGCTCCGCGGCAATCATCGGCCGAACGATGATCAAGGCCGATCGGGCCGTTCCGGCCGGACGCGGGAACACATCACTTAAGGAGGTCCACCCCATGGATATGAAAGCGATCGTCCTCCAGGAATTCGGAGGCGTGGAACATCTCAAGGAAACCGCGTGGCAGGTCCCGGAACCGGGGGACGGAGAGATCCGGGTCAAGGTGGCCGCCACCTCCATCAACCCGGTCGACTTCAAGACCCGGAAGGGGTTTCTGGGCGGAGAGCCGCCCATGGTCCTGGGCGTAGATCTCTCCGGAGAGGTGGAATCGACCGGCCCGGGGGTGGAGGGGTTTGCGGAGGGGGACGAAGTGTACGCTTTCGTCGACGCCGAAGGCCCGGCCAGCAACGGCACCTATGCCGAGTACGTCACCGCGCCGGCCGCCTTCTTCGCAAAGAAGCCCAAAAACTACTCCCACCCGGAGGCGGCCGCCATGGCCATGGTCGGATTGACCGCCTACCAGTGCCTGTTCGACAAGGCCAAAGTCGGACGGAACGACTCGGTCTTCATCGCCGGCGGCAGCGGCGCCGTAGGCACGGTGGCCATCCAGCTGGCCCGGTACCTGGGGGCCGATCCCATTCTCACCACGGCCGGGAGCGACGAGAGCGTCACCTATCTGAAGGAGGATCTGGGAATCCCGCCGGAGCAGGTCCTGCGATATCAAGGATTGTCTCTGGATGAGATGGCCGAAAAGGTCCAGGAGATGAACGGCGGCCGGCTCGTGGACGCAACCTTCGATTTCGTGGGCGGCGGCATGAAGCGCCTCTGCGGCCGGGTGGTCGATTTCGACGGCCGGGTGACCACCATCGTGGAGGAGCCGGAGGATTTTCGGATGTACCTGTTGAGCGGCGAAAAGAGCCCCATGCTGGCCAAATCCGCCTCCTTCCATTTCGAGTTGTGCCTGGCCCGGGCACGGTTCGGGGGACCGGAATACTGGTCCATCTTCGGCAAGGAACTCCAGATCCTGTCGGGCCTCATCGAGGGACGGCGAATCCGGCCCCACAAGATTCTGATGCTGGATGCGTTCTCGGACCGGGCGGTCCGGGACGCCCACGAACGGCTGGAGGATCGCCATGTGGGCGGCAAACTCGTCTTGCCGGTGTCCCTCTGACGGCGGGCCGGCCACGGCAGCCGGCCACTGCGGGTGTCGCCAATGAACGGAAACCAAAATCCCCAAAGGAGGTCCCCATGAAACGGAGACATACCATCATCATCGGACTGATCACCCTCTTCCTTGGATTTATGATCGGATCTTACGCCTACCGGATGCTTCAGCCCTCCGAAGCCAACGCCCAGATGGACGACGCGGGCCCTGTCTCGTCGGTGACCCTCAAGTGGGTCAACGTCAAGCATGACCCCTCGGGGGTGACCACCGGTTCCACGGACCGGGCCAGGGTCCCCGGCGGGTGGCTGGTCCGCATCTACGAGGAGGGGTACGGGGTCGCGTTCGTTCCGGACCCGGAGCACAAATGGGAGTAGGGGCGGCCGTGGATCGACCGCCCCCTGTTCGGTGCACCTGTTAACCTTCCGGAGCCTTACCGGGAGACCAGAATCTCCTCGGCCCGGCGCCGGGCCCGCTCGAAGGGGTCCTCGCCGGTCGAATGGCTCTTCTCGAACTCCGTTTTCAGAAAGAGGAAGTAGAGGGATTGGACCAGGAAGAAAAGCCAGATCCCCAGCGCCCAGCGCAGCGGGGTCAAAGGTAGATGCCACCCCACCAGCAGGGCCCCGCCCATGCAGAGCACCGCCTCGGCGGCCCCCTTGCGGAACATCCCGCCGGGAAAGGCGATCCCGCTCCGGATCCAGCTCAGGACCCCCAGGAGGATCAGGAAGAAGATCGACGGCGCTCCTCCCAGGGCCACGGGGATCAAGGGCAGCCCCAGGGGGATCAGGATGGTCGTCACCCCTACCCTCCCCCACCGGGCCAACAGCAGGACATAGCCCGCCCATCCCATCCAGAGGATGATCCGGAAGGCCATGGCGCCCCCCAGAAATGGAGCCAGGAGGCTTCGGACCGGAAGGAACATCAGCCCGAAGAGCAGACCGTAGACGATGGTTGTGCGGATGTGCCGACCGTTCATGCGACCCCCTCTTTCCGCGCCGCCTTCCGGCGCATGAGTTCCAGCTCGATCTCCTCCTCGGCCACGGGACCGGCGGCGGTGCCGTGTTCGCCCGGCCCGAGGGGGGAGTCCCACGCCTGACGAGCGGACCGGCGGGCGTGTTCCTCCGCCTTGAGCCGGAGCGATTCATACTGCCGGGACTGCTCCGCCACCTCCTCCTCGAACCGGGCCAGATCCCGCTCCAGAGCGGCGATGTGGCGCTCCAGCGCCTCCCGGTGGCGGCTCAGGGGCTTCAGCCGCTTGATGAGAAAGCGGGCGATGTCATCCTTCTCCCGCTCGATGGCGGTGGTCAGGTCGGTCTCCACCCCGGATATCTCCTCGGCGCATCCCCGGAGACGCTCCCTTGCGTCCTCCAGGGCGGCCGCCATCCGCTTCGCCTCCGCCCGTTTCACGGACAGGGACGCCTCCATCTCCCGGAGGCACTGCTTGAGCACCAGGTTCCGGTCCTCCAACTGGTCCATCACACCGTGCACGTCGGCCTTGAAGAGCCGTACAAACCGTGTCATCATGCCCATGATCTCCCCCTTTCCTACTGTTTCATCCGGCGGTCGCGGTACCCCTCGTACTGGAGGCCCTTGGCGTTGCGCTTCTGCTTCTCCGCCACCTCGCCGGCAGAGCCCGCGAAGGTCTCCCGGACCGTATCCTCCAGGTCCCGCACCTCGGTCTCCAGGTTCCGGGTCACCGACGGGGACCGGACCTTGTCGTTTGCCGCCGACTGGGTCCGCTGGTAGGACTGGATGCGCTGCATCGCCTCGTTCCGATCCCCCTTGCGGATCGACGCGGCCACCTCCTCCTTGAGCTTGTTGTAGTCATCCACGAGCACCTTCCGCTCCCAGACCTTCCGGTCGATGGAGGAGAAGGCCGCCTCCTGGTCCGCCACGCAGGCCACGGTGAACGATTCGTCCAGGACCACGCGGCGGGGGTCGCCGTTGCGTCGGTAGGAGAGGCTCACCCCGTCGATTTTGACATCCCCCGTCTTTTGGGTGGGGACCCGGAGGGTGACGAAGAGGTTCCGGGTCCGGCCCGACAGCAGGGCCCCGGGGCGGATCACGGCGCGGTTCCCCTCCACGGTCACCGGGTATCCGGAGGCCGAGACCACGGAGACCCCGTCGGCCAGGGGGATCTCCACCGTCACCCCTTCCGCGGCCACGGCACGGGTCCGGTGGAACTCGTTGCGGAAGACCTCGGCAAAGGCGGCCGGGTTTTCGAGGAAGTAGTAGTTGCCCGCGCCCCGGTCGGCCAGGGCGGTCATCAGGGTCTCGTTGAAATCGAGCCCCACCCCCACGGTGCTCACCGCAAAGGCGTACTCGGTGACCCCGGCGGCCATATTGCCCAGGGCCGTGACATCGGTGATCCCCTGGTTGGCCAGGCCGTCGGAGATGAGGATCAGCCGGCCGGCGTTGCCGCTGTTCCGGGAGGCGTCGAGCATGCGGATGCCCCCCTGGAGCCCGGCGCCCAGGTTGGTCCCGCCGCCGGCGGTGATCCCATGGACCGCGGCGGCCAGCTGCTCCCGCATGTCACCGGTCACCGATCGGAGGGAGTAATGGTGCATGAGGTTGTCGGAGTAGCTCACCAGGGCGATGCGGTCCTTTTCGGAGAGTTCCGAAATCAACGCGAGAATGGCGTTCTTCGCGTCCTGGAGCTTCTTGCCGGACATCGACCCGCTGCGGTCGAGGACGATCACCATGTCCACGTTCCGGCCGTCATGGGTCCCCGGGCCGACGATCTCGTCGGCGGCGAGGGTGAGCGAGAGCGCCACTTCGCCGGGGCCGCCCTGGAAGACCTTGTTCTGGCTGAGCCGCCCGGAGAGGGTCACGGCTCCGTCCTTGACCTGGATGGGGGGCGGCGCCTCCCGCCGGTTGGAATAGGCCATGGCCGCGAAGGTGAGGACGATCATTCCGGTGACGACCACCAAGGTTCTGAGATGTTTTCCGTTCATGGGATGCTCCTTTCTTTTGCTTGTGCTGATGGTTCATTCCATCGTTTGATCCCATGGTATCGGGTTTCAGGGGAGATGCAATTCAAAGAAATGCAAAAAGGTGAAGTGATGATTTTTGCATTTCTTTTGCTTTTCGGTGGGACAATGAGGGAGGTTAGGGTAAACGTCGTGGGGCTGATGATATGAATCCGCTCGTGGGCGGAGCTTCAGCGGAATATTATCGGCGGAAGATCGTGGGTTTTATTTTATGACTTGCTGAATGTGGATGGGTTGCCGAGACTGTGGGCCAAAGAGTTGAAGGGCTGAGCAAGAATGTCTGCTTTGCCCAGAGTTCACTTTACCGATGCAAGGACACATGGGCATGGTTCTTGCCGACTTATAATTGAGATAGTTGAGTACGGTGTCCCCGGAACTCCCGGAACTCCCGGAACTCCCGGAACTCCCGTGGTAATGAAAATGGGAACATATCGCTTTGGCCAGTTATCCAATCTCCCTCTATTTTCATGGGCTTCCGAATCGGCCACGGCCTAATGCGCCACCATCACCATATAGATCCCTCCAAAAATCGCAAACAACGCCGCCTCTTCCACAACCCCACCCAATCTCAACCGAATCGCACCGTCGAGTTTGACCTCCTCCGGGTCCGAACCGCGGTTCTCCAACAGTTCCCGTGCTCTTTCCCCTGAGATCTGCTCGACGCCGCCGATTTCCGTCGTCCCCTCGATGAGGGACCACTCCCTGGCGCTCGGTTTCGATGACTCGATCAGGTCATATTTCCGGACGCCCTCGGGATCGTCAATGCCGTAGTGCCGGTAGATGGCGCTGGTGCGGTGGACATTGGCCGACAACTGGTTGCGGTTGTCGAACACCTGGGCGCTGCCCTCCTTTGCGCCGGCATTGATATTGAAAAGGTTCCGTCCATCGATTCCGTTGACCATCACGCTGAATGCGGATGTCACCGCCACATCAACGCACCGGTACCGTACCGCTCCAGTGCCGGCATCCAGAACGACATGTTGTTTCGGGTCCGGCGTCTTGGCGAAGATGAAATCGGTCGCCTCCGCCGCCATATCCTCCTCTTCGGGCGGCGGCGCGGGTGCGTCCGAAACCTCGGGCGCGGCGAGCGTCGGATCCGCCGCGGGCGCATGCGCTTCTTCCAGCGGACCCGCTGGGACTTCCGAAACCGATGGCGCCGCGGGTATCGGATCGACCGGAGGTCTATCCTCCGCCGGTGGCGCCGGAGCCTCCGGAACCGGCGGCGGTTCGGCCACCTCGACGGAGACGGACTGTTCCGACCGAACGGCGATATCCTCCACGGATCCGACCACCTCCTCGAAATCGAGGTGGAGGTCCCGTGCGATGCGCCGCAACGCTTCGATCTCATTTTCATGGCACATCCCGTCGGAGACGCAGATGGCGCAGCAGACACGGATCAGGAGCCGGGCATTGCTCGGATTGGATCGAATCATGCCGATGGCCATGTACGCTTCCGCCTCGCCGAGAAGATAATCCTGTTCCATGCGCCGGACATATTTGTCGAAAGCGGCCGCGATCTCATCGGGCTCGACGTTCCGAAGGATGTCGCTCCCCTCGATATAACGCCGCATCTTCTCCTTTTCCGAGGACCGAACGACGCCGTCGGCCGCGGCGACCAGGGCGCAGCCGGCCGAAATCGCTTCGATGAAGTCCCGGTTAACCAGCTTTGCCAGCGATCGCTTGATCGAATCGGTCTGGTTCTTGATCCAGTCGATGAGCGTGGTCATGGTCTCCTCCGATCCTTTCCATTCCGTTGCCCCATTCTCTCCAGTGACGATCGTATCCCCCCTCAATGTAAAGGAAATCCTCTTTCGAGAAAAGCATTTTTTTGCATAACTTTTGCTTTTCCCCGCCTTGGAATCGGTGGTAGTCTGAAACTCCGGATACCGATCCGGAGAAAGGAATCGCGCCCATGAAAACCCCCAAGGCGACCATACTCGTTGTGGAGGACGATCCCGCCATCCTCCACGGACTCCTCGACGTCCTGGTCTTCAACGGCTTCTCGGCCCAGGGGGCCGAGGACGGCGGGGAGGGTCTGGAGGCCGCCCTTGCCGGGACCTTCGACCTGATCCTCTTGGACGTGATGCTCCCCACCCTCGACGGCTTCTCCATCTGCCGGGAGATCCGGGGCAAAAAGCCGGACCAGGGGATCGTCATGCTCACGGCCAAGGGGAGCGAGGACGACATCGTGGCCGGGTTCAAGGCCGGGGCCGACGACTATGTCTGCAAACCGTTTTCGCTCCGGGAGCTGATGGTCCGGGTGGAGGCGGTGCTGCGCCGCGCCGGAAAGCGCCTCTCCGACGAACGGATCACCCATCTGGGGGTCGATTTCGACGGGGGATCCCTCACGGCGGTCCTCGGGGAACGGACCCTGGAGCTGACCCGCCGGGAGTTCGACATCATCGCCCACCTTTACCGGAACCGGGAGCGGATCATCTCCAAGCGGGAGCTTCTCTCCGATGTGTGGCGGTACGCCGACCCCGACATCGAGACCCGGACGGTGGACATCCACGTGCTCAAGCTCCGGAAGAAGATCGCCACCCTCCTCGGCGACACCCCCTTCATCACCACCGTCCGGGGGGAGGGGTACCGGCTGGAGCCGGAACGATGAAGCGGCTGCGCCTGTTCATCCTCCTGTTCTGCATCGCCCTCTCCGTCCCCCTGGGCTACTTCATCCTCCGGACCTACCGGAGCCTGGAGCAGGAGGAGATCTCCCGCCTCCGGTTCTTCGCGGAGACCATCTTCAACGAGATGGAGCGGGAACTGGCCGAACTGGTGGCCCGGGAGGAGGATCGGCCCGTGGACGCCTACAACTACCGGTACGTCCCCGAGGGGGACGACCCTAGTGCCGGGACCCGGATCCGGTCCCCCCTCTCCCGGCCGCCCCCGGAGCGCTTCATCATCGGCTACTTCCAGAACAACCCGGACGGCTCCTTCGGTACCCCCCTGGTGGAGGACCCGGAGGGACCGCCGCCGGACCGCGCCGAGCTGGTGTCCCGCCTCCGGGAGGCCAACGCCGTCTTCAACACCCGGCGGACCGTCGTCTCCGAACCGCCGGCCCATGCCTCATCCATGGAGTTCAAGGCGGTCAGGGAGGAGCGCTCCAAGATTTCCGAATCCGCCGAAGGGTTCGCCGACAAGTTCCTCGCCCGGGACCGTCGAAAGCGGGCGTACCTGGGCAAGGAGGAGAAACGGGTGGAGGAGATCACCGTCAGCCAGGCCCGCAACATGGCCCAAACGGAGGCGGCCGGGGCGGAACCGGACGGCTGGGCCGATCCCGCGCCCCCGGACTCGTCGCCCGAGGGGCTCGCCGCCCGGACCCCGGCGGCCCGGTCGGTCCCCAACCCGTTCCTCAAGGGGAAGGATGACAATGAAACGTACCGACAGACGGCCGAACCGGAAGCCCAGGCCCTATCCCCTGTCCAGGGTCCCACCCTCCAGGCGGAGGTCGATCCCCTCCAGTCGGTCTTCAT
>CAYSLC010000221.1:0-8400 GCA_964431545.1 uncultured Desulfobacteraceae bacterium | reverse complement strand
AGGAGGATCAGCCGGTGGTGCAATTGGCCAAAGCGGCCCGGGAAGCCGTTCTGGGCGATCCTGGAAAGATTTCAGTCTGGAAATTCGGCGTGGACGGCACCTTCATCCACCGCGCCGGTATCCCCTGCGTGGGGTTCGGCCCCGGCGACGAACGCTACGCCCACACGCCGGAAGATCATGTGCCGGTGGATCACCTGATACGGGCCTGCCGGGTGTATGCCGAGATGATCCGACGGGCCTGCGGATAACGGCGCGGTTCATTCCATTCTTGCCGGAGCCTGTCGGCCGTGATCTCGAGGGGGTGCGCCGCTCGTACCCCCGCGTTTCGTCGGGACAGGCGGTCGCCGATCTGCAGCAGGCAGCCGGGGCAGGCGGCGACCACATAGGAAGCGCCGGTATCCAGTACGGCGTCGGCTTTGGCCTCGCCGATGGCGCCGGAAATGGCCGGGTGCTTTAATCCGGACAACCCGCCGCCCCCGCAGCAGGCGTCCGGACCGGTCATTTCTTTCAACCGGACGCCGGGAACCGCCGACAACAGGCGCCGCACCGCCGGCGCGTGGCCGGCGTCTCCGGTCAAATGGCATGGATCGTGGACCGTGACCGTCAAAGGTTTCGGGGTTCGAAAGGCCCAAGGCAGGTCGAGGTCGGCGAGAAACGCCGTCGCCTCCCGGACCCGGCCGGCGAGCCTTTTCGCCGCCCGCTCTTCCGGCCGGTCCTTGAAAACCGTGTCCGCCGCCGACGAGAGCATGTGGGTGCAGGTGGCGCACAACGTCAAAACAGGATCATTTCCGCCCAAAAGCGCGAGACATCGTTTCATTGACGCATATGCCGGGTCGGGATGATCGGACAGCAGGGCCGGCGCGCCGCAGCAGGATTGCCGTTGGGGAATGCGGACCTCCAGGCCGCCGCCGGTGAGCATCCGGACGGCCGAGAGGACCGGACCCGTCGAGGCCAGGCCGAAAAAACATCCGGTGAAGAGAGTGACCGATCCCTGGTAGGGGACGCCCCTGGCGGCCGGAATCCGTTCGGGGAGGCGGTCGAACGCCGAACGCCGGCTAATGGCCGGAAGGGTCCGGCCGGCAAGGGCTTCGGGCAGAAACAGCGGCAGGTGGCGGGCGGGGCTGTCGCCGCGCCGGGGGAAAAGGCGGGAGACGGCGGCGGCGATCCGGCAGCAGCCGGACAGCAGCGAGCGTCGGCGGGTCACAACGGCCAGCAGGGCCCGTTCGAGCGTCCGGCCCGATCCTGCGGGGACGCGGGCGGCCCGCACGCGCGCCGCCGCGTCCACCCCCTTGGGGCAGGTCCGCGCGCAGGCACGGCACTGGAGGCAGGTGGACAGACTCTGGTCGATTCGCGGGGATGGCGCGAATTCCCCCGCCTCGATGCCCCGCAACAAGGCCATCCGCCCCCGGGGGGAGAGGGTTTCCACCCGGGTCGCATCGTAAACGGGGCAGACGGACAGGCAGCGGCCGCAGCGGTCGCAGACCGGGTCCGTCATGCAGGTCCGCCGTCTTCGCACTTCCCCGGATTGAGGATGCCCTTGGGGTCGAACGCCCGCTTCAACCGGCGGGAGAGGGCCATTTCGCGGGGCGACAGTTCCCGCGGGAGCAGATCCGCCTTTTCCAGGCCGATGCCGTGCTCGCCGGTGAGGGTGCCGCCCATTTTCAGCACGGCGGCGCAGAGGTCGGCGTCCGCCCGTCTGAACGCCGCGGCTTGGCGCGGATCGTCCGGGTCGAAGATGAACATGGGATGGAGGTTGCCGTCACCGGCGTGACCGATGATCACCACCGTCAGGCCGGCCCTGGCCGCCGCATCCTGGATGGTCCGCGCCGCCTCGGCGATGCGGGAGACGGGCACGGCGTAATCGAGGGTCGCCAGGAAGCGGGCCTGGCGAACCAGGGCCGCCGTGCCGCCCCGTCTCGCCTTCCATAAGGTTTCCCGTTCGGCTTCGTCGCCGGCGACGCGAACCGAAAGGGCCTCCTGGCCCAGGGCCGATTCGAGAACGGACGTCTGTTCGGCCACCGACGCCGGCGACCCGTCGGTCTCCACGAGCAGCGCGGCGCCCGCGCCTTCAGGCAGGCGGACGCCGTACACATCGGCCACCGCCTTCAGGAATCCATCGTCCATGATCTCCATGACCGAGGGCGTAACCCCGCCTCCGGTCGCTTCCGCCGCCGCCCCGGCCGCCGCTTCCACGTTCGGATACCAGGCGAGCAGCGTCCGGACCGCGGCGGGCGCCGGGACGAGCTTGACGACGGCCTCCGTGACCACCCCCAGGCGTCCCTCGCTGCCGCATAGGAAATGGGTGAAATCGTAGCCCGTGGACCGTTTGACGCAGCGGGATCCGGTGGTCAGCACATCGCCGTCGGCCGTGACCAGGGTGAGACCCAGAAGGTAGTCCCGGGTGACGCCGTATTTGACCCCCGACGCCCCGCCGGCATTGGTGGCCACGTTGCCGCCGATGGTGCAGTAGGCCGCGGATGTGGGGTCCGGCGGATAGAGAAGGCCCCGGCGTCGGGCTGCACGTTTCAGCGCATCGGTGACCGTCCCGGCCTTCACCCGGGCCAGTCGGTCCTGGACGGAAAGCTCGACCACGCCGTGCATCCGCGCCAGGCAAAGGGAGAGCCCGCCGCGGACCGGCACCGGTCCGCCCGTCAGGGAGGTGCCGGCCCCCCTGGGCGTGACCGGAACGCCCGCGTCGGCGCAGAGAGCCAGCACCCGGGCCGTCTGTTCCGTGGTCGCGGGCAGGGCCACGGCGTCGGGCAGACCCCGAGCGAAGAGATCATAGGAATAGGCGTGCCGGTCCTCCGGGGCGGTGAGAAGGCCCTCCGGTCCGAGGATTTCGCCGCATGACCGGAGGAACGCCTTTGACAGTCCCGTCATTTTTCTTCCCGTCGCCGGCTTCACAGGTAGCCGAGCAGGCGCGGGAAAAAGAGGATGAGTCCCGGCAGGTAGGTGACCAGCAGGAGGACCAGGATCTCCAGGGCCAGGAAGGGCAACACCGCCCGGGTGACCCGGGACAGGGAAAGGCCGGTGACGCCGCAGACCACGAACAGGCAGACTCCAAGGGGTGGGGTGAGCAATCCCACGGCGATGTTGAGCACCATGACCAGACCGAAATGGAGCGGTTCGATGCCGACCGATTCGGCCACGGCCAGCAGCGTGGGGGCGAGGATGATGATGGCCGCGCCCCCTTCCAGGAACATGCCGATGAAGATCAGGAATCCGTTGATGACGAGCAGGATCAGGTACGGGTTTTCCGTGAGCCCGAGCATGGACTGGGCGATCCGGTGGGGGATCTGCTCTGAAGTGAGCACCCAGGCGAAGATGTTGGCCGTTCCGATAATGAGCAACAGCACGGCGGTGGTGACGCCGCTTTGCACCAGCACCGCCCGGAGCCCGGCGAAGGTGAGTTCGCGATAGACGAAAACGCCGAGCAGGAAAGAATAAAACACCGCCACGGCCGCCGCTTCGGTGGGGGTGAATACGCCGCCGAGAATGCCGCCGAGAATGATGATCGGGGCCAGCAGGGCGGGTCCCGCCGACGTCAGCTCCCGTCCGAATCGGGCGAGGGTGACGGGTTGGGTGTCCCTGGGGTATTGGCGGCGGACGGCGATGATCCAGGCGACCGCCATCATGGACGCGCCCAGCATCAGTCCCGGCACGATCCCCGCCGCGAACAGTCCGCCGATGGACAACCCCGTGGTCACGCCCATGATGACCATGAAAATCGAGGGCGGAATGATGGGGCCCATGGTGGAGGAGGCGGCGGTGATGGCCGCCGAAAAGCCCGGGCCGTATCCCTGGCGCACCATGCCGGGCACGAGAATGGAGCCCATGGCGGCGGCGTCGGCGACGGCGGACCCGCTGATGCCGCCGAAGAACATGGACGCGACCACGTTGGTCTGAGCCAGCCCGCCGGGAATCCGGCCGACCAGCATATTGGAGAAATTGATGAGCCGCTGGGTGGTGCCGCCCCGGTTCATGAGTTCCCCGGCCAGCACAAAAAAGGGGACGGCCATGAGGGAGAAGGAATTCATCCCCTGGAACATCCGCTGGGCCACGAGCACCAGGGGCACGTCCTGGATCCAGAGCGCCGCCAGGGACGTGAGTCCCAGGCAGAACGCCACGGGAAACCCCAGGAACAGGGTCGCCAGGAAGATGAGCATGAGCCAGGTCATCATGGGGCGGCGTCCTCCCGACGGCCGTTTTCATCGCCGCCGTCCAGCACATGAGTGGCGATCTTGGCCGATGACCCCGCCGGCGTGGGGAACCGGTCGTGGAGCATGTCCGAAACGATGTCGATGATCATCATCGCCGCGCCGACGGGGATCGCCAGGTAGGGCCAGAACATGGAGACATCCAGGGCCGTGGACACCTGGTACCGGTTGCGGAGGGCCAGATCCACCCCCTGCCGAAACAGAACGGCCAGGAATCCGATCATGCAGACCTGAACAAAGGGCGCGGCAACGACGTCATACAGCTTTTCCGGCAACCGTTCCACCAGCACCCGGACGCCGATGTGACGGCCGCGGCGCAGGGCGATGACGCTGCCGAACATGGCCATATAGATCATCAGGAACCGCGCCAGCTCCTCGCTCCAGGGAAAAGGGACATAGACGACGAACCGGAAAAACACCTGCATGAGGATGATCGCTGTCATGGCAACGGCCAGAACGGCGACCAGGGCGGCGCAGAGGCGGACCTGCCAGTTTGCCAGGGTGTTGATCCAGTAGGAAAGATGGCGCATGGGGGTTAACTCCGGGCGGCGTTCGGTCATGCCGGGGCCGTCCGACGGGCGTCAGGGTAGGCATCCGCCGGCCTCGGCCGAGGCCGGCGGATCGTTTCAGCTATTTTTTGATTTTGGCGTAGGCCGCATTGGCCGCTTCGATGGTCCGGGCGACAATGGCGTCTTCCTTTCCGGCCACGGCGGCTTCGGCTTCCCGGGCGCCGTTCAGGGCTTTTTCCACCCATTCGGCCCCTATTTTTTCCTTGATGAAGGAGAGGGCCGCGGGCTGGGCCAGTTCACGGAATTTCGCCAGTTCGTCGGCGGTGGGTTTGTAGACGGTCATGCCCTTGGCCTTGAGGTTTTCCAGGGCGGTGACGTTGGCTTCCTGGTTGAAGCCGCAGTGGGCCTTTCCCAACACCACGGCCGCGTCGGCCACGACTTTCCGGTGTTCCGGGGAGAGCTTCTGATAGACGTTCTCATTGATGAACACGAACAGGGGATTGTACAGATGACCGTCCAGCACCATGTAATCCTGAACTTCGAAGAATTTCATGTCGTGGATCAGGGCGATGGGACATTCCATGGCGTCCACCACGCCCTGTTGCAGGGCCATGTACAGTTCGGAAAACGCGATGGGGGTCGGGTCGGCGCTGAGCGCCTCGACCATGGCCATGTGGGCGGGATTTTGCATGGTCCGGACCTTTAGGCCCTTCAGATCCTTGGGCGCCTGGAGCGACGTTTTGGCCGTGAAATGACGGAACCCGTTTTCGGTGATGGCCAGAACCCGCACGCCGGTCTTTTTCAGAAATGCGTCTTTGAATTCAGCGGCCGTGGGGGATTCGAAAAATTCCCAGGCGGCCGCGTTGCTGGAGAAAAGATAGGGGATGTCGAAAAACATCACTTCGGGAAAAAAGCCCGACACCGGGCCGCCCGACAGTGTCCCCATCTGGATGGTGCCCATCTGAACCCCTTCCAGGGCTTCGCGTTCGGCGCCCAGGGCGCTGGCGTGGTAGGCCCGCACTTCCACTTCGCCGTTGGTGCCTTTTTCGACGAGATCCTTGAAAATGGCCACCGCCTTGACGGTCCGGTTGTCCGGCTTGTCCGGCCCGGAGTTGGCGAGTTTGAGCAGGGTTTTGGCCGCGGCCGGGGCCGACGTGGCCAGGATCAGCGCGAATACGACGGGCAAGAAGCGTTTCATGGATTCCTCCGTTGAAATGGGGTGAAAGGGGTGGGCATCAGCCCTCCTAAAACGGGTTGGAGTATGGCAAAAGCGCGGGGGGATGTCAAGCGGCGCAAACGCGCCGCCATACACGTTTTACACCAAGCGGCAAAATGAATGGACCGCCCGCGGCTTTGATATCGTCGAGGTTTCAACCTTTGGGACGGAGGCTCAATTGGATACCCCAACTGTTCATCAACGACCGTTCCCGGTGAACCGGCAACAATCTGTCCAAGGTTACAGGGAAGGACGGCTTGATGTCGCCACCATCCGGTTCGTCATTGTGCCGTAATCGCCTTTTTCCTGCCGGTCCATGAAATCCTCCTGGAAAGAAATATCGGTGAACCCGACATTTTCGAGCATTCGACGGATTTGTTCCTGGCTGTAAAGACGGATGCAATAGGTGTTGTCCCGCAGAGTTCCTTTTTGAGAGCAGACCACGGTCTCCTGACAGTAAATCACGTCCTGAACAAGTTTACGCTTCCTGGTGACCTGGAGCGTCCCCCCGGGTTTGTGCTTTGAAACGGGTTGAAAATTTTTAAGGACATATCCTTTATCCGGCAGGTCCAGAAGCAATTTGCCGCCAGGCTTTAAGAGTCGGAAAGATTCCTCCAAAAATTTTTTTTTTATTTTCAGCATCCGGGACAAAATAACCGAATGAGCCGCCCATCACGATCACGGTCTCAAAACTGCCTGACGCAAGATCTGTATTTCTTGCATCGCCCCGGATAAATTCTGTGTTCAGATCCTGTTTCTCAGCCTGGCGCCTTCCCGCCTCGATCAGATACTTCGAATAATCCAAAACCTTGACGTTTAAAAAGCCCCGGCGGGAAAGTTCCATGGCGTGACGGCCCTGTCCGCCGTAAAGATCAAGAATCGGCGCTGATTTATCCAGATTCAGCACGGATTCGATAAAATCGACCTCCTTCTCGGTCAGGTCGTCATCGCACACCGAACGCGCGTCGGTCATGAGGTAAAGGTCATCAAATATTTCCTTCCACCAGTCGGCGTTCACTTTCAACGTCATGGTTGCTTATGGGCTCCGAAACTGAAAATTCCATCCGATGCAAAAATAGCTGGAGAACCGCGCCAGGGCTGGGATCTTGCGATGTCCAGTTCTTCGGGTTCAATATCGATCATATGGTCCAGTTCACCTTTTTCCCACATGGTTTCCAGGGTAAGGCAATCTTCCCATATGCCGCGGCAGTAGGTTTCAAGATGATCTATCTGTGTCTGTGTGATCAATCTGGGGCGCAATGCCATTTTTATCGGACCCAGCAGGTAGGTGAAGCGGTTTTCCATGGCCAGGTTTTTCTGCAGTTCGATCGCTCCGGCGACATGGGGAAAGTCCATTTCCATGATGGTTTCATTGATCAGGTTTGTTGCCTGCCCCACCGACATATCGGATTTCAGAACCGCCATGGGCTGAACCCCGCCGCCGCTGCCCACATTTGTCGGCACCTTCCCGTACCGGCATAAGAATCCGAGCATCCTCTCATTGCTGAAAAGACACCGAAAGTCGGTTTGAAAGGTCGTCATGACGATTTTGTTGTTTGCCGCGTTCAGTTCGGGAATGTCTTCCGCCCACAGGTAAAGGCCCACTTTTTTTTGAACGATATAGGCCCCTTTTTCCAATGCAAGCGATATGGCTTTGTCGCCGCCTTTATGCACGCCGCCTACGCAGACGCCTTTGCCGGAATAGCCTCTTTCCGGTTTTAAAACCAGGTTGTCCCAGTTTTGCCGGGTCCATTCCACCAGATCGGGTATGAATTCTCCATCCGGTCCCGTGGTGGACCTGCAATGGCGCCCAAGGCCCAGCACCACATCCCGGTAAAGACCGACAAGACCGTCTTCTCCCGTTTTGGGTGGTGGAATCGCGGCATAGGCCTCCCGCCATGTATCGCACCCCATTTCGTCGGCCGCTCTGGCCAGAACCCGGTTCATGGCGTCAATTTCATGGTCTAGCAGGTCATCCACCTCGGTAACGGGCGTGCCGCAATTGATGTGTTGTTCAACGACCAGGGCGAGTTCGTCTTGAGGAATGCGAAACCCTGGTCGCGATGACGCGGCTTTCAATCTCGTCTCAAATCGGTCCAGGGCGTCCAGACTGTCTGAAAGCAGGGGCAGTTTGTCTTTCAGCATGACAAGATAAGCCCTGGCATCCTCGACCATTTCCAACCCCATATCCCGGAAACAGGCGGGCATGCTTATCAGGTTTTTACCGGCTTGATCCAGAAATTTCGGAAGTGTTCCGGCGCGGAATTTTGCCGCCTGGATGCCGTGTTCAATGGCTTCAGCCAATCCAAGACACATAATGGTCAGGTAAAAGGTCGGTTGGGTTTCCCATGCCCTGATGAGGACCAGTTGCTCCCGGAGCGTGCGCATCACTTTTTTTAATAATTTCTATGATCACAAACAACGGTTGGAATCAAGAAACTATATAAATTCAGATATA
>CAYSLC010000220.1:5111-8435 GCA_964431545.1 uncultured Desulfobacteraceae bacterium | reverse complement strand
TTTCCGAGTTCCGTCGGGATGGCGCCCGTGAGTTGGTTGTTATAGAGACGAAGATTTTGCAATTGAGAAAGGTTTTCGATTTCCGGCGGGATGGAGCCCGCCAAATTATTTGAGGTTAATGACAGATCGTTAACATAGCCAGGGGAAGTATTCACCGAAACCCCAAACCAGGAATCGACAGACGAAGTTGTGTTCCAGTTGGTATTATCCGTCCACCCAGGACCATTGGTGCTGTTGTAGAATGCGACAAGTGCCTCGCATTCGGCTTGCGGTACGCCCGTGATCGAGGTTTGCGCGCAGTCGGCCTGGGCGTATGCATTCGATGAAAAACAGATCCCCATGAGAATGAACGCAACCGCCGCCCACAACCCCTTTTGAAGCCGCCCACGACAGGTCCGGATGTCTCGTTTCAATTCACTCCCCAAAGACATAATTTTTCCTTTCCCGGTGATCGTTTTACAGTCCTCTTTTTTCCCGGCTCAACAAGAGATCTATTGTCTGCTCATGTCCTATCTAAATAGAAATATGGCGTTGCCAATCTGAGGCACCATCGCGGATCCGAGAAGGCGAAGGAGGGGGCCATGCGGCTGCATGGTTGGAGAGTTTCGATTGTGTAGTTCCGGTTCATAGCAGGTTCTGGAACGCCCACAGTTTATGAGATATATCTGAAATTACCCATATGGCTCGCCGAGCATTACACCAATTCCCACCCGTTGTCAATCCAAAATTTAAAAAAGCCACCTATTTCCATACCGGCTTTCAGACCCGATATGCGGATACCCAAGGCGATGATCGAACCGACATCCTTTTTTGATCCTTCTCAAACCGTCCGGGGACGCCGAGAACATCTAGGAAAACAGCGAAATCCCTTTCACGTCCAGTGAAATGGCGGGCGCAAAAAAGACGTCTCCACCCGACCTTCAAAGGACCACGGATTGCACGCAAAAAATGGAAACGGACGAGCAAATCCATTGCAATATCACAGCAGGGACTGCTATAGTCCGCGCACGACAAAAGCGAGTTTGTCGAATACGAACAGAGATATGGGGGAACCATGCCGATATTTCCATACGACCCTGAAGCAATAAGAAAGCCGCCAATTTGAGCGTCAACGGCGATCTTCCCAGGCAGGTCAAGAAACACCACATCAACCTGTCCCAGACTCTCAAACAGAAGCTTGCGGAGATGTTGCCGGAAAAAAGGCGCCGAGAGTGGAAAAACGAAAACCGCGTGGCAATCGACTTTCTATTTACGGGGGTTCTAAAGGAGATGAATCAAAACGATATCGGACACTTATCCGCACTCATAACACGTTGTCCCGACATCGGGGGATTGGAATCATGGAAAATGGAAAATCAGCGGGACCGGCGATGAACGCAGGTCCCGGACCGGACCTATCGAGTTTAGCGGAAACAGCCCGCCGACTCGGCGCATCCGACGCCGCGATCATCGAAACAAAGAAGATCTTGGTGGAGGACCACCTGGCCGAGATCTGCAAGGAACAGTGCGGAAACTACGGCTTGTCGCCCGGCTGCCCGCCCCACGTGCCGGGACCGGACGGTTTCCGGAATTTGGTGAAGGGGTATGACCATGCCGTCTTCTTCCGGATCGAGGTGCCGACGTCGGTCCTGGTCTCGGCTTCGGAGGACCGGCGGGACGCCTTCCGGATGCTCCACGAGGTCGCCGCCGGGATCGAGCGGGCGGCCAGGGAGATGGGGTATCCGGACGCCCGAGCCTTTGCCGGCGGCTCGTGCAAGACCATCTTCTGCCACGACCAGCCCGAATGCCGGGTAGTGGCGGAAAACGAATCGTGCCTCCATCCGGAGGACGCCCGCCACTCGATGTCCGGGTACGGCATCAACGTCGGCAAACTCATGGAGGCCGCCGGATGGAATATGGATGAGATCACCAAGGGGACCGATCCCGGGGCGGTGCCCATGGGATCCCTATCGGGGCTGGTGCTGATCGGGTAGCCATCCGCCGGGAGACGGCGAGTGACCTCAAACGGTCGAGACCAAACCATGGAACCGACCGACAGAAGGAAAGACATCATGATCGAGTCCGCCGCATACGACATCATCAAACAGGATGGGATTGCCGAAGGGATCAAGGAAGGCATTAAACAGGGCATAAAAAAAAGGCATCGAGGAGGGCATGTTTATGGATGCCCGGAAGACGCTGATCGCCGCCATCGAAGCCTGGTTCGGGCAGGTTCCCGAAGACATTTTTTGGTCGGTATCCATCGTCTTTACCCGGGCCGGTTTCCGATCATCGCCGAGAGCTTCTCCCCGCCCTTGATCCCGAAATCCAAGGTGCGGATGGGGAAGGGGATGGTGATGTCCGCGGCGTCGAAGGCTTTCTTGATGCGGATGACGGCCTCGCTGCGGGCTTTCAGAAAATCGGTCTGTTTTTCGAACGGGATCCAGAATCGGAGCTGAAAGTTGATGGAACTCGACCCGAATTCCTCATAGAACACCTCCACCGGTTTCTCCTTTTGCAGGTGCGGGGTGTCCCGGACAGCATTTAGGGCGACCTCCCGGACCTTCTCCAGATCCTCCCCGTAGGAGACGCCCACCGCCAGATCGACCCGCCGGCTCCCCAGGGCGCTGTAGTTGATCACCGCGTTTTCGAAGATCTGCTTGTTGGGAATGAAGATGTACTGACCGCCAAAGGTCTGGATCATGGTGTCCCGCAGGTTGATCTCCTTGACCACGCCGAGAATGTCGTTGGTCCGGACCACATCGTCCACCTTGAAGGGGTAGTCCTTCCGGAACACCAGGGCGATGCCGGCGATGAAGTTGGCGGCGATGTCCTGGAACGCGAACCCCAGGGCGATCCCGGCGATGCCGATGCCGGCGAGGAGTGACAGCACGGCATCATCGAACCGCAGGATCTTGATGGCGATCAGCGCCCCGGCCAGAAACGTGCCGATCCGGACGAGGGTGCCCAGAAAGCTGATCAGGGCCTCGTTGGTGATCATCCTCCGGAGCAGCCGCCTGGACAGCGTCTTCAGCTTCTTGGACAGAAAGTGGAAGAAGAGAAGGACGACCAGCGCGAGGATCAGGTTGGGCAGCAGCAGCACGGCATCTTTCGACCACGCGGTCGCTTTCTCCCGGAGCAGGGAGATGGCTTCTTGGAGGTTCATCGGGGAGTCCATTTCATTTTATTCCGTTTCTTCAATCAGGTGTATCAGACCCTTCCTTTTTCATGACAGATCCAATCGATGGACGCGGGTCTCCGGCGTGCCGGAGCCACGACCGTCACGGTTGATCGTACCCGATTTTGCACAGATTGCAACCGGTCGTCGGGACCGGCCGCCGGGAC
>CAYSLC010000220.1:0-5011 GCA_964431545.1 uncultured Desulfobacteraceae bacterium | reverse complement strand
CGGGACCGGCCGCCGGGACGGTCCGTTCCCATTGACGGAAAACCGCCCGGCCGCCGGTGGCGTTGAGATCTGTTTCCGCTATCGAGGACGCGCGGTTCCGATGAAACACCCGCTTCCGCCGCCGCCCCCCGCGACATCGGCCTCCTGGGTCAGGGCCCCCGGAGGGAGCGGCGGGGTGAGGCCGTCGTGTCGCAAAGTCCGTCCTCTGATCTTTGCCCAATCCCCCCTCCTGTGGTACGATACATCCTTAAGAGGAGAAACGAAACCCGAGGATCGTTGCGGGGGAAGTGACGGTCGTTCGCCAGGGGAGGGGGGACTCGATTCTGAAACCAGCGAAAGGGACCATCGACATGTGGGCATTCATTACGCGGACATTCCTCAAGGGGCTTTCCATCGTCCTTCCCATCATCATCTCCCTGTACGTCATCGTGTGGCTGATCTGGGCCGTGGAGCGGATTCTACGGGGGGTTCTGACCCTGTTTCTGCCCGAGAGCCTCTACATTCCCGGCCTGGGATTCATCGTCAGCCTGGTCATCATCTTCCTGGTGGGGCTCTCCATGTACCCCTGGGTCACCCGGAAGGTGGTGGGCGGCATCGACAAGACCCTGAGCAAAATCCCCGTGTTCAGCTCCATCTACTCCCCCATCCGCGACATGATGAAGATCTTCGGCGGCGAGATGACCAAGGAGCTGGGGCGGCCGGTGGTGGTGAAGATCCCCGACTCCAGGATCGAGACCTTCGGGTTCGTCACCCGCGAGGACCCCGAGGGGCTCCCCGAAAACTTCCTCCCCGAGGAGCACGTGGTGGTCTACGTCCAATGGGGGTATCAGATCGGCGGCTTCAACCTGATCGTGCCCAAGGATCACGTCAAGACCGTGGACATGAGCGTGGAGCAAGGGATGAAATGGGCACTCACGGCCGGATTGTCCAACATCAAACAGTGATTTCCGACCCGGCGGAGGACCGCGCGCAATCCCGTGCGGGGCCCCGCTCCGGGACGGGGAAGCGGGGGATCCTCCGCGCCCTGATCATCCTTCTGGCCGTTTGTCTGTCGCCGGCCTCGGCCGCCTGCGCCTCCGCCGATCAGGTGGTCTACGTCTTTGACGGCGATACCGTAAAAATGGGCGACGGCCGGCGGGTCCGCCTGGTGGGGATCGACGCGCCGGAGACCCGGCGAAAGGATCGCCCCGGCCAGCCGTACGGCCGCGAGTCGACGCAATACCTCTCCGATCTCGTCCTGGGGGAACACGTCACCGTCCGCGCATACGGCATCGACGACTACGGACGGATCCTGGGCGAACTCCTCCTCGACGGCCGCAACATCAATCTCGCGATGGTCGCCGCCGGATTGGCGGAGGCGTACCGGGGCAAGCCGGCGCCGGGACTGGACATCGACGCCTATCGCGGGGCCGAAAAGCGGGCGCGGCGGGCGCTGCGGGGGATCTGGCGACAGGGGGACCGGTACGTCAGCCCCCGAACCTGGCGGAGACGTCATCGGTGATCGATCCCCGGCCGCGGGCCGACCCCCAGGGACGCCTCGCCGGGCCACAGGTGGGCCCGTTCAGGAGAATCGGGCCTCGGCGATCTCCTTGAGGACCCTTTCGGCCGCCGGCAGGCGGATCTCAAGCCCTTCCCGGATCCGGTCCAGGAGCCGCTGCTCCCGGGGATCGATCGTTTCCACGTATCCCTGGAGGGTCTTGTCCGCGTGGGCCAGCCTGGCCGCCATGGCAAAGGCGCTCTCCCGGAGTTCCGGGCCGAGGAGCTGCCGGGCCGAGGCGAGGATCGCCTCGATCTGCCGGTCGTCGAACGGGGCGGGGGATGCCGGATCCCGGTCGAACCGCTTGAAGATCTTCGACTCCAGGTCCTTGTAGTCCTTGTCCCGGAAGATCTCCAGCCCCTCCACCTGGTGCCACACCGTCCGGATCTCGTCCACGCTGTACTTTTCGTCCGACGCGATCACCGCCGCCATCAGGGCGATGAACGCCTCGGCCGGATCGGCCAGGAAGGCGGCGTTGGGGTCGGTCTCCCAGATCCCGAAGCTGTTGCCCTCGGTGTCCATGCAGACGGCGAAGTACCCCATGCCGGGGACCGGCATCTTGGGAACCAGGACCTTTCCCGACAGATCCGTCACCTTCTTCATGTAGTCGTCCACCGAGGGGATCTCGATATAGTTGACGATGGGCTGGTTGGGGTGCTGCCGGGCCATCATCCCGCCGTCGAGCCCCTTTTCCCCGTCCTCGTCGGTGGAGATCATCCAGTAGTCGGACCCCTCCTGGTAGGGGGTGATCTTCCAGCCGAACAGGTCCTGGTAGAAGTTCCGGGCCCGTTCCATGTCGTCCGCCGGTATCTCGAAGTGTACGATCTTCGGCATCTTTACCTCCTGGGTCAAGGGTTATGGTCCTTCTCTCCCAGCGTCTATACCATGGGCGGGGAAGCGCTTTCCAGCCTTTTGTGGTTTGGGTGGCGGCGCTCTCGGAGAGATCGCGATTTTTTGGAGGGAAGCCGGGCCTGGTAGCCGGAGATCTGTCGTGGATAAAGAGGGTTACGTCATATCCACCGGCGGGATCATTGACTCCGGCGGAGAATAAAGGGTAGAAGGCGGAAAGAGGGGGGCGTGACCGGCTCACCGTTCCCGTCGCGCGGGGACCGGACGGTGGGTGCCGGAGATGACGCCGGTCCCGCGCGCAAACCGCCCCCCGGGCCGCCGGGACGCATCGGAAGACCGGTTTCTACGGGAACCCGGCGCCCAAGACGGAAGCTACGGCACAAAAGCGAATCGAGGGATCGGGTAGGAGAGACGGACCCCAGTGGAACAGATGAGCGAAACAACACGCGCCGGACGATCGGTGGTGCTGGCCAATATGGCCGTCCGCATTCTGACCTACGGCTACGGGTTTTTCATCTGCGCCTTCACCCTGCGCGAACAGGGCCGTCCCTTTCTGGCGCCCCTGCTGGTCCTGGGGGTCCTCTTCGGCGCCTGGATCGCCGCCGCCTGCATCCTGTCCCTCCGGTCGATCAACCCCAAACGGACCGAATTCCTTCACATGCTCATCGACGGGTTCAATGTCGGGTTCGCGGTCACCGTCATCTCCTTCGACCTCTACCCCGCCGTGGCCATCCTCCTCGGCTTCAGCCATGTCTGCCTCGCCTTCGGCGGCCCGGTCTTCTATCTCAGGGCGCTCCTGTTCCTTGCGGCGGGAATCGGAATCGGCGGGGTTTCGACCGGATTCACCGTCCGTTTCACGGAGAGCCTGGAACTCTATCTGCTGAGCATTCCCCACCTGGTCCTCTATATCTGCGCCATCAGCTATCTCTCCCACACCCGGTACCGGTCCCTGGTCAAACGCAAGGCCCAGCTCCAGTGGCAGAAGAAGCTTCTGGAGACCGCCAACGAGAAGCTGGAGATCGCCAGCCTCACCGACTACCTTACCGGCCTCCGGAACCGGCGGTACATCCAGCAGACCATCCCCAACGACATCGCCTTCAGCCTCCGGGAGTACCGGGCCTTTGCCAAGGGGGAAAAGCAGGCCCCTCCGGAGGAGAGCGACATCGCGTTTCTCATCATCGACATGGACCATTTCAAGAACGTCAACGACGTCCACGGACACGAGGCCGGGGACGCCGTCCTGGTCCAGCTCAGTCAGATCCTGATCGCCCAGTGCCGGGAGTCGGATGTGGTGATCCGGTGGGGCGGGGAGGAGTTCCTGGTGGTGGCGCGCCACATCCACCGGGACCGGGTGGCGGCCATGGCGGAACGGATCCGCGAGGCTGTGGAGCGCCATGGGTTCGACATCGGCAACGGCCGGAAGCTGCGCCTCACCTGCTCCGTCGGCCTGGCGGTCTACCCCTTCCTGCCCCATCTGCCCGATCTCCTCAACTGGGAACAGGTGGTCAACGTGGCCGACCAGGCCCTCTACCTCGCCAAGAAGGGCCAGCGCAACGCCTGGGTGGGGATCCTCCCCGGGCACGAGACCGACAAGGAACTCCTCACCCGGCTGATCCAGCACGACCTGCGGAAGCTGGTGGAGGAGAAGGTGCTGACCATCGCCACCTCCATGCAAAAGCAGCCGTTCAGCCTGCTGGATGGGGAGGAATGACGATTTTACCCCGTCATGAGGAGGAGCCCCGCTTCTTCCGGTCGAAGTAGATGTAGCCGATGACGCTCAGGAGACTGATGGCGGAGACCACGATGAGTCCGGTCTCCAGGCGTTCGTTCTTCTCCCCGAAATAGGCGAGAAGGGCCGCAAGCGGAAGGGTCCCGGCCAGGGTGGCGGCCATGAACTTCCGGTAGCTCATCTTGAGCAGGCCCGCCACGAAGCTGATGGCGTCGTTGGAGAAGGCGGGCGACAGGCGGGTGATCCCCACCACCCAGAAGCCGTAGTTCTCCACATAAAAGGTGAGCGTCTCCTTCTTCTCCTTTCCCACCATCTTCTCCACGATCATGGGGCTGAGGAGTTTTCCGATGAAATATCCGATGGTGGAGGCGACCGCGATGGCGGCCAGTACCAGGAGAATCCCCCAGATGGGACCGTAGGCCAGGATGGAGACCACCATCAAAAGGACCGAAGGGATGACCACCAGGAACATCTGGACCGTCATGCCGGCCATGATCGCCAACGGTCCCCAGAACCCGATCTTCTCCACCCAGCTTTTCACCCGTTCCTTGTCTCCGGAGGTGAGGATCTCATAGGACTCGTTGATGAACTGGTGGAAGTTGGTGTCGAAGAAGTAGAAGGAGAGGGCCATGGTGATGATCACCAGGCCGAAGGCGAGGGGCAGTTGGCTCTTTTTGGGTTGGAACGTGTGGTTCATATCGACTCCCTCCGTTTTCCGGACGGTGGACGTTTCCGTACTCCCGCATTCCAAGCCCCCATCCTACAGCGGAAGCCGGCCCGAGCCAAATGGGCAAAGATGGGTATTTTGATTGGGCGGAGGGTGTAGATTGTCCAGGCGGCGGGTTTTCGAAGCCAGTGACGGGAATCGGGGGGATGGTGAAGGGAAGAACGGGGGG
>CAYSLC010000219.1:0-8528 GCA_964431545.1 uncultured Desulfobacteraceae bacterium | reverse complement strand
AACCGACTACGCCGGAAGCAAAGCGGACCGTTCCCAGCGTTGTCCACGTCACGTGCAGTTTTTTGTCATCAAACCGCGCCTTGGGCATAACCTTGATCCCGTATCCATAGTAGGGCTGTTTGGTGACCAACAGCGTCATCAGTTTTTTCACCTGGACTGAGATGCCGTCCAGCGTCACGGTGGCCCCGCACGGCCGATAGGTCTTCATCCACGCCTGGATCCCGGCCAAAGCGTAGGCGGAAAGCCCCGTGACCCCGAGGCGGCGGTAACGGTCCCGTAGCCGGATCACCTCGGCGTCGAAGCCGACGGAGGCCATGAACCCCTTCCGTTTGCCGTCGATGTCGATGAGGTCGTAGCTCCGGATCCGACCGGATCGGATGCGGCGGGCGATATCCTCCAGGTTCCCCCGGTAGCCGAGGGCGTAGCGCAGGGCGTTGCCGCTGCCCAGGGGGAGGTAGGCCACCGGCATCCGGGAGGTATCCACGGCGTTGATCACGTCGGAGAAGGTGCCGTCGCCGCCGGCCACCACGAGGACATCGCACGTTTTTACCGTGTCTCGGGCGCACTGGGTGAACTCCTCGATGCAGGTGGTGTCCAGGCCGTGGATGGGGGCGTTGAGGACGGCGGCGGCCGGTTTGAGGGCCGCCCGTTTCCGGTCGATGGAGAGCCGCCCGGAGGCGGGGTTGACGATGATGGCGTAGCGCATGGAGATGGCTTTTCGGCGCGGCCCTTGGAGCGGGCTCAGCCGCCCCGGATCTTCTCCGACGCCACCGCCATCAGGGTCACCGTGGCCCGGGATACGCGCTTCTCCTCCTGGCCGGCCACCGAATGGACATCGGACTGGCCGACGATGATGGTGCGGCCCCGGTTGATCACCCGGGCCCGGCAGACCAGAATCGCCCCCACCGCCGGCTTGAAGTAGTTGATCTTGAACTCGATGGTGAGGATGCGGTGGGCCTCGGAGACCACCGTGTAAGCGGCGTAGCCGGCGGTGTGGTCGGACATGGTGGCGATGACGCCGGCGTGGACGAATCCGTCCTGCTGGCGGTGTTCCGGGCGGACCGCCAGGCGCGTGTCGAAGCGGCCCTCCTCCACGGCATCGACGGTGAAGCCGCAGAAGGCCGGGAAGCCCTGGAGGTAGTCTTTTTTGAGGAAGTCGCGGCGTTCCGGTGTCATGGGGCCTCCTGTTCTTGGGTCGGAATTCCGAAGGCGGGAAGCATGGAAGAGGCCATCAGTCCCGGGAATCCGTTTTGGATCCGGCCTCCAGGAGGACCTCCCTTGCCGTGTCGGGATCATCCGGATCATGCTCGACGTTGACGAAGGCGATCAGGAGGTTGGGCCGGGGGCCGGTGTTATGAATGGCGTGGGGGATGCCCGGCGGGAAGACGAACCGGATGATCCGGTCCTCGGGGATGTCGACGTCCCGGAGATCGCCGCCCGCCTCCCGGTACCGGACCCTCGCCGGCCCCATGATCCCCACCGTCTCTGTCCCCCGGCGGTGGTAGTGGTTGCCCCGGATCTCCCCCGGCTCGGTGATCACCACATGGCAGTTCCGGGACGTCCGGAGGACGGAAAGATCCACCGGCTCGAAGACGACGCCCCGGGCGTCGCTGTGCGCTTGGATCGTCTCCATCCCAACGGTCATGGCTGCATCGTCTCCTCCGGGATCGATCTTTGCATCGTGCCCCGCCATACGGTTCCCCCACACAGATGGTGCCATTGTAGCCGATTCCACGGCTTCCGTGAACCGAAAAGATGGTACAAAAAAGGCGCCTCCCCCATGGGAAGGCGCCCCTTGTTTTGTCGTTCAAGACGTCAAACGGCCAAATAAAGGCCGGCCGCGGCGCCGGCCAAGGCGATACCCCCCCTACCGCCCCCACTCGCTGTTCCGCAGCTCCACCCGCCGGATCTTGCCGCTGATGGTCTTGGGCAGGGCCTCCACGAATTCGATCTTTCTCGGGTACTTGTACGGGGCGGTCACCTGCTTCACGTGGTCCTGGATCTCCTTGACCAGATCGTCGCCGGGGGTGTAGCCGGGGGCCAGGACCACATAGGCCTTCACCACCTCGCCCCGGGTCTCGTCCGGGCTGGAGACCACCGCCGATTCGGCCACCGCCGGGTGCTCGATGAGGGCGCTCTCCACCTCGAAGGGGCCGATCCGGTAGCCGGAGGTGAGGATCACGTCGTCGGCCCGGCCCACGAACCAGAAGTAGCCGTCCTCGTCCACGTAGGCCCGGTCCCCGGTGAGGTACCAGTCGCCCCGGTGGACCGAGGCCGTCCGCTCCGGCTCCTTCCAGTACTCCTTGAAGAGGCCCACCGGACGGTCCGGCTTGACCCGGACGGCGATGTCCCCCTCCTGGTTGGGCGGCAGGATGTTCCCCGTCTCGTCGATGACCTTGAGATCGAACCCGGGGCTCGGCTTGCCCATGGAGCCGAACCGGGGCTCGATGCAGGGAAACGACCCGCAGAGGAGGACCGTCTCGGTCTGGCCGTACCCGTCCCGGATGGTGCAGCCGGTCGCCTCCTTCCAGACCTCGATGATCTCCGGGTTGAGCGGCTCGCCGGCCCCCACGCAGTGGCGGAGGCTGGGGAAGGAGAAGCGGTTCAGATCCTGGAGGACCAGCATCCGGTAGATGGTGGGGGCGCCGCACATGACGGTCACCGGATACCGGGAGAGCAATTCCAGGGTCTTCCTGGGATCGAACCGGTCGGTGTGGTGGATGAACTGGGCCGCCCCCTGGTTCCACGGGCCGAAGTAGGAACTCCACGCCGCCTTGGCCCAGCCGGTGTCGGAGATATTCCAGTGGAGATCCTCCGGCCGAAGGTCGAGCCAGTATTTCCCCGTCACCTGGTGGCCGATGGGGTAGGAGGCGTGGGTGTGGAGCGCCATCTTGGGCATCCCCACCGTGCCCGAGGTGAAGTAGACCAGGCAGTTGTCGTCGGGACGGGTGGGGGCGGTCTCGAAGGCGTCCGGGGCCTTCCCGACCACGTCGGGGTAGAAGAGCCACCCCTCCCGGGGCTCGGTGATGACGATCCGGGCGGAGACCGTGGGGCACTTGGCCGTTACCTCGTCGAACTTCCCGGCGATCTCCGGGTTGGTGATGATGCAGGCCGCCTGGGCGGTGTTGGCCCGGTATTCCAGGTCCTTGGCGGTCAACTGGCTGGTCCCGGGCGCGATCAACGCCCCCATTCGGATGCAGGCGGTGAAGGTCTCCCACCACTCCACGTTCCGGGGGAGGATCACCATCACCACGTCGCCCTGTTTGACGCCGTTTTCGGCCAGGACGTTGGCCAGCTTCCGGGAGGCGACGCTCACGTCCCGGAAGGTCTTCTTGATCTCGGTGCCGGCGTCGTCCACCCACCACATGGCGAGCTTGTCCGGGTCCTCGGCCCACTTGTCGATGACGTCGCCGGCGAAGTTGAAGGTCTCCGGGACCTCCCACCGGAACTCCCGGTAGGTGGTTTCGTAGTCGGTCATGTTGTGCGTCTGACTCATGTTCATGGTACACTCCTGTTTACGGTTTTCCGTCGCCGCTCCTGTAATGTTCGGCGGATGAGGTTTCCATTTTCAGGATCCGGATACCTACCGATCGCCCGGTAGGCCGGGAGCCTGGGTCCGTCGGATTTTGAGCGATCGCTCAATAAATCGGCGGACGCGGATTCTAATACCCGAAATCCGGGTTTGTCAAACGGAATTTCCGCAAAAAAACGCCTCCGACGGGTCCGGTTTCCCGCCCCCGACGCCCCGCGCGGAAACCACATAAGAATTGAAAACCACTTGGGGGGATGGTATCTTGTGTTCGATGCATGCCGAATGCCTGAAATATCAAGCGGAAAACCCTTGGGATCGCAGTTTGATCGAGAAGACAAGGAGAAATCCCCGATGGAAACGGAAACCGTCACAACGACGATCGATTCAAATACCTACCGATGGCTGAAGATGCCGGCGGATCCATCCGGTTCCACCGAATCGGAGCCGGCCGCGGAGGCGATCCGGATCTTCATCGAAGATCAATCCCGGCGGATGGAGGCGATTCAGGAAGGGATCCGACAAGCCGATCAGGGGAAGTTCGCCTCGGAAGAACAGGTGAAATCGGTGTTCTCAAAATGGGGGCTTAAAGATCGATTGATCGAGCGTCGGTCGTAAGGCCAGGCCGGGAAATCGCCATGGGAACCAGACCGAGCTACGAGGAGCTGGAGGCCCGTCTCCGGACGATGGAGGCCGAGGTCCGGGGGAATCCCGCCCCGGACGGCCCCGGCCCGGAGGAGGCGGACATCCGTCTGGCCCAGATCATCCAGGGCACCTCGATCCCCACCTTCGTCATCGACGCCGACCACCGGGTCACCCACTGGAACCGGGCCTGCGAGAACCTCACCGGCCTGACCGAGGCCGAGATGGTGGGCACCCGGGACCAGTGGCGGGCCTTCTACGACCACCGGCGCCCGGTCATGGCCGATCTCCTGGTGGACGAAGCCGACCCGGGGACCATCGCCGTCCACTACAAGGACAAGTACAGACAAAGCCGGGTCATCGACGGGGCCTTCGAGGCCGAGGACTTCTTCCCGGCCCTGGGGTCCAAGGGCAAGTGGCTCTTTTTCACCGCCGCCCCCATCCGGGACTCGGCGGGCCGGATCACCGGCGCCATCGAGACCCTCCAGGACATCTCGGAGCGAAAATGGGCCGAGGCGATCCTCCGGGACTCGGTCCGCCGGTACAAGCGGTTCATCGACTTCGTGCCCTACCCCGTCGTCGTCTTCACCCTGGACGGGTACGTCTCCTACGTCAACCCCATGTTCACCCAGACCTTCCACTGGACCCTGGAGGAACTCAAGGGGGGGCGGATCCCCTACATCCCCCCCGGCCTGGAGGAGGAGACCCGACAGAAGATCGAGGACCTCGTGGAGAACGAGATCCTCCTCCGGTACGAGACCCGAAGGCTGACCCGGGAGGGCCGGATCCTCGACATGGTGCTCCGGGCCGCCGTCTTCCCCGAGTCGGAGAACGAGCCGGCCGGGATCCTGCTGATCCACCGGGACATCACCCAGGAGAAACGGATCGCCCGGAACAACGCCGCCATGCTCCGGATCAGCACGGCCATGCCGGAGTACACCGGTCTGAAGGAATTGCTCGACTACATCAGCAACGAGATCAAGCGGCTCCTCAACGCCGAGGGATCGGCGGTGATCCTGTTGGACGAGGAGAACGAGGAGCTGTATATCCCCGGCGCCGCCTACGACGACTCCACCACCGAAAAGCGGGTCAAGGGCCTGCGGTTCTCCCTGGACCAGATCATGGCCGGGAAGGTGATCCGCACCGGCGAGCCGCTCATCACCCAGGACGGAAACACGATCCCCCGGGAGTACCCGGAGCGGGACGGAATCCTCGGCTACCACACCCACAGCCTGGTGGAGGTCCCCCTGCGCAGCGGCGACCGCCCCATCGGCGTCCTGGCCGCCCTCAACAAGAAGGAGGGCCCCTTCGACGACCTGGACGTGGAGCTGCTCAACATGATCGCCGGCACGGTGGCCCTGTCCGTGGAAAACGCCCGGTTCTCCGACGATCTCAAGGAGGCCTACCAGGAGCTGCGGCAGCTCAACCAGGCCAAGGACCGGATGATCAACCACCTCTCCCATGAGCTGAAGACCCCCATCTCGGTCCTCGCGGGCTCCCTCAACATCCTGGAGAAACGCCTTTCGGATCTGCCGGAGGCGTCGTGGCGGTCCACCACCAAACGGGCACGCCGAAACCTCCAGCGCCTCTCGGACATCCAGGAGGAGGTGGAGGACATCCTCCAGGCCCGGGGGGACCGGTCCCCCGGCTTCCTCACCCGGATCTACGACCAGTGCGTGGACGAGCTGGAGGTCCTGCTCGCCGAGGAGCTGGGGGAGGGGGATCTGATCCGGAAGCTCCGGCGCCGGCTGATCCGGCTCTTCGCGCCCGACAAGGAGAGTCCGGCCCGGATCGACCTCTCCGACTTCGTCTCCCGGCGGCTCCGGGTCCTGGCGCGGGATTTCGAGCACCGGGAGGTGGAGATCGTGGAGCATCTTTCCGCCTGCCCGCCCATCCTGATCCCGGAGGATCCCCTGGCCAAGGTGGTGGACGGCCTGGTCCGGAACGCGGTGGAGAACACCCCGGACGAAGGAAGGATCGAGGTGTCGGTGGACTGCGATCCGAACGAGGTCCGGCTGTCGGTCCACGACTACGGGGTGGGGATCACCGCCGAGTCCCGAAAGCGGATCTTCCACGGGTTCCACGTCACAAGGGACACCCTCTCCTACTCCACCAAACGGCCGTTCGATTTCTACGCCGGCGGCAAGGGGGCGGACCTGCTGCGGATGAAGATCTTCTCCGAGCGGTACGGGTTTCGGATCGAGATGGAGTCGGAGCGGTGCGGGTACATCCCGGACGAATCGGACCTGTGCCCCGGCCGCATCGCCGACTGCCCCTTCTGCCGGGGGCCGGAGGACTGCCGGCGATCGGGCCGGAGCCGCTTCTCGGTGATCTTTCCCGCCGGGCCCGGGTCCGAGATTCCTGTTGACGGATGAGGGGAATTGCGGGTATTGATCGTACCAGGAACCTGTTCTAGGAAAAGGAGGAGACCCCCCCAATGGAGACCACCGACATTCTGAAGGGCAAGCGACTGCTCATCGTGGACGACGAGCCGGATATCCTGGAGACCCTGGAGGAGATGCTCGACATGTGCGCCATCGACAGCGCTCCGGACTACGAGACCGCAAGGAAGTTCCTGGAAAAATCGACCTACGACGCGGCCATTCTCGACATCATGGGGGTCCGGGGGTATGATCTTTTGACCCTGACCCGGGAAAAGGGGATCCCCACCCTGATGCTCACCGCCCACGCCCTGAGCCCCGACAACCTGGTCAAGTCCCTCAAATCCGGGGCCCAGTCCTATGTCCCCAAGGACAAGATCGCCGACATCGGGGAGTTTGTGGCCGAAATCATCCGGGCCCACCAGGAGCACGGAAGGGAATCCGGGAGTTGGTTCGCCCGCCTCAAGCCGTTCTTCGACAAGAAGTTCGGACCCCAGTGGCGGGAGAAGGACCGGGATTTCTGGAAGGACTTCGACGAGAAGTACGTCGCCTCCCGGGAGGATGTGGAACGGATGATGTAGCCCCGCCGATTCGGGGCGCCACGGGCGGTTACCCCGGTTCCGTCAGGGGCAGCCGGACGTGGAACCGGGCGCCACGCCCCCCCTCGCTCTCCAGCCGGAGCCGCCCCCCCAGCGCCTCGGCCATCACCATGGCCGCGGCAAGCCCCAGCCCGTGACCCCTGGCGGAACTGACGTCCGCCGGGTCGGCCTGAAAGTAACACTCGAAGATCTTGTCGTGCATCTCCGGGGGGATCCCCTTTCCGTCGTCCTGGACGGAGAGGGAGAGATCATCGGCCCCCTTCCGGATCTCCAGGGTCACGCGCTCCTTCCGGTATTTGAACGCATTGAAGAGCAGATTTCTCAGGATCTGGGTGAGCTTGGTCCGGTCGGTGTGGAGGGTCGCCTCCCAGACGGCCGGGTCGACGTCCAGGATCAGCCCCTTCCGGGACAGGGTGGCGGTCAGGGCCGCCAGGTCGCCATCGGCGTGGATCTGTTCCGAGACGCCGTTCTCCACCAGGTCGAAGATCTCCACCAGGACGCCTTCCAGCCAGTCGGCGACGCCGAACCGGCCGGCGGTGACGATTCCCTCCCGGCAGCGGCCCAGCTCCAGGGCGTCGCCCACCATCTGCTGGGTGATCCGGGTGTTGCGCAGCAGCCGGCGCAGGACCTTCTCCTGTTTGGGGGTGAGGGGGCCGTAGCTGTCCGGCCGTTCCATCATGCCACGAACCCCCGCCTCGATGACGGCCAGGGGGGTCTTGAGATCGTGGACCAGCATTTCGATTTTGATCTTTTCGTCTTCCATGGGGCTCCGCCCGCCGTCTTCTCCGCGCGGTCTACGCGGACGGACGGCGATATTGGCCCTCCCGAAGAGGGCGGATACTGGATACCCCTTTTTCCGGGCCGCGTCAACCCCGCCGTCGGCCGCCGCGGCGGCTCTGGCGTTTTTCAAAAAAGGCACATGCATGTACCGCATGATGTGAGAAGAGTTCAGTTCGGGGGGCCAACGGGGTTGGACATACCAGCCCACGGGCAACGCCCTGGGTACGGCGTGACAACCCGTCGAGCCCTGTAAGGGCGTCACAAGATTAAAACTACCCGCGAACCGGCTGAATCGTGACGTCAAAATTTCATCATAAACAAAACGGCGGCTATCTTATTTTGTTTTGACGCCCGAACATCAAGGAGTGCGAAAATTTCGTTTTTCGCACTAAGAAGGGGGAACAGCCCATTTGGGTGCGAAAAATATAATTTTCGCACTCCAATACGCCGGAATTTGGCGTCATATTTTGTTGTGACTCCCTGAGAAGAGTTCAGTTCGGGGGTTCACCCCAACGGGGTTGGACATACCAGCCCACGGGCAGCGCCCTGGGTACGGCGTGACAACCCGTCGAGCCCTGTAAGGGCGGCACATCAATG
>CAYSLC010000218.1:0-8611 GCA_964431545.1 uncultured Desulfobacteraceae bacterium | reverse complement strand
CCCGCCATCAATACCATCCCATCCTCCCGACGACCTTCCAGACTTTTCCGATCGTTCGGTTCATCTTTTTCATGGCGTCCGACAGGGCGCGGGGGTCATCCGGGTTTTCAGCCGCGATTTGCGCCAGGTCGATGCATTGACGGACCAGGGTGAAGACCGGTGTCCGGATGGGCGGCTGGTCGCGGCCTCCGCGAAGGTTTTCGGCGATGGCGGCAAGCTTCCCGATGTCGGCCTTCAGCTGCTTGTCCGCCTTGGACGATTTCGCCGTTTTTGAAGAAGGTGACGGCTTTTTCTTCTTCTTTTCCGGTTCGAGGGTCTCCACGATCAGACCGTTCTGTTTCGCCCTCATGTAGGTCTCTCTCAGCCTTCGCTTGATGCCGCCACCGAAGGTGATGTTGTAGAACTCCATGGTGCCGTCATAGACGATTCTTCCCTTGAAGGGCAACAGGACCGTGCGGACGTAGATCGGCACCATGGGGACGATGAGATCGAAGGGTTCGTGAAGCGCAAGGACTGAAAATATCTGGTCGTCGGAGATGAAGATCGCATGCTTTTTCAGCAGGCGTTCGATATAAAACTCCCCCTGGATGAAATGCTTCCACCCGGAGACGATGGCCAGGTCCTCCGGATTGAAATCGTTCCGATATGCTTCGACGAAATCATCAAAAAACGCCGGATGGGCGTACAGATGGTCGCGGACCATTTTCTTGTCGGTGGGATCGAGGTCTTCGTATTGCTCGAATGTGTCGACGTCCGGAAGCACCTTTTCCCGTTGTTGAACGAAGAACTGAAGGGTGTGCATCAGCTTGAAAAACAATTCGGCGTCTTGCTCGGAAAGTTTCATCTATTCGTTTTCTCCTTTCTCCGCTATGAAGTCGAATTTCTTTAAACAATCCATAGTCGCCTTTTCCTTCATCTCAGCTTCCCTTAAAGACTGAATTAACCGACTTCATTCTTTCTTTCGATCCAGTATTCGGGTTTACGATGGCTATGTGCGATAGCAAGTATCCATAAGGTATCCTGTCGGATGATGTATGCGATATAATACGGAAACACCTTGAGGCTGACTCGGCGGAAACCGCCTTTGCGAATCCGTGGAACATTGGGATTGTTTATAATCCACTTAACGTGTTCATCGATTTCGCCTTTCAATCTCAGGCCCAATCCGGGCTGTTCTTCTTCATAATAGGCGATGGCATCTTGTAGCTCCTTGGATGCTTGCTCAAGAATTACCTTGTTCATGGGGCATAACGGTTTTCGATATTATCCATCAGCTCATCATAATCTATACCAATAGCTTTTCCTTCATCAACGGCACGAACTCTTTCCGCGATTTCTTGTTCCCAAACAGCATCCACGCCACTCGAATCCAATGATGGGTTATCAAGAAACAGAAGAAACCTGGCGATCTCCAAACGCTCTCGCCTCGGTAGTCGAATCAATTCCAACCTTAAATCCTCAATGTTTCGTCGCATCTTCGATTCCTCTCTATTTCAACAGCCACGGCAGCAGCCGCCGCAGATATTTCAACGGCACCGCGTAGGGCGGGTACCGCAGGCTGGGGTCGACGAGCAGGGAGCGTTTCATGACGCTCTTTTCGTGGGTGAAGGCGTCGAAGGAGTACCGGCCGTGGTACCGCCCCATGCCGCTCTCCCCTACCCCGCCGAAGGGCAGCCGGGGGGAGACGATATGGGAGATGGTGTCGTTGACGCAGACGCCGCCCGAGGAGGTCCGGGTAATCAGGCTCGTGTGGAAGTCCCGGTCCCGGGAGAAGACATAGAGGGCCAGGGGCTTGGGCCGCCGGTTGATCTCCGCGATCACCTCACCGGGATCGGTGAAGGTCAGCACCGGGAGGATGGGGCCGAAGATCTCCTCCTCCATGGCCGGGTCCTCCCAGGCGACGCCGTCCACGAGGGTGGGCGCCATGTAGCGGGCTTCCGGATCGGTTTCGCCCCCCATGACGATCCGTCCGCCCTCCAGGAGCCCGGTCAGCCGCTCCAGATGGCCGCGGCTGATGATCCGGCCGTAGTGGGGGCTTCCTTTGGGATCCGACCCGAAAAAATCGGTGACCGCCCGCCGGATCCCCTCCAGGAGGGCCGGCTTGATCCGCTCGTGGACGTAGAGATAATCCGGGGCGATGCAGGTCTGTCCGGCGTTGAGGAACTTGCCCCAGGCGATGCGGCGGGCCGTGGTCTTCAACGGCGCGGTCTGATCGACCACGCAGGGGCTCTTTCCCCCCAGTTCCAGGGTGACCGGCGTCAGGTGCTCGGCCGCCGCGCCCATGACGATCCGCCCCACCCGGGTGCTCCCGGTGAAGAAGATCTTGTCGAAGGGGCGGCCGAGAAGGGCCTTAACCGTATCGACGCCCCCCTCCACCGCCGCCACGTAGGCCTCGTCGAAGATCTCCCCGACCAGCCGGGCCACGGCGGCCGAGGTGTTGGGGGCGATCTCCGAGGGTTTGACCACGGCGCAGTTGCCGGCGGCCATGGCGCCGGCCAGGGGGGAGATCAGAAGCTGGAAGGGGTAGTTCCACGGGGCGATGATCAGGGCCCGGCCGTAGGGTTCGGGGACGATGTAGCTCCAGGCCGGATGGTGGGCCGCCGGGGTGGGGACCTTCCGGGGCCTCATCCACCCCTTGAGGCGCCGGACCATGAAATCGATCTCCGCCAGGGTGAAGCCGATCTCCGAGAGGTACCCCTCGGGCGTCGATTTGCCCAGATCCAGATAGAGGGTGTGGAGGATCGCCGCCTCCTGTTCGACGATCGCCGCCCGGAGCCGCTGGAGCATCCGCCGCCGGAAGGCGTGGGGGCGGGTCCGGCCGGAGGCGAAAAAGGCCCGCTGGATCCCTTCAAGTCGGGTGATCCGGTCTGTGTCAGGCATGGTTCCTCAATTTCAGGTCTAGGGGATGGGGGTTGAGATAGGTCTGGTCGGCGAGGTACGCCTGCCGGTATTTCCGGACATAGTGGTTGATCAGGGTGACCGGAACGATCAGGGGGAGATGGCCGGCCCGGTACCGGTCGATCACCTCGATCAGCTCCTGCTTCTCATCGCCGGAGAGGTCCTTCTTGAAGTACCCCATCATATGTTGCAGGACGTTGCTGTTCTTCCGCACCGTCGACTTGAGGGCCAGGGCCTCCATCAGCAGGGTCTCGTATTCGTCGTAGAGCCGGTCGGCCGCCATGGTCTTGCCGCCGGCCACCAGCTTGCCCATGGCCCGGTAGTGGCGCTCGCCGTGGGAGAGGATCAGCAGTTTGTTGCGGGTGTGGAAGGCGACCAGATCCCCCAGGGGCCGGGCTCCGGACCGGACCTTCCGCCAGCGCATCAGGGCGAAGATCCGCTGGATGAAGTTCTCCCGCAGGGGCGGGTCGTGGAGCCGCCCCTCCTCCTCCACGGGAAGGAGGGGGAAATGGTCCATGAAGATCCGGGCGAAGATCCCCACCCCCTTGTTGACGGGGATCCCCTTCTTGCCGTAGACCTTGACCCGCTCCATCCCGCTGCTGGGGGACCGGCTCTTGAAGACGAAGCCGCGGAGATCCTCCTGTTCGAGTTCCCGGACCCTCTCTTTAGCCCACGCCGCCATCCGGTCGGTATGGTCGATGTCGGACCGGATGGTCACCAGCCGGGGGGACGCGGGATCCCCCACAAGCCGCATCGCCTCCCTGGGGATCCCCAGGCCGCATTCCGCCTCCGGGCAGACCGGCACCCATTCCACGTACTGGCCCAGGGTGTCGGTGAGGTATCGGTCGTGCTTGTGCCCCCCGTCATACCGGACCGGTTCCCCCAGCAGACAGGTGCTGATCCCCAGCCGGATTTTACCGGGCGCCGGTGTGTCGGATCTATCGTCCCCGTCCGGCGGAGGCGCCGATGAAACAGTCGTAGTTGGTGTCGCCATCGTTGCCCGTGCTCCCCTCCGAGGGCTCGAAATCCCCGGTGACGGTGATCTCCATGTGTCCCGTGTTGGTGGTGTGGCCGTCGTCGTCCCGGACGATGCAGAAGGCGTTGTAGACCCCCTCAAAGTACTCGTGGGTGAAGACGCCGGTGGAGTTGGTCCGGGTGGGGGTGCCGTCCCCGAAATCGATGGTGTAGCTCTCCACGGTGCCGTCCGGATCATGGGCCCTGCAGGTGAAGACCAGCTCGAACCGGCTCGTGTCGTCGGTTCTCCGGGCGCTGAACTCGTCCACCACCGGGGCCTGATCCTCGTCTCCGGCCCCGGGGCCCGTGGTCTCCCGGACCGTGACGCTGAAGGGGCCCGCCTTGGCCGTGGCGCCGGCATCGTCCTCCACCGTGGCGAAGGCGTGGAAGGTGCCGCTGTCGAGGTAAGTGTGGGTGAAGACCCCGGTGTCGTTGGTCTGGGGGGCGGTGCCGTCCCCGTGGTCGAGGATGTAGGCCGCCACGGCCCCGTCCGGATCATGGCCGGTCACCGTGAACCGCACCTGGAAGGGTTCATCCTGGCCGACCCTCACCCCCGTGAAGTCGTCCACCACCGGCGGGGTGTTCCCCGGCGTCGGGGAGTACCCCTCCACCGTCACCACCAGGGGGCCGGAGCGGGTGAAGTCCCCCAGGTCGTCGGTGGCGGTGCACCGGGCCGAGAAGGTGCCGTTGTCGGTGTAATTGTGGAGGAACATGCCGTCCGCGGCGGTCTCGGTGGCGGAGCCGTCCCCGTAGTCGATGGCGTAATTCACCACCTGGCCGTCCGGATCCTCGGCCTCGCAGGTGAACGAGACCTCGAACCGGTCCATCTCCCCCGTCCGTTCCCCTTCGAACAAGGTGATCACCGGCGCCTGGTTCTGGGCCAGGGCCGGCGGGGCCGCGGCCGGGGCGATGGAGAGGGTCAAGGTCAGTATCAGGGCCGCGATCGCCCCCGAACATCGTCCCGAAAACATTTCCGTGTTTCTCTTCATGGATCCTCCTGTGGGCGTTGCGCCGGCGGGTCTCCGACCGGCCGTTCATGGACGGTTGACACGGCTCAGTTTACCAGAGAAGCCGCCCCGGGTATAGGGTTTTTGCAGCCCCTGTTTTTGCAGCCCTCCTCCATTTCCGTACATCCCGAAAAGATCCCCTTGAAAATATGGCGCGCTGTGATAGTAAAGGGCTCGGCCTCCGCGGATGCATTCCACCGCGGGGCGAAATGTACGGAAACGTCAACCTTTCGAGAAGCAGAAAAAAAAGATGACCCAGCCCCGACAACTCGTTCTCGCCGGCGCCGGCCACGCCCACCTGACCACCCTGAAGCATCTCCGCCGCTTCACCGAGCGCGGCCACGGCGTGACGGTGATCAACAAGGAGGACCACCACTACTATTCGGGCATGGGTCCCGGCATGCTCTCGGGCATCTACAAGCCGGAGGAGATCCGGATCCATGTCAAAAAGATGGTCGAAGACCGGGGAGGCCGGTTCATCCGGGACGAGGTGGTCCGCATCGATCCCCACGGAAAGCGGATCCTTCTCAAAGAGGGCGGCGAGGTCCCCTACCAGGTGGCCTCCTTCAACCTGGGCAGCGGGATCCCGGTGGACGAGGCGCTCCAGGCCGGGGCCGAATCTTTTTATCCGGTCAAGCCGATCCGGAACCTCCTCCCGGCCCGGGAGGAGATCCTCGAACGGCTCCGGGGCGGCCCCCTGGAGCTGGCCGTCTGCGGCGGGGGCGCCGCCGGCACCGAGATCACCGGAAATCTCCTGCGCCTGGTGCACAGGGCCGGAGGCCGGGCCAACATCCGCCTCATCACCGGGGAGCGCCTCATGGCGGAGGCTCCCGACGGGGTCCGGAAGCGGGCGCTGGCGTTTTTCCAGAAACGCGGGGTCCGCGTGATGGAGGGGGTGCTGATGAAACGGATCGCCCAGGAGCGCCTCCACCTTTCCGACGGGTCCCGGCTCCGGTGCCACCTGGCCTTCCTGGCGCTGGGGGTGAAGCCGCCGGCGGTCTTCCGGACCTCGGGTCTGCCCACCGGCCCGGACGGCGGGCTTCGGGTCAACCCTCACCTTCAGTCGGACGCCCATCCGGAGCTTTTCGGCGGCGGCGACTGCATCCATTTCACCCCACGTCCCCTGGCCAAGGTGGGCGTCTTCGCCGTCCGCCAGAACCCGATCCTCATGGAGAACCTCCTGTCGGCCCTGGAAGGGCGGAGCCTCAAACGGTTCTCCCCCCAGCCGGCCTACATGCTGATCCTCAATCTGGGCGACGGCACCGGGATCCTCTACTGGAAGTCGCTGGTCTTCCGGGGGCGGCTCGCCTTCTGGCTCAAGGACCACATCGACCGAAAGTTCATCCGATCCTTCCAGGTTTCGGGGGAACGGCGCGCGTCACGCGACGCCTAAATGGGCCATGAGGAGCCGTCCGGCGTTTCTGGCCCCCCATCGATCTACCGCCGGCCGCCGGCCGCCCCCCGGACCGCGTGGAACCGTCCCAGGTACTCCGCCGCCTTCCGGGGGCGGCCGATCCGCTTGTAACACTCGGCCAGATGGTAGAGGCTGTCCGGGTCGTCCTCGAACGGGTGGAAGCAGGCGGCGGCCTTTTCGTACTCGGCCAGGTTCATCCGGCTGATCCCCAGGCACATGGCGAGCTGCCGGCTGTGGGGAAACCGGCCGAGCCCCTCGGAAAGGATCTCCACCGATCCGGCGTGGTCCCCCCGCTTCTGGAGGACGATCCCTGTTCCCAGATAGGCCCGGTGGTCCGGGGCGAAGGCCAAAGCCCGGCGGAAGAGGGTTTCGGCGATCCCCTCCTTGTCCGGGATCGCCTCCACCTGGGCGTAGTCCCCGTGGCTGAAGGTCATCCCCAGCCGGGAGAGGAAGTCGGCGTGGTAGGGATGGAGGCTCGGGTCTTCCGCCAGCTCGATCCCGGCCACGAACCGGGGCAGGCCCTGGTGGAAGGCCGTCCGGAGCCGCTTGCCAAAGGCGAGGATCGTCTCCCGGTCGAGGTTCGGGTCGATCTCGAAGTAGAGGATATCCTCGATCCGCTGGAGCCAGATCTCATCGGTCCACCCGAGGTTCCGGCGCACCGCCTCGAACAGGGCGGTCCCCGGGAAGAGGTCGAGGATGTAGAAGATGGCCGACAGGGGCCGGATCTCCTCGATCAGGCGGATGGTGGCGTCGATGGTCGCATCGGTCTCGCCGGGGCACCCGTAGATGAAGTAGGCCCGGGGCAGGATGCCGTACCGGGTCGTCAGGGCGAAGGCCCGGCCGACCGCCGCATCGGTGATCTCCTTGTTGAGGACCTTCCGGATCCCCGGATCGCCGCTCTCCACCCCGTAGGAGATCTGCTGGCAGCCGGCCATCCGCATCCACCGGAGCATCTTTTCGTCCACGCAGTCGACCCGGGAGATGGCGGCCCAGGAGACTTCGAGGTTCCGCTGAAGGATCTTTTGGCAGATCTCGATCACCAAGCCCGGCCGCAGGGTGAAGACGTCGTCGGAGACGTAGAAGAAGGAGAGCCCTTTGTTGTGGAGCATCTCCATCTGGTCCACGAAGTAATCGGCGGAATGGAACCGGACCCGGCGGCCCCAGAAAGCCGGGGAGCCGCAGAAGGAGCAGGCCGATGGGCAGCCCCGGGTGAGGGCGAGGTGCTGGTAGGTGAAGTGGCGGGCCGGGTTGGGGAGATCGTCGAGGTTCCGGAGCGGCGGGGCCGCCTCCGTCCTGCGGATCCGGCTCTCCTCCCGGAAGGCGATGGAGGGGATCGCGTCGGCGGAGAGCGCCCCGGTTCCATCCAGGTGGCCGACCAGCTCCAGGAAAGGCTTCTCCCCTTCCCCGATGACGATGTAGTCGACCTCCGGGAAGTGGGTCAGGAAGTGTGCACCCAGATAGGTGGCGGCCACCCCGCCGAAGACCACCGTCACCGAGGGATTGAGCTTCTTGGCGAGCTTGGCCGCCTCCAACGCCCCCCATCGGTTGGCGTTGAGCACCGAAAAGCCGACCACGTCCGGCGCCTTCCCGCGGAGCAGGGCCTCGATCTCCTCGGGGTGCCCCGCCAACGGCTGGAGATTGACGATCTCGGCGTCATACCCGTTCTCCCGGAGCAGGGCTCCGATGTAGTACAACCCCATGGGCGGCGCGGCCACGTCCTCGGTGTGGATCCGGTTCTCCAGGCAGGGGGGATAGATCAGCAGAATTTTCATGTTCAGTCCTTTTTTTTGTCGGCAACTTTGTTCCAACCACATCCCCTTCTTAAGCTTTTCCCGGAATCATTTCCAGGATAAATCGGATCAATCGGACGACGAAGGCAGGTCAAGCGCCGGGGGCCGCTCCGGAGGCCGGTCCTGGGAGCCCGGCCCCGGATGCCTGGAAGCATCCCGCCGGGAGTTTCTTTTGGACGAGAGCGACTTATGTCGCGAGCAACTTATTGACCTTGGAACGGTTTCGCTATACTCTTGAAAGCAACAGCGGAGACCGTCCATAGGAATAGCGTCGAAAGAGGAAACCAATATGGAACCCCAGGAAGTCGAAAGAAATTTTCAGGAAATTTGGAAACTGTTCGCCGAGACCGACAAGGAATTGAAGGAAACCGCCCGGCAGATGCGGGAAACCGACAGAAAAATGCAGGAAACCACCAAAAACGTCGATTCGCTTACCGGAAAATGGGGCAAATTCGTGGAAGGCTTGGTGGCGCCGGCGGCGGAACGGC
>CAYSLC010000217.1:0-8620 GCA_964431545.1 uncultured Desulfobacteraceae bacterium | reverse complement strand
GAAAAATGAAAACGCCCCGGACTCTCCCCGTCCTTCCGGTCGAGCTTGTGGCCGTAGAGGAACCCCACGGGGCCGATGGGGGTGACGTACCGGAGGCCGGCGCCGGCGGAGTGGCGGTAGTCGTCGGCCGAGGTTTCGTGGAAGGTGTCGGTGACGGTCCCCGTATCGTAGAAGAGCGTCAGCTCCAGCTTGCCCACGATCTCGATGCGGGCCTCCAGACTCCCCAGGACCGATTCCTTCCCCCCCACCGGGTCGTCCTCATCGTCGGTGCGGAGCATGTTCTCCTTGAATCCCCGCACGTCTGACGTCCCCCCCAGGAAGAAGAGCTGGTCGTCCGGCACCTTCTCGGTGGCGCCGTAGGGGCTGATGTGTCCGATCTGTCCCCGGAGGGCCAGGGTGAGCCGGTCAAAGGGCGTGTAGTACCACCGCGTATCGAGCCGGTACTTGACGAAGTCGTCCAGGTCGTTGTCGATGCCGGTGTTGACGTCGGCCGAGAGGGTGGTCAGGGTCCCCTTTTGGGGATCCACGAAGGAGTCCCGGGTGTCGTAGCTCAGGGCCGGGGTGGCCACTACGATGCTCCGGGGCCGGAATTCGTCCTCGGGCAGTCGGGGATCGGCCTCCGCCGTCGCCTCGGCGTCGTCGTGCCGGAACTGGTCCCGCTGTTCATACCGGAATCCCAGGCTGGCGGAGAGATCCTCCGTCAGATCCCGGGCGAAGGCCACCGAGCCGCCGAAGGTGCGGGTCCCGAACTCCTGATTGAACTCGTCCCGCTCCTCGGCGAAGATCCCCACGGTGGCGGAGATATGGGAACTCAAAAGCCGCGGTTCGGTGAGGCCGTAGTCGGCCCGGTAGCCGATCTGGCTCGCCTCCGCCGACAGCCACGTGTTGAGGTTGAGCCCCATCAGATTCCGGTTCTCCAGCCGGGTTTTGGCATAGAGGTTCCGTTCCGTGTCGTAGCCGATGCCGAACCGGACCACGTACGGCTTCTTCTCCTCCATCTCCACAAAGAGATCGACCGTTTCGGCCCGGTCCTTGAGGCCGATGGCCTTGAACCGGACGGCGTCGAAGATGTCCAGATCCCGGATGTTCCGCTGGGTCGCAAGCATCTTCTCCGCTGAAAAGGCCTCGCCGGGGCGGATCTCCATCTCCCGGAGGATCACCCGGTCCCGGGTCCGGAAGTTGCCCGTCAGGTAAACCGACCCCATCTCCACGTAGGGGCCCTCGTCCACGGTGTAGAGGACCCGGGCCTCCCGGTTCTCCCCGCCCAGCTCCACTTCCCCCTGGACCCGGACATGGGGGAACCCCTTTTCGGAGATGAGCGCCGCCAGGGCGTTCTCGCCGCTCTGGACCATGAACCGCCGGAACGGATCTCCGGCGGTCATCTCCAGGACCTTCCGCGCCGATGCTTCGGAGACCACCGTCAGCCCCTCGAAGGCGACCTCGGAGACCCGGGTCCGGACCCCCTCGTCGATGTCGACGGCCACGGAAACGTCGGCCTTCCCGTTCTCCCAGTGGAGTTCGTCCGACACTTCGGTGTTCAGGAAACCGTTTTTGTAGTAGAGGGCCTGGATGGCCGCCTTGTCCTTCTTCAGCTCCTCGGGGTTGAAGGCCCCGTCGGCGAGGAGCCCCGGCGGACGGGTGACCATCTGATTTTTGATCTTCTCGTCGTCGAACGCCTCGTTGCCGGAGATGGAGAGGTCGCGGACGATGGACCGGACCCCCTCGTCGATGACGAACCGGACCCGGCGCACCGGGCCGTGCTCCCCCTCGACCTCCTCGATCTCGGTCTCCACCTCGGCCGACAGGTACCCGGCGGACCGGTACCGGTCCCGGATGTTCCGGACGCTCTTGCGGATCCCCCGGCCGTCCAGGTTCCCCTGGTCGAAGAGGACCACGTCCCCCTTCAGGGTGAAGCTCCAGAATTCCTCGTTCCCCTCGAACTCGACCTCGTACCGGGGTCCCGGATCGATGGTCACATGGAGGACCGCCTCGTGGGTTTCCGGATCCGTCTCCAGGCGATGGTCGATCCCGGCCTCGGCGTACCCCTGCTCCCGATGGAATGAAAGGAGGTTCTCCATATCCGTCTCGATGTTCTTTTTCACCAGCCGGCCGGCGCTGCCCGGCAGCAGGGTGCCCGGCCAGGTCTTCATCCGGATCTTGAGGCGCGGGTCCCAGAAGGCCTCGTTCCCCTCGATGTCGATTCTTTCGATCGCAAGATAGTCCCCCTTGTCGATCTCCACGCGGAGGAGATAGTTGCCGTCCCCGGGGTCTTGTTCCCCCGTGACCCGGACCTCGGGCGAGACGAACCCCTCCCCCTTGAAGAGCTTTTCGATCCGCTCCTCCTGGGCCTCCAGCCGCTCCTCCAGATACGGATCACCGGTTTGGAGGGTCATCACGTTCAAGACCTCCCGGTCGAGCAGGGGGAAGTTGCCGTCGATGAGGATGTTTTTGATGAACCGGGCGGGGGTCACCTCGAAGATCAAGGCGAAGCGATCCCCGTCGGCCTCGGCGTCGGCGTGGATCTTCTTGAACCGGCTGCTCAGCTTGAGGGCCTCGATGGACCGGTCGATCTTCTCCGGGGAGAACCGGTCCCCGGCCTTGATCCGGATGAGATCCCGGACCATCCGGACATAGGTCTCCCGCTCCTTTTCCCCGGGGACGTTCCGGACCCGGATCTCCACCTCCGAGACCGCCGGGGGCTCCCGCTCCGCCTTCGGCCCCTCTTCCCGGCATGAACCCCGCGCCCCCGATCCCAGGAGGATCCCCAACACCACCATCGCCGTCCAGATGCCCCGCAACCGTCCACCGCCCACGCCGCCTCCTCCTTGTGTCGTCGTTCGGTCGTTGTCCGCCGTTGTCCCGATGTTCCTACCCGATCTCCCTGCCGGTTACCGGAATTCGAGCCGGTACTGCAGTTCGCCGCCGAAGGTCCCCTTGCTGTCCTGGAATCCGCTCATGAGGAGGTTCTCCAGCAGCTTGTACTCCGCCGTGGTCTTTCGGACCATCTCGCCGTCCTTGGACTCCACCGAATACTTGACCGCCATGCGCCGGGAGAGTTCCTTGCCCACGGTGACCTCCACCCCGGCCTCCGCGTCGTCCCCGTCGCCGGAGCCGTTGACGTTCACCTCCAGGATGTCCAGGCCGGTGGCCGCCTTGATGTCCTCCCCCACCGTCCGCTGGACGATGTCCGCCACCATCCGGGCCGGGGCCTGGGAGGTGCCCCCTTCCCCCTGGATCAGCTCCTCGGAGGTGCTGCCGAACAGAAGCAGGGAGAGGATGTCGTTGTCCTCCAGGGGCGGCCGGGAACTCATCTTGATGTTCAGGTTCTCCGGGGTCCCGGTGACGGCCAGGCGGATGGTCCACTCCCGCACCGCCACCTGGGCCGCGATGTCGAGGGTGGGCTCGATCTCGTAGGGGTTGACGAAATCGATGATCCCCCGGGTCACCTCGAAGTTCTTCCCCTGGTAGGTGACGGTGCCCGACCGGATATCGGCCCGGCCGTTGACCACGATGCGGGCCAGGGTGCCGTCGAGGGTCAGGTCGGGCTGGACTTCGAGATAGGCGAGGTTGTTGTCCACGATGAAGGGGTTCCGGGGCTTGATCTCGACGTCCAGCTCCGTTGCGGTGAGAAGCGACGGCTTCGGCTTCTCCTCGAACGTCTCCGGCACCGGGGAGGGGGCCGTCTCCCGGCTCCGCTGGGTCACCCCCTTGAGGAGCCCGCCGATGGGGTTGAGATCCACGTCCTTGTAGTAGGTCCCCTCCAGGAGGACCACCTCCCCGGTGAGGGCGGCGGACGTGAGATCCCCCTTCATGGCCAGGTCCGCGTTTACAGAGAGATCGAGGGTTCCGGGCACTTCGACGGGGAGCCGGTCCCCGGCGAGGGTCAAATCGATGGCGGTGGGGGAGAAATCGGGGTCCAGGTCCGCCCGCCCGGAGAGGGTGAAGCGTCCGTCGTCCATCCGGCCGGTGAGATCGGCGATCTTCAGGGCGTCGGGGGTGATCTTCACCTTGCCGTTGATCCCATGGAGCCGTTGGGCCAGCCCGGGAACCGACATGGCGCCGTTTTCCAGGGCCAGGTCCCCCCGGATCGCCGGTTGGGACAGGGCCCCGGCCACGGTCGCGTCGAGGGTGAGGGTCCCGGAGAGGTCGGGCACGGCGTCGAGGAAGGGGCGGGCCACGGCCAGCGGGATCTTCCCGTCCAGGTCGAGGGAGAGGGGGCCGCCGTCGATGCCGAGCCCCCCCGCCACCCGGAGACGGCCGTCATCGAGAAGCGTCAGGTCGGTGCCGGGCAGGGTGAGCCGGCCGTCGGCCAGGGAGGCCCGGAGGTCCCGCGTCGTCACCAGGTCCCGATCGTCCATCCGGATCCGGACGCCGGAGAAATCGGCCTCGGCCTCGACGGCGGAAAGGGAATCCGCTTTGCCCGACGCCTCGATCCGGCCCGTCAGGGAGCCGCCCAGCCGTTCCTGATTCGCCAGACGGAGGTAGGGGCCGAGGGGGGTCCGGTTGAAATCGGCGGAGGCGGAGAAGTTCCGGGTGTCGAGATTGTACGTCCCTTCCACGTGGAAGTTGAGATCGGCCGCCACCTCGGCGATGCGGTCGCGAAGCCTGACCTGGAGGGAAAGGTCCTCCAGGGGCTTTCCCCGGACGTTCAGGTTTCGCACGTCGATGGTTCCCGACAGGGCGGGATCGGAGATCGTCCCCCGGCCGGAGAGGTCCAGGGAGGCGGTCCCCTCCACCACGTCGGCCTCGCGGACCGGGCCGATGGCGGTGAGCGCCAGGTTCTCGGCGGCCAGGTCGACCTGGTATGATCCGTCCAGCCCGTATTGGCCGGTGCCCCGGATGGTGTTGTCGTCGTCGATGGAGACCACCAGCGGGTCGACCCGGATCATCCGGCCGTCCAGCCGGGCGTCCAGGGTGATGTTCCGGATCTTCTGGGGTCCCAGGTCGAGTTCCCGGGCCGTCAGGGAGACCGATCCCTTGGGGGATTCAACGCTGCCGGAGAGATCCGCCTTGAGGGTGACGGCCCCTTCCATTTCCGGAAGAAAATCTTCCAGATGGACGGGATCGGCGGACACGGCCAGATCGAAGGCCGGATCCGCGAGAACCTCCCCGGTCGCCGGGTCGAGGACCCGCGCGGTGCCGTCCACGGTCAGGGACGAATCGCCGTTTCGCACGGTCGCCGTCTCGACGGCCACCCTCCCGTCGGCGAAGCCGGCCCGGAGAACCAGATTCCCCAGACGGGTCTCCTCGACCGCCAGTCCTTCGCCGGTAAGGTCCACGGACACCTGGGGGGCCGCGATGGAGCCCGAGAGGGCCACGGAGCCGTCCAGTTTCCCCTTTGCGATGTCGTTGGCCACGAAATCCCCGGCCTCCACGTCGGCGAGGTTCAAGTCGATGGAAAGGGGCAGGGCCGGATCGAAGCCGGGCTTCCCCTCGTAGAGACGGATCGTCCCGTCTCCGGCCACCACGGAGCCCTGGTTCTCCACCCGGAGGCGGGAGAGGGTGAGCAGGCCGGATTCGGCCAGGTCGGCCTCCATTGCCGCCGAGCCGATGGCCGCCGGCGGATAGGCGAGGTCCGTGCCGGTGAGGGAGACCTGGGCCGTGGGTTTGGCGGTGCTCCCCCGGAGGGCCGCGTCGAGGGTCAGGGTCCCGGAACCGTCCGCCACGAAATCGGCCAGCCGGATCCCGTCGGAGGTGACGGCCAAATCGAAGGTCGGGGCGTCCAGGGGTTCGAGGCTTTCGGGGTCGAGGACCTTGGCCGATCCCCTGGCGGTCAGGGCCGATTCCCCGTTGGTGATCGTGAGGGGCTCGATGTGGACCACGCCGTCGGCGAACCGGGCCGAGAGATCGAGGTCGCCGATGCGTGCCGCCGGCACGGCCAGGCCCGTTCCGGTCAGGGCGAGGGTCGCCTCGGGGGCCTTGAGGGTGCCGGAGAGGGCGAGCCGGCCGGTGAAGGTCCCCCGGGGGGCGCCCTCGTTTCGCAGGAAGTCGGCCGGCGCCACCTCCCGGAGCCGGAGGGTCAGGTCGAGGGGGAGATCCTGTTGTTCCGACCCTTCGGGGGTGAAGAGATCCATGCTCCCCGACCCGGTGATGGCGGAGCCCCGGTTCTCCACCGACAGGGTCGACAGGGTCAGCTTCCCGGCCTCGTCCATGGCCGCGTCGATCCGGAGGTCGCCGATGGCGATCTCCTGGAATCCCAGTCCGTTACCGGTGAGGGTCGCGTCGAAGGCGGGCCGGTCCATGGGTCCGGAGACCCGGGCGTCGAGCCGGGCCTCCCCCTGGATCCCGGTGACGCCCAGGGAGGCGAGGGTGGACGACAGGTCCGGTGCGTCGAGGGACGCCTCGGCGGAGAGGTCCCGGCTCGACAGGTCGTACCGCCCCCTGGCGGTGAGGTCGATCTTTCCGGCGGCCGCCTTCAGGGTCTCGACCACGGCCGTTCCGTCGGCCATCTTCGCCTGGGCGTCGAGGCGGACGTCCACGGGATCTCCCAAGCCCCCCACCGAGAGGCCGTCCGCCGCCAGATCCGCCGAGATCCGGGAGGTGAGGGTTTGGGGATCGATCCCTTTGCCGGCGATGGACAGGTCCGGCCGGAGGGTCCCCCGGAGGCCGCCCCCCTCGCCGGCGAGTTGGGCCAGGTCGAGGGGCTCCCCGGAGACCTTCAGGTCATAGGCCAGGGCCGAAAGGTCGGTGGGCGGCGACAGGAACCCGTCCCCGAAGGCCTCTTGGAGGTTCACCTGTCCCTTCACGGCCAGGGAGCCGCCGGCGGCCCGGACCGTGAGCCCCGACAGATCGACCACCCGATCCGCCACCACGGCGTCCAGGTCGATTCCGGCCACCGGGCGGTCGAAGATCTGTCCGCCGCCGTAGGTCAGGTGGATCTCCCCGTCCGGGTCGGCCAGGGGGCCCGAGACCGAGGCACGGGCCGTGACATCGCCGGTGAGGGACGGCTCGATGCCGAGGAGTTTCCGGATTTCGGGCAGGGAGGCCTCTGCCAGCAGGACGATGTCGAGGGCCGGCGCCTGGAAGATGTCGTCCACCGCGCCGGTGACGTCGACGGAGAGGGGGAGGGTGTCCATCCGGAGGACGACCGGATCGAGCCGGCCGTCGGCGAGGGAGGCTTCGGCCCGGAGCTTGTCCAGGTCGGCCGTCAGTTCGGGGCTTTGGATGTGGCCCTCGGCCACGGTGAAGGTGAATCGGCCGGTCCGGCCCTGGAGATCCAGGTTGAGGTCGAGGTCGATCCCCTTCACCGAGGCGGAGAGTTCGGGGTCCTCGGCCTGGAACCGGACGGAGCCGCCTTTGATCGCCGCCGATGTCACCACGATGTTGACGGGCGGGCCGCCCTCTTTCTTCTTCTCCGGCTCGGGCTGGGAAGGGCCCGGCTCGGGGAAGGCCTCGGCGATGTTGAGGGTGCCGTCGGCATCCCGGCGGATGTCGGCCCAGGGCTTTTCCAGGGTGAATCGGTTTACGGTGAGGGTCCCGCCGAAGAGGTCGGTCCAGGCCACGTCGATGAAGATCCGGTCGAACCCGGCGATCTTTTCGCCGTCCGGCCCTTCGAGCAGGGCGTCGGTCATCTCGATCCGCCCCCGGGAGAGGGAAAAGGAGAGGGAATTCCAGGTGATCGCGCCGGGGATCGCGTCATCCACCTTTGCCTGGATCATCCGCTGGGCTGATTCGGTGCCGAGGTAGATCCGGAGCCCGACCAGGGCGACGAGGATCAGGCCGATCAGGGCGGCGATTCCGATGAGGGTATATTTGATGGGCTTTCGCATGTGTATCCATTCTGATTCAGCGTATCGACACAAGCCGGTACAAAAAGACCGATAACGGTAAAGCATAGCAGAGAAATCGGGATTTCACAAATGGCGGATGCCGTTTTGCGGGGCTTTCAGCTCTTCCGCGGAGAAGGGGTCGGCGCGGGCGGCGCGGGGATGGGGGGTGAATTGGCGTGCTATCATGCGCCATTTGGACGAGATTCGTTGTATCGATTACCAGGAATTGCAGCCGGCAACGCCGACGGCGTTTGGTGCCCTGAAAGGGCCGGACATACCAGCCCAGGGCCGATGCCCTGGGGTACATGATCCCCATGTTGACTGAGCCCTGAAAGGGCGTGACATCCGCGGCTCCGTCATCGGAAAGGGAACATCGATTCGCGTTTTTACGGTTGACATCCGCGCATTGATTTGGCTATCTGAAACCTAATCCATAACTTCCCGGTAATGGCGGGAAATATCTCGATTCAAAGAAGGTTCACATGCCGGCAAACGCATCGAGATCCAAGCAAAAGCCTTCCCTTGGAGGGGGTTCGCTTCTCCGGAGGGGGGCTCGAATCTCACCCCTTTCAGCGCGAAAGGGGCGCGGAAATATCGCATTTCCCGTTCGGAGTTCCGCCTTCAGGCGGTTTGGGCATTCCGTTCGAGCCGGGCCGCCTGAAGGCGGAACTCCCAACTTACCGCCTGAAGGCGGAACTCCCAACTTACCGCCTGAAGGCGGAACTCCGAACTTGTCATAAGGTTTATGGAAATAGAAAACCCTGAAACCAGGAAAGGAATCGAACCATGGGGACCGTGTTCAAATCGTTGGGGGGAACCCTTCTGTTGATGGCGTTCGGGGGGCTCGTCGC
>CAYSLC010000216.1:0-8750 GCA_964431545.1 uncultured Desulfobacteraceae bacterium | reverse complement strand
CTGCCCCTGGTGCGGCCAGGGCCGGGGATACGGCGGCTACGGCCGGGGACGGGGCATGATGGGGCCGGGCATGATGGGCCCCGAGGGCCGGGGCCGCGGCATGATGGGCCGGGGGATGAGAGGCCGGGGCATGGGCCCCGGAATGATGGGTCCCGGCTATGGGCAGGGACGCCAGGGCTACGGCTGGGACGACCGGTACGGCGAGAACACCGATCCCCTGAACCGGGATCAGGCCCGTCTTCTGGTGGAGAACTACCTTCGAAACCGCGGGAACCCGAACCTGAAGCTGGGGGAACTGACGGAAGAGGAAGGGTATTACGAGGCGTCGATCCTGACCAAGGAGGGCTCGCTGGTGGACAAGCTGCACGTGGACAAGCAGACCGGATGGTTCCGGTCGGCCTATGACCGATAGGGATCAACACACAGCGCAACATCCCCACGGCGCCTCCGACCAAACGCGGGCGATCCGGTGCAAGGGGAAGAAGGCGGGAGCGGAGACCGGCCGGCGGGCGGGTCTCCGCTTTCTTTATTTGGTCACCAGCCCCTTTTCGATGGAGTAGGCGGTCAGGGCGGAGACGTTGTGAAGGTCGAGCTTCTTCATGAGGTTGGCCCGGTGTTTTTCCACCGTCTTGACGCTGATGCACAGGTAGTCGGAGATCTCCTTGTTCTTGTACCCCTCGCCGATCAGCTTGAGGATCTCCTTCTCCCGCTGGGTCAGGGAGTCCCAGGAGGAGGCGGCCTTGATGCTCTTTTTGCCCTCCAGGTATCCACTGAGAACCCGCTCGGAGATCTCCGGGCTCAGATAGGTCTTTCCCATGAGGACGCTCTTGATGGCCATGAGCAGCTCGTCATGGGTGGAATCCTTGAGGCAATAGCCGTCCGCGCCGGACTGGAAGGCCTCCAGGATGTACTCCTCGGATTTATGGATGGTCAGGGCCATGATCTTGGTGTCTGGGGATTGTTTCTTGATCTCCTTGATGGCGGCGATGCCGTTCATCTTGGGCATGGCCAGATCCAGAAGGATGAGATCCGGCGTATGTGAGTTGACCGCCCGTACCGCCTCCAGCCCGTCCTCGGCCTCCCCCACCACCTCGAACTCCTCTTCGGCGGAGAGCAGGGACCGCAGCCCTTCCCGGAGAATGGTATGGTCCTCCGCAATGACAATGCGCTTCTTTCCTTTCATGGCAGTTTCCTCTCGGACCGGAAAAACGGTTTCTCTACTGTGTCAACGGCTCTCAAATACATGGTACATCCCATATACCATGACGGCCCCCTATAGTAAAGTTTCTCTTGGAATGGGAGGGGGCGAAAGGGGGGAGACCGGTTCCGAACATGGCTTCGCGCCCTCCGATGGGGCGGTGGCAAAGATGATGAAGGGTATCATAGTGCGCGGCGGCGCCACTTGTCAAACCTTGGACAGACAGGAACGAAAACGGTGAGCATCTTGATCGTGGAGGACAATCTGGACCTGTTGGATGCCCTGGAAGATCTGATTCGGTCGAACTTCCCGGGAATTCCGGTGGCGGGGGCGGTCAATTCGACGGAGGCCATGGAGAGGATCGAGGCGGACCGGCCGGAGTTGGTCTTCATGGACATCAAGATCCCCGGCGAGAACGGGTTGAAGCTGACGGAAAAGATCAAGGAGAAATATCCCGCCATCAACATCGTGGTCAACACCAACTATGATTTTCCGGAGTACGAGGAGGCCGCGTATGGAGCGGGCGCCGACCGCTTCCTCTCCAAGAACGCGGCCCGGGAGGCGGATCTCGTGAAGATCGTCCGTGACCTCCACGAAAACGCCGTTTCCGCCGGGGAGGAGAGCGCCGATCCCGGCCCATAGCGTCTCTCCCCGCCGGTCAAAGGGGATTGTTCCGGTATACTTTTTTCCTCCTCTATGGTATAAATACCACACAATCGATGTGGTTCCACGTCCGTCGCCCCTCGTCGACAGTGACGCCCCGGCGCCCGTTCCACCTCCGAATCCCGCGCTTCCCATCCCTCGGGTCCTTTCGGCGAAAGTGGAAACGCATGACCATCCCAACCCCCAAAACGTAAAGGAGGTGAGGAGGATGACACCGAATCGGCTTCACATCGCCGTTTTCACCATCCACGGCCTCGTCCGCTCCCGGGAGCTGGAGCTGGGGAGGGACCCGGACACCGGCCGCCGGATCATCCACGCCATGGAACAGGCGCGCGGCCTGGCCCGCCGCCCGGAGGTGGCCCGGGTGGATCTCTTCACCCGGCGCATCGAGGACAAGGTGGTCTCCGAAGACTACGCCGCCGGGATCGAGCCCATGGACGGGAACCTGCGCATCGTCCGGATCCAGTGCGGCGGCCTTCGGTACATCCGCAAGGAGCTGCTCTGGCCCCACCTGGACGAATACGTGGACAAGACGATCCGTTTCATCAAACGGGACGGGGCGGTCCCGAACCTGTTCCACGGCCACCACGCCGACGGCGGCTACGTGGCCTGGCAGCTCTCCCGGTTCTTCGGCGCCCCCTTCCTCTTCACCGGCCACCGGATGGGGCCGGACATGCGCCGTCGCCTCCGCGACCAGGGCATGGCCGACGCGGAGATCGAGAGACGGTTCCGCCTGAACCATCGCATCGAGGTGGAGGATACCCTGCTCCGCCACGCGAACCTGGTCCTGGCCGGCTCCGCCCGGGACTTGGAAACGGAATACGGAAGATCCGCTGGACCCGGGGCCGACCGGTTCCAGGTCAACCCCCCGGGCATCGACGTGGACCGGTTCTACCCCTACTACCACGTCCGGATGCCCCATCTGGAGACCGACGAGATGGAACGGACGGCCCATGCGTCCGTCCAGGGGGAACTCAACCGCTTTCTGACCCACCCGGCAAAGCCCCTGATCCTGGCCCGCTGCCGCCCCCACAAGCGGGACAACATCGCCGGACTGATCCGGGCCTTCGGGGAGGACCTGCCCCTCCGGGCCATGGCCAACCTGGCGATCTTCGCCGGCATCCGGAAGAACATCTCGGAGATGGAAGCGGACGAGCGGGAGGCCCTCACCGAAATGCTCCTGCTCATGGACAAATACGACCTCTACGGCAAGATGGCCATCCCCAAGAAGCACTGCTTCCAATACGAAGTCCCGGCCCTGTGCCGGATCGCCGCCGAACACCAGGGGGTGTTCGTCGATCCGGTTCCCACGGGGGATGCCGGTCGTCCCCTCCTGGAAGCGGCCGCCTGTGGTCTTCCAGTGGTGGCGGCCGACCGGGGAGAGGCGGCGGAGATCATCGAAGCCTGCGAAAACGGTATCCTCGTGGACATGGAAGATCCCGGTGCCGTGGCGGGGGCGATCAAAGGGATCATCACCGATACCGATCGGTGGCGGCAACTGTCCAGAAACGCCGTGACCAATGTCCGATCCGTCTACACCTGGGAGGCCCACGCCCGGCGGTACCTTTCGCGGGTCGGGGAGCTGGGGCCGGTCCGGGCCGCGGCCACGTCGCTTTCCGCGGCCGCCGAGGAGTCCATCGGCCAGCGGCTGGTGGGGCTCGATCACCTGCTGATCACCGACGTGGACAACACCCTCATCGGTCCCGAGAACCCCCATCTGGAGGAACTGGCCCGGCTCCTCCGGCGGGGCCGGCGGAAGATGGGGTTCGGCGCGGCCACGGGCCGCGGCCTGGAGGACGTGGTGGGACGGTTCGAGAGCCACGGCCTCCCCATGCCGGACGTGGTGATCGCCCGGGCCGGCTCCGAGATCTTCTACGGACCCCGGTGGCACGCCGATCCGGGGTGGCGCCGCCACATCTCCGAGAAGTGGGACCGGGAGCGCGTGCGGGAGGCCCTCTCCACGCTCCGGTTCCTGAAGTACCAGCCGGAATCGGCCCAGGGGCCCTTCAAGGTGAGCTTCCGCATGTCGGCCGGAAAGGACCGGTTCCGGAAGGTCCACGAGCGGCTCCAGGCGGCCGGCATCCGCTGCACCCCCGTCCGCGCCCACGGCCGGTACCTCGACATCCTCCCCTACCGGGCCGACAAGGGCAAGGCCCTGCGATACCTGAGCTACAAATGGGAGATCCCCCTCGATCACATCCTCGCCTGCGGCAACTCCGCCGCCGACGAGGGGATGCTCCGGGGGGAGACCCTCGGGGTGGTGGTGGCGGGCCACGCCCCGGAACTCGACCGGCTCAAGGGCCGGAACCGGATCTTTTTCGCCCGGAAGCCGTATGCGGGGGCCATCATCGAGGGCCTGGCCCACTACCGGTTTCCCGACAACACCCGCTATGACCGCGTCCCCGAGCACCGGACCGCGGACGACCACCGACCGCGGCCCCGGAGACGGCCCCCCGCCGACGCGGGGCGGGCGGCATACGCGTAACCTCGGAAAGGCACTATGTTCACACGATGGCTCCCCTGGAAATTTCTCGTTCAACGCACCGCCCGTGCCTACGGCATCATCGATCCACTCACCTTCCTGGCCCGGCTCCGCCGGTTCTCCCAGCCGTCGGAGGTCCAGGAGCCCATCGAGCTTCTCCGGGCCGGGATCGCCTTCCACGCCCGGGGCCTCATCAACACCAAGGCGATCCAGTACAATCTCGACTGGGTCTGGCCCTTCTGGGTGGAGCGGCAGTTCAACCCGGCGGATGTCTCCTTTCTCCCCCGCTCCTTCTCCTTCAGCCACGTCAACCTGACCCACCGGAACTGGACCGCCGTGGGGCACCCGTCCCTCGACCGGTACCCGGTGGTGGACCCCCGGGGGCTGGTCACGCCGCTGTTCGACGGCTGGTCCCTCGACGGATGGCTGATCCCCCGGCAGGGGAAAGGGCTCGTCCCCTCCAAGCTCGAGCGCGCGGACCAGTCGTGGGATCTCTCCGGACCCCCCGCGGTGGCCACCCGCTGTGAGTCGGAACACGGGTCCCTGGCCATGCGGGCGACGGTGGATCTCGTTGACGGACGAGCGGTCCTCTCCTGCGACTACGAGGCGGCCCCGACGGCGGACGGCTGGCTGGTGCTCGCCGTCCGGCCCTACAACCCCGAAGGGGTTCAGTTCGTGGAGTCGATCACCTATGGCACCGATCCGCCCCGCCTATCGGTGGACGGCACCGCCGTCTTTCTGGAGCCCGCCCCCGAGGCGGTCCGGTTCTCCGACTACCGGAGGGGGGACGTGATCCACCGCCTCCGGATCCCGGAGCCGGTCCAGGGGGGCGGCGTCGCCTGCGACGTGGGCATGGCCACCGCCTCGGCCCTCTTTCCCGTGGCGTCCGGCGGAACCTTCACCGCCCGGGCCACGGTCCCCCTGACGGAGGCGCCCCACGGCAAGGGGGGCGCCGGGCCGGTCCACGAGATCTTTGAATCGTGGGAATCGTGTCTCGCTCCGGCGGCCGCCCTGGAGGTACCGGATTCGAAGATCGGCTTTCTCTACGATTCCGCGGTGCGGTCCCTCCTCCTGCTCTCCGCCGGCGATTTCGTTCCGGGCCCTTTTACCTACCGGAGGTTCTGGTTCCGGGACGCCTGCCTCATGCTCAACGCCCTGATGGCCGCCGGCTTCACCGACCGGGCCAGGCGGATCATCGATACCTTCCCGGAAAAACAGAAGGCCACCGGCTACTTCCGGTCCCAGGCCGGGGAGTGGGACTCCAACGGCCAGGTCCTCTGGATCATGGGCCGGTACCACGACCTCACCGGCGACCCGACGCCGAAGGCGTGGCTCAAGGCGATCCGGAAGGGGGCGGCCTGGATCCGCCGGAAGCGGATCTCCGCCGGGGAGGAGGTCCGACACGCGGGCCTCTACCCGCCGGGCTTCAGCGCCGAGCACTTCGGTCCCAACGACTACTACTACTGGGACGACTTCTGGGGGGCGGCCGGACTCCATGCGGCGGCCCGGCTCGTCCGTCGATACGGATCGGCCAAGAGGGGGGCGGCCCTGCTGCGGGAGGCCCTCGACTTCGAGCGGAGCATCTTCCGGTCCATCGCCGGAGTCCCCGCGGAGATCCGGGAGAACGGCATCCCGGCGGCCCCCTACCGGCGGATGGACGCCGGGGCCATCGGCTGTCTGGTGGCCGACTACCCCCTGGGGATCACCGAACCGGGGAACCGACAGATCCTGCGGACCGCGGCGTTTCTGATGGAATACTGCTTCCACGAGGGCGGATTCTTCCAGGACATGATCCACTCCGGCATCAACGCCTACCTGACCCTGGCGGTGGCCCAGACCCTGCTCCGGGCCGGGGACGAGCGGTACCGGCCCCTTGTCCGCACCGTGGCCGATCTCGCCTCCCCCACCGGCCAGTGGCCCGAGGCGATCCACCCCCACACCGGCGGCGGGTGCATGGGGGACGGCCACCACGGATGGGCCGCGGCCGAGTGGGTCATGATGGTCCGGAACCTCTTCGTCCGGGAGGAGGCGGACCGGCTTGTGGTCGGCTCCGGGATCTTTCCCGAATGGCTGACCGGGACGGGGCCCGTCGCCTTCGGGCCGACGCCCACCCGCTTCGGGAAGGTGCATGTCTCCGTGGCGCCGGCGGCGGAGGCCCCGACCATCACGGTGACCGCCCAGTGGCGGGACGGGATCCCCGAGGTGACCGCCTCGGTGCCGGGGTTCGCCGAGACCGGGATCACCGCGTTCGGCCGGCCGGTTCCGCTCCGCGGGCGGGGGGCGGAGGAGCGCTGACGGTTGACCGGCACGCCCAAACGAAAACCCTTGAGCAAAGAGACGGGAGGGGAGGATGGAACGAATCGACGCCGTGCTGGGCATCGACATCGGCGGCACCAACACGAAGTTCGGACTGAGCCGGGGGCAAGGGGAGGTCCTCTTCCAGGAGTCGATCCCCACCGACTCCCGGAACACCTCCCCGGCGGCGCTCATCGGACGGATCTTCGAGCGGATCGAGGCCCGGACCGCCGAAATGGATGCCGCCGTGGAGATCACGGGGGTGGGGATCGGCGCCCCCAACGCCAACTACTACACCGGCCGGATCGAAAACCCGCCCAACCTCCACTGGGAGACGGCGGACCTGCCGGCCGTCATCGGCGAACACCTGGACCGCCCGGTGGCGGTGACCAACGACGCCAACGCATCGGCACTGGGGGAGATGTGGTTCGGTGCGGCCAAGGGGATGAGACACTTCATCCAGTTGACCCTGGGGACCGGTCTGGGCAGCGGCTTCGTGGTGGACGGCGAACTGGTCTACGGCCACGACGGCTTCTCCGGGGAGATGGGCCACATCACGGCGGTCCGGGGCGGCCGCCGGTGCGCCTGCGGCAAGCGGGGGTGTCTGGAGACCTACGTCTCGGCCAACGGCCTGAAGCGGACCGCCTTCGAACTTCTGGCGGAATTCACCGACGAGAGCCCGCTCCGGGGGATAAGTTACGCGGATCTGACGTCGGAACGGATCTTCGAGTCGGCCCGGGACGGCGACGCCGTCTCGGCCGAAGCCTTCCGGCGGACCGGCGACCTGCTCGGGGAGGCCATCGCCGACGTCGTGGCCCTCTTCAGCCCGGAGGCGGTGATCCTCTTCGGCGGGGTGATGGCCGCGGGGGACCTGATTCTCGCCCCGGTCAAGGAGCGGATGGAGGCGAACCTGTTCCCCGTCTTCAGGGGGAAGGTGAAGATCCTGCCCTCCAAGCTTCCGGGGGACAAGGCGGCGATCCTCGGGGCCGCCGCCCTCATCCGCCATGAGCTGGAGGTCCGGGGGCAAAAATAGAGAGCGGATCGTATCATCAACCGAATTGGAATTGGAGAGGAGAAACGGACATGGCCAAGGAAGTCTTCATCGACACACCGGAATGCATCGGATGCGAAAGCTGCGCGGAACTCTGCCCGGACGTCTTCGAATTCGATGAAGAGGAGGAGAAGGCGAAGGTGATCCAGCCCGAGGGCGGCGACGAGGAGTGCATCGAGGAGGCGATCAACACCTGCCCCGTGGACTGCATCGAATGGGTGGAGTCCTGATCCCCAACCGTTCCATCCAGGAGGCCCCATGACATCTCCGGCCGAATCGATCGTCACCCTGACCCTCAACCCGACCATCGACAAGAGTGCGTCCATCGCGCATGTGGTCCCGGAGCGCAAGCTCCGGTGCGGACCGCCCCGGTACGAGCCCGGCGGCGGGGGCATCAACGTCTCCCGGGCCGTGGCCAAGCTGGGGGGCGCCTCCACCGCCCTCTACCTGGCCGGCGGCCGGTCCGGCCAGCGGCTCCAGGATCTCCTGGACGCCGAGGGGCTGACCCACCGCGCCATCCCCCTGGAGAGCGAGACCCGGGAGAATCTCATCATCTACGAGGAGGCCACCGGGCAGCAGTACCGGTTCGGCATGCCCGGCCCCCAGGTGGATGAAGCGGCCCGCCAAGGCGTGCTGGACGCCCTTTCCGGCGGACGGACACCGGACGATTTCGTGGTGGTCAGCGGCAGCCTTCCCCCCGGCATCTCCAAGGATTTTTTGGCCCGCCTGGCCTCCCTCTGCCGGGATACGGGGGCGAAGCTGGTGGTGGACACCTCCGGAGAGGCGTTGGCCGAGGCGGTGAAGGCGGGGGTCTTCCTGGTCAAGCCCAACATCGACGAACTCAAGACCCTGGCCGGCCGCAACCGGTTCGATGACGAAACCCACCTGGAGGACCTGGCCAGGGGGATCGTCTCCGACGGGGGGAGCCGGGTGGTGGTGACCTCCCTGGGGGCCGGGGGCGCCATGGCGGTGTGGGAGGATGGCTGCGAGCGGATCCACGCCCCCACCGTCCCCATCCAGAGCAAGGTGGGGGCCGGGGACAGCATGGTGGCGGGGATCGT
>CAYSLC010000215.1:0-8887 GCA_964431545.1 uncultured Desulfobacteraceae bacterium | reverse complement strand
TTCCGCCACAGCGACACCCGATCGATGTCCATGATTTTGGCGGCCTGGGTCTTGTTCCAGCCGGTCTTTTCCAGCACCCACTGGATGTAGCGTTTTTCCTGCTCCACCAGGGTGGGGATCTCGGAAGACCGGTGACGGTAGGTTTCGATGGAGGCGTTTTTCAGGTATTCCGGCAGGTCGCCGGCCGTGAGGGACGCCCCGTTTTCCAGGGCCACGGCCCGTTCGACGATGTTTTCCAGCTCCCGGACGTTGCCCGGCCAGGAATAGGCGGAGAGCAGGTCGGCCGCCTCCCGGTCGATCTCCCTGATCTCTTTGTTCATCTCCCGGCTTTTCTGCGACAGGAAATGGTGGGCCAGCAGCAGCACGTCGCCGTTCCGTTCCGCCAGGGGCGGAAGCTGGATGACGATGACGTTGAGGCGGTAAAAGAGATCCTGCCGGAAATGGCCCTTTTCGATGTCCCGGGAGAGGTCCCGGTGGGTGGCGGCGATGAAGCGCACATCCACCGGCGACGGCGTCGTGCCGCCCACCCGCATGATCTCCTTTTCCTGGATGACCCGCAGCAGCTTCACCTGCATGGAGAGCGGCATGTCCCCCACCTCGTCCAGGAAGACCGTGCCGCCGTCCGCCGTCTCGATGAGCCCCCGCTTCTGGCGGGTCGCGCCCGTGTAGGCGTCTTTTTCATGACCAAACAGCTCGTTGGCCATCAGTTCCTCGGTGAACGAACCGCAGTTGAAGGCCACGAACCGGCTGTCGGCCCGGCCGCTCAGGTCGTGGATGGCCCGGGCCACCAGCTCCTTGCCGGTGCCGCTCTCGCCCATGATCATGACGTTGATGTCCGACGGTGCGATCTGCGTCACCGTCTCGAGGACCGATTTCATGGCCGCGCTCCGGCCGATGATGGGGGACTCTTTCCGTAGCTGCTGCAACGTGGCCTTCAGGTCGCGGTTTTCCAGGTAGAGCCGCCGCTTGAGCAGGGCCTCTTTGGCGATCCGCTTCACCTCGTCGATCTTGTAGGGTTTGGCAATATAGGAGTAGGCGCCGGCCTTCATGGCGTCCACCGCCGTGTCCACCGTGGCGTAGCCGGTGATCATCACCACCTCGGTGTTGGGATGGAGGGCTTTGGACCGGTGAAGCACCGCCATGCCGTCCACCTTCTCCATTTTGAGATCGGTGATCACCAGGTCGAAGACCCGGGATTGGAGCTGGGACAATGCCTCGACGCCGCTTTTGGCGGCGACCACATCGTACCCCTCCTTTTTCAGGATGTGGGCCAGGTTTTTCCGGGCGATGTCCTCGTCCTCGACGATCAGCACCACGTCTTTATCCGTCGTCGTCGTCATCCGGCTCCTCTCCCAGCGGTAGGGCCACGGTGAAACAGGTTCCTTTATTCGGTTCGCTTTCCACGCTGATCCGCCCGCCATGCTGATCAATGATGCCGTGAGTGACCGAAAGCCCCAAACCCGACCCGCGGCCCACGTCCTTGGTGGTGTAAAACGGGTCGAAGATTTTGGACAGACGGTCCTCGGGGATGCCTTCTCCCGTGTCGGTCACCGTGAAATAAAACCGGTTTTCTTCCGGACTTTCCCAAGCCCGGATGCGGATCTCCCCACCGTCCGGCATGGCCTGGACGGCGTTCATGAACAGGTTGATGAGGGCCTGCTGCATCCGCCGGAAATCCATGGGCGCGACGATGTCCTCCGGCACGTCGATGTCGACGGCGACGTGGCTGGGGATCTCCCCCTTCATCAGCTTCATGGTCCCGTCGATGAACTGCTTGAAAACGACCCGGCTCAGGACGAAAGATTTTTTCCGGGAAAACTCCAGCAGCGCTTTGACGATGTCCCGGGACCGGTCCACCTGCTCTTCCGATTCCCGGATCAGGTCCCTTTTGAAGGTGACGTCATCCCCTTCGATCTCCTCCATGAGGATCTGAAGCGACGTGGAGATATTGTTGAGGGGGTTGTTCAGCTCGTGGGCCACGCCGGAGGTGAGCGTGCCGAGGGAAGCCATTTTCTCGCTCTGGACCAGTTGATCGCCCCGCCGGTTCAACTCGCTGATCATCCGGTTAAGGCTTTCCACAAAGGATTCGAACTCATCGCCGCTGGTCAATTTGGGGATCAGGCTGTAATCGCCCGACGTGATCTTGGCGATGGCGTTCTCGATGGATTTCAGGGGCAGGTTGACGTAATGATAGAGAAAAAACGCCATGGACATGGTCAGGATCAGAATGGCCGTCAGGGCTACGAACAGGTAGATCTGAAGCTCCTGGAACAGGCGGGTGACATACCGCCGTTCCTGGGCGACCATCCGCTCCAGGGCGTCGGTGATGTCTTTTCCGACGAGTCGAATCCGGTTCTGAAACCTCTCAAATCCCGCCCCCCGTGCGCCCTCCAGGACGTCGTCGATCAGCCGGATGTATTCCCGGATCTCCTCCACCCGCCCGGGCAGGTCCTTGGCCACGGTGTACCGGCCGTACCCTTCGACGATACGGACCATTTTGGATTCGGCTTCCCGGGCATATTCCCGGGCGAGTTCTAAATGGTCCTGCTCACGGGTCAGCAGAAAGTTCTTCTCGTACCGGCGGGCCTCCAGGATCGTATTGAAGAGGTTGTCCTTTTTTTCGATGAGCAGGACCTTCTGCTTCATGATGAACAGGTTATAGTAGCTCAGGCACCAGATCGTCCCGCTCACCGCCACGAAAACCAGAAACGCCAGCAGGATCTTGCGGCGGATGGTCAGGCTCTGATCACCGATAATATGGCGAATCCACGTCACACGCGACCTCTTTCACGTCGGGAATCGACCGGGCGATCTGAATGATTTTATGCGTGAGATCGTCCCGGATCGTTTCGTCGATATGGCTGGCCAGGCTCGGCCGGATGGGATCGAACTTCCGGATCCGCTGGGGCCGGCACCGGATCCGGACGCAACCGTCCCTGGAATGGATCTTGGCCTCGCAGACATCGCTCAGCAGGACGTGCAGGTTGCTTTCGATGGACAGATCCACGAGTCTCTGCTTCAATTCCGGCGTGAGCCGATACACTCTCTCCGACGCGGCCTTGACGATGATGTCGCAGGCGTCGTCGATGGTGAGCGCGCCGATTTTGACGACCATATCATAGAGATCCGGATCACTCACCTCTTTTTTGTAAAGATATCGCGTCCATTCCGCCCGCTGCCGGTCGTCCTTGTGCAGGTAGGCCATGGCCTGATCCTTGCTCATTTTCTTTTCTTTTTGAAGCATCGCCGCCCGGTCCTCCATGTCGGCGATGACGCGAACTTTCAGCACACGGGGAAAATCCCGGAGCAGCAGATGGCCCGCGTGGCCGTGGTAGACGACGTTGTCCTTTTTCACATGGTCCAACAGCGCCGTCTGGATGTAGGACAGGTACCGCTCCCGGCCCCGGGTGATCCGCTCCAGCAGCGACGGGGCGTCGTGGATGGAGGTCAGCAGCTTTTTCTCCGGCACGTCGAAGTGCTGGGACGCCTCGATGAGGATCTCCCGGCTCACGCACTCGTAGCCCAGGGCCGCCGCCGCCCGCTCGGCGATCTCCTTGCCGTGGCTGTAACACCCCCTTGAAATGGTGATAATGGCCATATTGACTCCTTATCCTATTGAATCCCATAAAAGAAATAAAGAACCGTCAGCTCAACGGTCAGAAAAATCAACGTCATCAGACCGCCGGCCCTCATATAGTCGATGGTCCGATAACCGCCCGGCCGCATCACCAGGGCGTTGACCTGGTGGGTGGGGAGGATGAATGTGTTGGACGCCGACAGCCCCACCACCAGGGCGGCCATCCGGGGGTCGCCCCCGGCCATGACGGCCATGTTCATGCACAACGGCACCAGGAGTACCGCCGCGCCCACATTGGAGATCACCAGGGTGAAAAAGGACGTCATGATCCCCACCACGGCCAGCAGGACGATGGGCGACGGATTCCCGATGACCCCCAGCACCCCCTTGGCGATGAAGGCCGCCGTGCCCGTCTTTTCAAAGGCGATGCCCAGGGGGATCAGGCCGGCCAAGAGGAACACGGTCATCCAGTCCACGGCCCGGTAGGCCTCGTCCACTGAGAGCACCCCCGTGATAATCATCCCCAGGGCCCCGGACATGAGCGCCACCGAAAGCTGGATCTTCAGGAACACGATCTGGATCAGGGCCACGGCCAGCCACAGCACCGCCAGCTTGGCCTTGCCGGCCCGGAGGATCTCCCCTTCCAGGGGGGTGGCGAAGGTGAGGGCCCGGGGCTTGGGCCGGTGGTTGAGAATATGGAACCGCTCCCAGGGCCCCTGGAGCAAAAGGGTGTCGCCCATCTGAAGCGGGATGTAGGTCAACCCCGCGTAGAAGACCTTGCGGCCGCGCACCAGGGCCACCGGGTTGACGCCGTAAAGGTCTTTGAAATCCATCTCGCTCAAGGTCTTGCCGATCAACTCGGAGCGCGGCGAAACAACGGTTTCGGCCATGCCGGCGTTGGTGCGGGAGAGGCTCTCGGCGAACAGATCGAGCCCTTCCTTGATGTCAAATCCATGTTCCCCGGCAAAGGCTTCGATGTTTCTCCCCTTGCCGACCACCACGAAACTATCGCCGGCATCCAGGGTCTGCCGGCTGCGGGGAACGAAGTGCTTGTCGTTTTCCGCCGCGTTGTGGACGGCCACCACCGTCACGAGGTATTTGCGCTGGATATCCAGCTCCCCCAGGGTCCGGGGGCCGTTGAAATCGTCCGGGACGTGCAACTCCGCCGTGTTCTCCAGGGTCCCGTACTCTTCCATGAGGGACGCGGTGATCCCCTTGTCCTTCTCGCCTTCCCCGGACGGCAAAATCAACTTGCCGAGGATCAAAAAATAGAGGATCGCACTGGCCAGCAGGCATAAACCGATGGGCGTTTGGGTGAAGAGACCGAACGGCTCCAGCTTCTGACCGTTCAAAACCATCAGGTCATTTAAGAGGATCGTCGGACTGGCCCCCACCAGGGTCATGGTGCCGCCGATGATGGCGCAAAACCCCATGGGCATGAGAATCCGCGAGACGGGCACCCCCATCCGCTTGGAGATCCGCTGGGTGGCCGGCAGAAACAGGGCCGCGGCGCCGATGTTCTGCATCATCCCGGAGATGATGCCGACGGTCCCGGATATCAGCGTAATCACCCGCTTTTCACTGGCCCCGGCCAGCTTGATGATGGGACCGGCCACCCGGTTCATGACGCCGGTCTTGTCCAGCCCCGCGCCGATGATGATCACCGCGATGATCGAGATGACGGCGTTGCTGCTGAACCCCGTAAACGCATCCCGGGGCGTCACCAGGCCGATGAGCGGCAGCAGCACCGTCATCAGGATGCCCACCACGTCGACCCTCACCCATTCGAACACAAAAAGACAAATCACAAACAGAAGCACGATCATGGTCAAGATCATCTCGGGCGTCATGGAAACAGCTCCTTTTCAGTCAGGTCGATTGCACGCATCCGCTACTTCCGGTTCTCGTTGCGGAAGAAAAAGCAGAGCCCGAACGCCACCGCGATCAGCAGAAGCCCCAGGTAAAAATGTCCACCCATTTTCGATCCTCCTTTTTTTAGTCCAAACGTCGTGGTTTTGCCGCCTGGGATTTCAATCCCAGCCCAAACAGGCAATGGGGATATGCAAACGGAATGCCATTTTAAAAAATGGCCCCCGTCCGGTCACGCGACGCCCAATACCCAAAGAGAGACGGTTGCAGCCGGCTTCAGCCGGGTTTGGCGTGTAGCCGGGGGATTTATTCCCCGGCGGCGCCGGCCGGGAATGAATCCCCGGCCTACAAGCGCAACCGCCCTGAAGGGCGCTGAAGTGATCCAAACGATGATCAAGCCAGAAAATTTTAAAATGAGGGGAAAAAACCAGGAATGGACCCGAAGGAAGGGGTTGGCGGGATCGTTACAATCCGCAACACACGGTGTTGCCCCTTCCGCCATCCTCCTGAAAATTCAACGGCGAAAGGGGCCTGTTGCCTATATCAACGGAATCGTTGCAATTCGCAACATATTGGGATGCTAAACACTCATGGAATAGACACAAATTTCGTTCCGGGGCCGGTTCTCGTCCTGGACCCGGTTCTCCGGCTGGGTTTCGGCCGTGTCCTCGATGACGAAGTCGATGCCTTTTTCGGCCCGCATCACTTCTTCCACGGCGGTTTCCTTTTCGTCGAACTTGACGATGTGGGTAAAGGAGATCCCGGCGGCAACGGCCTTCTCGCGAAAGGCTGCGGCGCTCTCTTCGGACATTTGCTTGAAATCCTGGCACAACTGGTTTCGGGAATCGGAGAAGAGTTTGAAAGTCCGGCACGACAGGGGCGCGGCGTTGAGCGCCACGATCTCGTAGGACATCCGCTGGGCCATTCCCAGGGCGTAGGAAACCATGTCCTCCGAAAAAGTGCTTTCGTTGCCCACCACCAGGAGCCGGGACGGCCCCGTTTCCTCCACGGCTTCGGCCCGCCGGTCTTCGGCGACATCATCGGCCATCTCGGGATGGTTCGCCTCGGCGAATATGACCGTCTGCTGATATTTGTCCGCTTTTCCCCTGGCGCCGCTCAACCAGTTTTTTATTCTTCCCACCATCGTATGTCTCCTTTAGAGTTGATCAATCGGGTTGTCTATGGATTTTTAGAATAATGATGCGCCGATCCGTTCGGCGTTCCGCCTTCAGGCGGGGGCTCGCCGCCTGAAGGCGGAACGCCAAACCGCGTCACGCCAGCCGGACGAGGGGCACCGGCAGTCCTTCTTTTAACTGGATCGGCAATTCCCGGCCGCCCGGCCCGTCCAGCGACGGGTCGTACAGGGTCAGAACAATGTCCCGGCGGGCATCGACATAATCGATGATTTCCCGGGCCGCAGAGCCCGACCGGACGGTCAGGTCGTCGAAGACCGACGCGGCGGCCGGCGTCGCGAAGGGTTCGGGTTCGCCGACTTCCGCGAAGGTCGCCGCGGCGGCCGCCGAATCGACGAGCCGCCGGAACCGGTCGGCCTGGGCCCGGATCCGCCCGGCGGATCCTTTGAGCCCGGGCCCCACGATCTGGAGAACATCCAGCCGCGCTTTCATCCTCATGCAGAGTTCCACGGCGTAGTCGATGATCCGCCGGTCGGGTTTTTCTCCCGCTATGGCCAACAGCACCTTTTTCATCCTCGCGACACCTTGCCTTTCACCGTCCATCAGCAGTGGAGCGTGGGGCGGTTTTCTTCCCGGATTTCGTTCTGAACTTCGCGCCGGCTTTCTTTCCGGTCTTCGGGGAAGGCCATCCGCAGGGCTTCTTCGTTCTCTCCGGCCTCGGCGAAGGCCACGGCCGCCATGGTGTTTTCAACGATTCGGTACAAGTTTTGCAGTTTCATTCGACGCCTCCTTTGGGGGGGTGGGTTGGAGTTGGTTATTTCCAAACACGTTTTAATTTCGACATGTACTACAGCAAAGGCCGTGCCAAACCGTATATTTATGAATATAACACTGATTTCACTCTAAATAATTTCCAAATGATCCCGAATGAAAAAATCGCGTGGCAAGTTGCAATCCGCAACACCCAAAAAGAGCAAAAATTTAATTTGTATTATTTTAATGGTTTATAAATCATTACAGATATCAACAACCCATTGCGATATGTAATGGCGACCACCCGGGACCTGAAGGAGGAAGAACATGGGGCTGTTTTCCAAGGAAGAGACCGCTAAACCGAAAAAAGAAAAAGAAGAGACCGCTTTGCCGCCGGAGATCGAAACCCTCCGGGAGAAGGTGCAAAACGCCGCGATGCCGGAACCCGTCGAGGCCATCGCCCTCAAGGAGATCGAAAAGCTCGCCTCCACCAGCCCGTCCAGCAGCGAATACACCATCGGAACCAATTATCTCGTCTATCTGGTCAGCCTGCCCTGGAACCGCCATACCGACGACAACCCGGACATCGACCATGCCCAGGCGGTGTTGGACGAGGATCACCACGGCCTGCCCGAAATCAAGGACCGGATCCTGGAGCACCTGGCCGTCCGGATGCTCAAAAGCTCCCGGAAACACCGGATTCTGGTGGTGGACGACGAGAAGATGGCCCGCCGGAACCTGGAATACGTGCTGCAAAAGGAAGGATACGAGGTCGTGGCCGCCGCCACCGGCATGGCGGCCGTGGAGGCCCTGGACGCGACCCCCTTCGACCTGGTCATCACGGACCTTAAAATGGAGAGGGTGGACGGGATGGACGTGCTCAACGCCGCCAAGAAAAAGGACCCGAACATCGTGGTGATCGTGGTGACGGGGTACGCCACGGTCCCGGCGGCGGTGGAGGCCATGGAGAAGGGCAGCGGCCATTTTCTGTCCAAGCCGCTGAAGCTGGAGGAGATCCGGTCAAAGGTCAAATCGGCCCTGGCCGCCAAATCCGTGCGCCTCAGCGCCAAGGGGCCGGTGCTCTGCTTCGTGGGGCCGCCGGGCACGGGAAAGACCTCCCTGGGCATGTCCATCGCCCGGAGCCTCGGCCGGAAGTTCATCCGGATCTCCCTGGCCGGGGTCAAGGACGAGGCGGAAATCCGGGGCCACCGGCGCTCCTACGTGGGGGCCCTGCCGGGCCGGATCATCCAGGAGGTCCGCCGGGCCGAGGTGAACAACCCGGTCCTCATGCTCGACGAAATCGACAAGCTCGGCCAGGATTTCAAGGGGGACCCGGCCGCAGCCCTTTTAGAATTGTTGGATCCGGAACAGAACAGCCAGTTCACGGACCATTACCTGGACGCGCCTTTTGATCTCTCCCAGGCCATGTTCATCGCCACCGCCAACACCACCGGCCCGGTGCCGGCGCCGCTGCTGGACCGGATGGAGGTCCTGCGCCTTTCCGGCTACACCGAGCGGGAAAAAGAGCGCATCGCCTTCGACCACCTCATCCCCC
>CAYSLC010000214.1:0-8957 GCA_964431545.1 uncultured Desulfobacteraceae bacterium | reverse complement strand
GTGATGTGGAACCGCTGGGACAGGTCGTGCAGGATGTCGTCGAACTGGTTGCGCATGTCGACCAGGTTCCGGCGCATCCGGAGGATCACCTCCACGCCGGGCATGTTGACGTTGAGGTCCTCCATGAGGAGTTTGGCCAGCCGAAGCTTCTCCAGCTCGTCGGCGCAGAACCGACGCAGGGCCGGGTCCTCCTCCTGGGTGGCGCGGATGATCCGCTCCGCCTCCAGCGCTTCGAGGAATCCCTCGTCCACTTCAAAATATTCCACCACCTGGGTGATGGTCCAATATTCCTTCGCCATGGGATGATCCATCCTCTCCCCGCGGATGCCCGTGGGCTCATTCCCCCTCGAAACCGGGCATGCGCTTTTTGAAATAGGCCTTGATCTTCTTCAGGATATTGTTCTCCACCTGCCGGACCCGCTCCCGGCTGATGCCGTAGCGGTCCCCCAGCTCCTGGAGTGTGGGCGGCTCGTCGGCGAGGATGCGCTGGTCGAAGATCTCCCGCTCGCGCTGGTTGAGGGTCTCCCGGAATTCCGGCAGTCGGTTCCGGAAGATCTGCTCGATCTCCTTCCGGGCGACCAGATCCTCCGTGGAGGCATCGGTTTCGGCCTCCAGAAAGTCGATCCGACCGGTGGGGGAATCCTCCCGGACGGGGGCGTCCAGGGAGAGGTCCGACCCGTCCAGGCGCTGGTCCATTTCCACAACCTCCTGCTCCGGGACCCCCAGCCGTTGGGACAGGAGCCGGGGCTGGGGCTCGAAGCCCTGGTCGATGAGCTTCTGCTTCTCCTTCTTGAGCTTGAAAAAGAGCTTCCGCTGCCCCTGGGTGGTGCCGATCTTCACCAGCCGCCAGTTGTCCATGATGAACTTCAGGACGTACGCCTTGATCCAGAAGGCGGCGTAATAGGAGAACTTGACGTTTTTGTAGGGATCGAAATTCTTCACCGCCATCATCAGCCCCATGTTCCCTTCCTGGATCAGGTCGGCCAGGTTCTGCATCCAGATCCGCTGGAACTCCAGGGCGATCTTCACCACCAGACGCAGGTTGGAGGTCACCAGGGCGTAGGCCGCGTCCTTGTCCCCATGCTCCCGGTAGCGGATCGCCAGTTCCCGCTCCTCCTCCCGGGTGAGCAGCCGGTATTTCCGGACCTCGGCCAGATAGTACTGGACCGGGTCGAACTTGGTCGGGCGGGTCTCGGTGTGCTCGACCACCTCGTACTTCTTCCGGTCCGTCCCCCGTTTCGGGGCCTTTCGACCCTCCTTGTCCGGGAGGGGGGGACGATGCGCCGTCTCTTTTTCCATGTTCTCTTCTTGCTGTTTTCCGTTTCCGGAGGTTGAAAGCTCTCGCCGGGGTCGTCGGTCCCTTCGGAAGAGCGGCCGTTTCCATAAGGTCACCATAGAAAAAAAGGGTCCGGAGTGTCAAGCCGGATCGGGCGGACCCCGATCCGGTTCCGGCCCCGGGGCCAATTTCGGGAAATCACGGGCGATCCTTTCGGGCTAGCAAAAAAAGTGCAAGGCCGTGGGCTCGACCCTTGACAGATCGTCCACCATGCTTAATTTTACTTCGACGCTGTCCTCTCTTAACAGCCTGAAATCACCTATTTTTATTCAAACATTCCCCTTGACATCCCCCGGCGGGTGATTACTTTTCGGATCGAAAAAAGGAGAACAACGAGGGAGCACGGAAACCGCTGACATCGGGCGTCTCCCAAAGCGATCACCGCGGATGCGGGGGCCTGGCTGGAAGCGGAAACGATCCCGGACGGAGCGGGTGACGGGGCGGCCGGAAACGGTCGACCACGGAACCAGAACGGCGGAAGGCGTAACCCCTTAACCGAATTCCGACGAAAAGGAGGAGATCATGTTTGTGAGACGTTTATACAATCTTCCCACATGGAACGTGGACTATGATCCGTTCAATGAGCTGGAGCGGATGAGAACCCAGATGGATCGTCTTTTCGAGGGGATGGGGGGCGATCGAGCCCGGAGGGCCGGTGTGTTCCCCCTCATCAATGTCACCGAGGACAAGGACAACTACCGCATCCGGGCCGAGCTGCCCGGCATCAAGGCCGACGAACTCGATATCTCCATCACGGGCAACAGCATCTCCCTTTCGGGGGAGCGGAAAATCCCGGAGGAGGACCGGAACGCCAAGTACCACCGGCGTGAGCGGGAGGCCGGCACCTTCCAGCGGATGGTGAGCCTTCCCGGCGACGTGGAGGTGGAAAAGGTCGAGGCCAAATGCGCCGACGGGGTCCTGACCGTGGTGCTGCCCAAGGCCGAGGCCGCCAAGCCGAGACAGATCACGGTGAAGTAAAGGCGGCCGAGTGTTCCGGATATGACCAACCCCATCCTTACACCGAAACGGAATGAAGGAGGCGATAGACATGGCTGATACCAAATCCCAGGCCCTGCAGGCCCAAGAGAAGAGAGAAGTCTCGGCGCCCGCCGAGCGGACCCGGACCGGCATGAGCTTTACCCCCGCGGTGGACATCTTCGAGACGGAGAACGCCATCACCCTGCTGGCCGATATGCCGGGGGTGAAAAGCGATGACCTCACCATCGATCTTCGGGAGAGCGTCCTGACCCTGGAAGGGGAGGCGAAGAACCCCGAAACCCAGGGGGAGGCGGGGATCATCCGGGAGTATCCCATCGGCAAGTACTACCGGCAGTTCACCCTCTCCGAGGTGGTCGATCAGGCCAAGATCGACGCCACCCTGAAGGACGGCGTGCTGCGGCTGACCCTGCCCAAGGTGGAGAAAGCCACTCCCCGGAAGATCACCGTCGCCGCGGGCTGACGACCCCATTTCCAACCGGCGGGGGGGACCGATCCGATCCGGTCGGCCCCCCCCGGACGGTTCTTGTGCCGTGGAACGAACATTTCGGTTTCCCACCTCGTCCCGATCCCTTCCACCCGTCGAGAGGAACGTCCCCCCGGTTCCGGACCGACCGGAAAGGGGTCGGGGCGAGGGGGGAGCCGAACGTGCGGATCGTTTTTGTTGTGTAGCTTGTCTGATGTGTTGAAGGTTGACTTCATCCAATTGGAACCCACAGTCGGGAGGGACGGAAGAGATGAACATCAAGCCGTTGAATGACCGCGTGTTGGTGTTGCGGGTCGAGGAAGAGCAGAAGTCCGCGGGCGGGATCATCATTCCCGACACCGCCAAGGAGAAGCCCCAGGAGGGCAAGGTGGTGGCCGCTGGACCGGGGAAGGTGGGGGACGACGGCAAGCGGACCCCGCTGGATGTCAAGGAGGGGGACCGGATCCTGTTTTCCAAGTATGCCGGTACCGAGATCAAGATCGACGGGGTGGAGCACGTCTTCATGCGGGAAGACGAGATCCTCGCCGTCATGAACTAGCCCGCGGCGAGCGAACGCCGAAACTTTTTGGAAGAGGAGGATCCGTGAAATGTCAGCAAAGATGATATCGTACGGCAGTTATGCCCGGGAACACATGCTCAAGGGGGTCAACACCCTGGCCAACGCCGTCAAGGTCACTCTGGGTCCGAAGGGGCGGAACGTGGTACTGGAGAAGTCCTTTGGTTCCCCGACGGTCACCAAGGACGGCGTTACCGTGGCCAAGGAGATCGAACTGACCGATAAATTCGAGAACATGGGCGCCCAAATGGTCAAGGAGGTGGCCAGCAAGACCTCCGATGTCGCCGGCGACGGCACCACCACCGCCACGGTCCTCGCCCAGGCCGTCTACGCGGAAGGGCAGAAACTGGTGGCCGCCGGGGCCAATCCCATGGCCCTGAAGCGGGGCATCGACAAGGCCGTGGAGACGGTGGTCGGGGAACTTAAGAAGATGTCCACCCCCACCAAGGACAAGAAGGAGATCACCCAGGTGGGCGCCATCTCGGCCAACAACGACCGGATGATCGGCGAACTGATCTCTGAGGCGATGGAGAAAGTGGGCAAGGAGGGGGTCATCACGGTGGAGGAGGCCAAGTCCATGGAGACCACCCTCGACATCGTGGAGGGGATGCAGTTCGACCGCGGATATCTCTCCCCCTACTTCGTCACCAACGCCGAAAAGATGGAGGTGGTCCTGGAGGATCCCTTCATTCTGCTTCACGAAAAGAAGGTCAGCAACATGAAGGACCTCCTTCCCCTCCTGGAGGAGGTCGCCCGGGCCGGAAGGCCCCTGCTGATCATTGCCGAGGACGTGGACGGCGAGGCCCTGGCCACCCTGATCGTCAACAAGCTGCGGGGGACCTTGCAGGTGGCCGCGGTGAAGGCGCCCGGATTCGGAGACCGCCGAAAGGCGATCCTCCAGGACATCGCGGTGCTCACCGGCGGCCAGGTCATCTCCGAGGATCTGGGGGTCAAGCTGGAGAGCATCAAGACCAATGACCTCGGCAAGTGCAAGACGGTCCGCATCGACAAGGACAACACCACCATCGTGGACGGCGCCGGGGAGCGGAAGGCCCTGGAGGGTCGGATGAAGCAGATCCGGACCCAGATCGAGGAGACCACCTCTGACTACGACCGGGAGAAGCTCCAGGAGCGGCTGGCCAAGCTGGTGGGCGGTGTGGCGGTGATCAACATCGGCGCGGCCACCGAGACGGAGATGAAGGAGAAGAAGGCCCGTGTGGAGGACGCCCTCAACGCCACCCGGGCGGCGGTGGAGGAGGGCATCGTCTGCGGCGGCGGGGTGGCCCTGGTGCGGTGCATCGCCGCTCTCGACAATGTGGACGCCGATGGGGATACCAAGGCGGGGGTCAACATTCTGAAACGGGCCCTGGAGGAGCCGCTGCGTCAGATCGCCGAGAACGCGGGCCACGAGGGATCTGTGGTCCTGCGCAAGGTCCTGGAGGGCAAGGACGACTACGGCTTCAACGCGGCCGACGCCACCTACGAGAACCTCATCGCCTCCGGCGTCATCGACCCCACCAAGGTGGTCCGGTTCGCGGTTCAGAACGCGGCATCCGTGGCGGCTTTGATGCTGACCACCGAGGCGATGATCACCGATAAACCGGAGAAGAAGAAGAGCGGCGCCGGCGGCGGCATGCCCGATATGGATGAGGATATGTACTGATGCCCGTCTATGAGTATGAGCACCTGGCGGAACCCTGCGGACGGGGACGGGTCTTCGAGGCCCGGCAGGCGATGGCCGACGATCCGCTGACGGAATGTCCGGACTGCGGGGGGACGGTGCGAAAACTCATGTCGGTGGTGGGGATCAGTACCCCCAAGACGAACAGCGAACTGCGGGATAAGGGATTCACCAAGCTGGTCCGCCGGGACGACGGCGTCTACGAGAACGTCACCCGGCGCGGCGGCGACAGCAAGTACATGGTCCGGGGCAAGCCCGAAACGGTGCCGGATGTGAGCAAGATCGTCCGGGATTAACCGGTAAAACGTGCCGACCCAAAAAAGCGCCGGTCCAAGCGGAGGTTTCCGCCGGGACCGGCGCTTTTTCTGTTTTCGATCCCTACTTTATTTCGTAGCCGTACTTCTTGAACCATCTGGCCAATTTGACATACAATTCCAGAATCGACGGGGCTTTGATTTCATGCCTTTTCGGCGGCATCGGGGCCGCGAAAGGAGGGATTCCATCAAATTCCAGAAGGATTTGAACGGGATTCTTTCCCGATGATTTGATCGATATCGTCGATCGGTAGTCCAGGTAATCATCCGATTGTGGATGGTAAAACTTGGCTGTCAAGATCGACTGCTCTTGATAGATTACCGATGTGGCCAATCCCACCCCCTATTCTTCTTCATGTTCACCTCCACTATTTTTCTTCATCTGTTGCCCGACAAGGTATTCGAGGGCCTTTTCCAACTGTGCGTCGTGTCCGGCGCAATACCGAACATCGAATGGAACTTCGACGTCGGGAGAAACGCCGGTCCCTTCCAAGTTCACGCCATCGATGAGGCAGCTTTGTACGGCAAGAAAAAGCGCGTCGGCCCTTTTCAGCTTTCCCCACATGAGGGCATTCAGCAATGCCTCGTGATATTCATAGCCCGCGTAGGAATAGATATGGATATAGCCGATGCGTTGGCCCGCCCGTTCAATAATCCGTATACTCGATTTTTCGGCCTCCAAGAACTCCTGTTTGGGATTGACAAGCACCGGTTGCATCACGATCGTGAACGGTTCCGCGTGTTCCCGCCGCCGTATTTTGAAAGCCACATCTTTTCCAACGGACGACCGGAGCGAAGCGATCGAGGTGTACGGTTGGCCGTTGGCTCCGGAATCTTTGAAAACAAGGCGCCAAGCTGGTAATATTCATAATCGTCCGGCGTCAAATAGTAGGTATGGGAGGCGTTCAGTTCACCGAGCATGTCGTTCACGAGGGTGGAAAATCCTTTCTTGGAAGAAACACGCGGCAGTCGTGCGCGATTGTACCGCCCTCGACTGTCGCTTTTTTGAAAAAGTTTACATCCGATAGCATAACGAAGCCATCACCGGCCGGAAGGGATCACAGCGGAATTTCCGTCCGTGTGAGTTGAATGATTAGGAATTTTTTTATCCTTATAGCTCCTTCCTTTGCCTGTACCAGGATGAGCAGCGTGGTCACCCATTAAATGAAGATATTTTTTTGGTACAGGATCGACAGGCTCAGGTTCAGGTATAGCGTGGCATCTATCTACTGCAAGGCTCAGGTTATTTTCAAATTGCTTGTCAAACAATTGTTGAGCAATATCACGTGCAAGAATTTCTGCAATGAGTGATGGTACTGCATTACCAATTTGCCTCTGGATTTCGGTTCTTGGAGCATCGATCCTAAAATTATGCGGGAATGTTTGTATCGCAGCCATTTCCTGCCATGAAAGCTTTCTGTTATTCCAATGAAACGGACCAATTGCTGAGCCGGGTTGGGCTTGAATTGTCCAGCTCGGGAGTCTTTTAGACAGTTTTAGAAGAAAACTCCAATATCGGGTACGCCAACCAAAGAGTGGTAGACCTCCTCTACGATCCGTATGCCACAGGTAATTTTCGCCTTCTGGAATTGAAGGAAGAAGCTCAGCCCATTTTCCACCGACTTGCAATTTTTGTTTAGAATCGGGAGTAATTTTGCCAATGGCTTCCCATGCTGTCACATAAGGCATCACCGTCTCTTCAAAGAGAGGCAGTTGACCTTCTTCAGAAGCTGCTGCGTGAGTTGGAGCAGGAAAACGAAAGCGTCTCCCTCGTCTGGAAGCAACCATGAAAAATCGCACTCTGAGTTGGGGCACTCCATAATCTGCAACATTCAACACCGTCCACGACGGAACATAATGTAGACCGGCTTTGGTATTAATCTTCTTAATACGTTCCATGATGTATTGAAAACCCTCTTCCTTACCGTTATAATGAAGTCCATGAACATTCTCCAATAAAAAAACTTCGGGTTTCAAATCTTCTACAAAACGAAAGTACTGCCCGAGGGTGTTCGCACGAGGATCTTCGAGGCGCAAAGTATCACCCTTGCTCCAATATGCTGATTTGGAGAACGGTTGACATGGAGGCCCTCCGATAAGAACATCGCATGCACCTGGTTGTGTCCCAATGATCCTTTCGATCTCTGAAGCGCTTACATCTTCAATTGGTGCATGGAGAACATGCTCTTGTCCATTAAGCCGAAGCGTATCGCAAGAGAACTTGTCAGAATCGTTTGCAAAACGAACGGAATAACCTGTCGCTTTAAACCCGTAATCGAGTCCACCACACCCGGAAAAAAGGCTGACAACCTGCAAATCAGATCTCTGGGTCATATACGACCTCTGTCTTTTTACGGTTTATCGCCTCAATTATGTCATTGAGGCTGTTCTTGGCAATTCGATCAAACACTTCAAGCCATGGTTTCGTTTCCTCTGCAATAGAGATGTGAACATTGACTTCCGCGCTCGCTCCTGTTCCCCAAGCCCGTAGTCCAATACCTGGGGTTCTCTTGGGTTGTTTCTGAAGAATCCGAATGGACTTACGTGCAGAAATCAGCCGGAATTCTGGATTGGCAAAATCCTTGCGAATGCTGTTCCAGTGTCGAGTCGTAATTCCATAAATAAATTTGTCTTCTGCATCGCGAATACGGGTTCCCGAATAATCATTGAGAATACGCCATACTATCGCCTCATTCTCGTCAAATAAAGGAATGAGATATTTATTGATAGAATCAATCAAGCCATAGTCGACAGCTACTGCATAGAGAAGATTTGGTTCCTTTTCCATAGCGTCATACGCTTTATAAACAGGAATTGGTATACAGTTATCGGGCTCCAAGCCCACAAGTTGCTTTGCATTTTCGAAACGAGTGCCAGCGTTTTTAACGTTAATGGGAAGGCGAAGGTCGCCTTCGGTTAATGTAAAGTCCACAAGCGTATGTCCGGAGTCCCTATCATCTTCATAATCAACTGCTTTTTTCTCGGTTCGCAGTGCGTCAACTTGCTCAAGAAAGCGTTGCTCCGTAATGGCAGCAGGGAAAATTTTTGTAATGGGATTCTCAGCTGATCCGGTTTTTGCTCGAACTTTTATATGCCCAAGGAAACCTCTTGTTGCCAAAGTTGGGACGAGTTCTTTTGCTTTCGCGAGGGAATAGCAGTTCAAGTTATACAGGTGGCGTGCAATTTGTTCTGTGTCCCTGTCACTATTGATCGCCCAGAGGTAGGCCTGAGCCAACCCGGCACCGACCCAACGTGAATCAGGAAGGACGGAGACTATAGCTTGAGCCGCTTCTAATTCATTGTATCGTTTCATATTGTGTGGTTTCTCATATTTTAAACAACAAAATCAAAGCTTTATACAGCGCGTTTTTATTGTTATATTTGAGAAAAATGTCACCGAATGCCTTAATAATATTGGAAATCTACTTTGATGCGTTAAAGAATCAGTCGATGGAATGCACCTTTTAGGTTCGAGCAATTGGGAGTTCGCTATTTGAGCTTCATCATCTTTACTGATCCGAGTCTTTATACAGAGTTTACCAGTTGCCAGGGTGGCAAGTACACCTAAAGCCTTCTCGGTATGCCAA
>CAYSLC010000213.1:0-9076 GCA_964431545.1 uncultured Desulfobacteraceae bacterium | reverse complement strand
GTCAGGACGCACGTTTTTATCTGTATGCTGGCGTATTATGTGGTGTGGCATATGAGAAAGGATCTGGCGCCAATATTATTTCATGATGAAACCATAGATGACGTCAGGCCTGTTCGCGATGCAGTAAAAAAGGCGACGCCCACTGCCAATGCCAGAAAAAAGAAGATCACGAAAAAGGATGCGGAGGGAAATGTTCTTCACAGTTTCAATACGCTCATTGAGGCCATGAAAACCCGTTGTCGAAATAAATGCTGTGTGAAGAAAAATGGAGTAGAGATACCAATAACCCAGCACACTCAACCAAGCCCTTTTCATCAGAGAGTTTTCAATTTGTGTGGAATTGGCGTGGGGATGTAGACAGTAAACGAGGAGAACAACAACCGGAAAAATTAATTTTTTTATCCATGATAATAAGGAGATATTGATTTTTCAATCCTAAGAACTTCGGTCTAATATGAAAACTCTTTGAAACAGAGACCCGAAATCTCCATAATTGCTAAAGCATACTTTACGGGGAACCATGGCCCTTCAGGTTGAACCTACAGTTTTCGAAAAAAAAGGATACGTATGCGTCCCCCATCGCTAGCGTTCAAATCTTCAGTCTACCGACCGAAGAGTACGACCTCAATCAACCCATAACGGTCATTCTCAAACAAAATATATGATGACGAAGTCGTATCGTTGATTCCGGATCTGGCGCTTCATGGCGAGGGGGACAATGAAATCGAAGCCGTAAACGATTTGAAGATGCAGTTGCTCGATCTTCACGACGACCTCAATGAAATGGATGACGACCAACTCGGCGAAGAACCCAAGGCATGAAAAAGAACTCTCAATAAGCTGATAACGAAATGCCGGTAAAAGACTATAAAGAAAAGGATATTAGAAACCAGATCCTCAATAAAATCAAATCTCAAAAAGGCCATAGCAGAAGAAGCAAACATGAAAAAGGCTACATTTACCTGGACGGAAAGCTCGTTGCCAAAATAAAAATCCCCGAACGACCACCAGCGGGTAATGAAAAACAGCAAATCGCAATATATCGCCACGGATTTGATACTCGACGCCGATCAGTTCAACGAGCTGATAGACTGTCCCATGACAGGGCCTCGGTACTACGAAATCCTCAAAGAGATTTTCGGTGCTTCGGGCGACCGCCAGACCAGTTGAAAGAAAATACGTCGAACATCAAACCCCTCAACAAATCTGACCTTGGCATCCCAGACGTTTTTCCATCCCATCTTCAGATGGCTGCCTCCTCACAACCAAAACAGCAACAGGAGAAAAAATATGGCGAATCTTTACCGCTGGTTCATTCTGACAATACTCTTTTTCACCATGACCGCAGCGGCCTCGGCCGATCAGAAGGTGTATACCCTCAACTCGAGCTACTCCCCGCCCCACTCCACCGAAGACCAAACGGGCTACCTCGACCTGATTTTAAAGGAAGCCTTTCTGCGGGCGGGCTACCGGGCCCAAATCCAGATGATGCCGGCCGAGCGATGTTTGCAGGACGCCAATACGGGCGTATCCGACGGCGACATCGGCCGGATCCGGCGGATGGATGACTTTTATCCCAATCTGGTCCTCGTGGACGAACCCATCATCGAATCCCGGGATTTCGTGGCCTTTTCCATCCACAAGGAATTTTCCACGGAAGACTGGTCGAGTCTCGAACCCTACCATGTGGGCATCATGCGGGGCTGGAAGATCTTCGAAAGCAATGTGAAGGGGACCCAATCCCTCATCAAAATGGATTCGACGCGGTCGTTGCTCAAATTGTTGATGAACGACCGGGCGGAGGTGGTCCTGAACGCCCGGATCGACGGGCTCTACACCGCCCGGCAGCTCGGCATCCAGAACATCCGGGTCATGGCGCCGCCCTTGGCCTCCCTCGAATTGTACCTGTTCCTCCACAAGAAGAACCGGGCGATCATCCCGGAGATCGAGGCGGCCTTGAAAGCGATGAAGACGGACGGCGCGTTCCACGACATCCGGGACCGCGTGCTTTCAGCCACCCTGGGCCGATAAAGAATGGGCGGGACCTCGATGCTGCCTTCCAGAATCAGGGCCAATCTGGCCTACAAGCTAGTGGTGTTCATTCTGCTGTTCAGCGGGTTTCTGACCCTGATCGTCACGACGGTCCAACTCTTCATCGAATACCGCCGGGACGTCCGGTATCTGGAAGTGCAGTTCGTCCAGATCGAGAAAAGTTTTTTAAAGCCCCTCAGCTCCGCCCTGTGGCGGTACAGCGAAGATCTGATCAAGGCCCAACTGGACGGCATCTCCCAGTTCCGGGACATCGAATACGCCGAAGTCCGGGACGACCGCAAGGTGGTGGCCGCCGTCGGAAAACACCGGGATTCCGACATTTCGGCGACTTTTCCGCTGACCTATGCGTATAAGGGCGAGGTCCGGAACCTGGGTCGGTTGAGCGTCTCCGCCACCTATTCCGGAATCTATTCACGGCTCTACGGCCGGTTGTTGATCGTGCTGGCCTCATCCGCCGTCAAGACCTTTCTCACGTCGTTTTTCATGCTGGCGCTGTTTCAGGTGCTGGTCATGCGCCATTTGAAGAAGATCGCCGATTATTTTCAATCCTATTCCCTTGCGGATGGGGCGGCGCCCCTGCGGCTGGACATCAGAAAGGCCGAAACGGGGCGCGGCGACGAACTGCACCGCATCGAATCGGAAATCAACGGATTGATCGGCCGGATCCGCGGTTCATACGATCACGCGCAGGAGCTGGTCAAACGGCGCACGTTTGAACTCGAAAAGACCAACGAGGCGTTGAAGGCGGAGATCCGGGAGAGAAAAACGGCGGCGGAACGGCTCCGGGTCAGTGAAGAGAAATTCAGGAACCTGATCGAGAATTCCCCGGACATCGTGTATCGGTTCTCCGAAGAAAAGGGCGGCGTATTCGTTTCCCGGAGGGTGGAAGACATTCTGGGGTATTCGGACCTCTACGTCATGGAAAACCCTTTTGTCTGGTATGATTCCATCCATCCCGACGACAAAACGGTGGTGAACGGGGCGATCCGGAACGCCCGTAAAGGCGAACGCTTCGACATCGAATATCGCATCCGGGCCAACTCGGGCGGATGGCGCTGGTTCCGGGACCGCTCCATCGGTTTTGTGGACGCAGAAGACGGCTTCGTCATCGAAGGGATGGCCACCGATATCACCGAACGGAAACTGGCAGACGAGGCCCTCCGGCAGAGCGAAGAGAAGTTCCGGACGGTCTTCGACTACTCGCCCATCGGGATATCCCTGGTGGACGCCGAACGACGGCCTGTCATGTCCAACCGGGCCATCACCGATATGATGGGGTACACGGATAGAGACCTGCGGGGGATGACCTACCGGGATTTCACCCACCCGGAGGACATTCACAAAGAAGGCGAGTTGTACAACGAGCTGTTCGGCGGCAGCATCGATGATTTCGTCCTTGAAAAACGGAACATCCGGAAGGACGGCGCCATCATCTGGGTGTCGCTCCATGCGGCGGCCATGCAGAAGGATGGGGGCAAGCCGACCATGGCGGTCGCCATGGTCCAGGACATCACGGGCCTGAAGATGTCCCAGGCGGAACTGAAACGCTCCAACCTGGAGCTGGAGCAGTTCGCCTATGCGGCCTCCCATGACCTTCAGGAACCGCTGCGGGCCGTTCTCGGGTTCATGCAACTGTTTCAGTCCCGGTGTGGAGACGGGATCGATGAAAAAGGCCGGCATTACATCGAGCGCGCCATCAAGGCGGGACATCGGATGCAGCAACTGATCAATGACCTGCTCTCCCTGTCCCGGGTCAATACAAGGGGCAATCCCTTTGAATGGGCGGATTTCAACCATATTGTCCAGAACGTGCTGGAGAACCTGCAAAACGCCATCCATGAAAAAAACGCGGAGGTCGTCTGCGCGGCATTGCCGTCGCTCTATGTGGATGCGACCCAAATTCATATGGTTTTCCAGAATCTGATCCATAACGCCGTCAAGTACAACACGAGTCCGAATCCCAGGGTGGATATCGGCGTGGGCGAAGATCGCGGCGCCGCCTGCTGCATTTTTGTCAAAGACAACGGCATCGGCATCCCCCCGAAATTCAGCGACAGAATTTTCCAGGTGTTCCAGCGGCTTCATACCGACCGGGAATATGCCGGGACGGGCATCGGGCTTTCGCTCTGCAAAAGAATCGTCGAGCGGCACGGCGGGACCATCTGGGTCGAACCGGCACCGGAGGGCGGTTCGACATTTTTCTTTACCCTCCCCAAAAGAATGGAGACATGATGCACACAGAAGAGACCTATCAACCGGCCCAGGTGTTGCTGGTGGAAGACAACGAAGACGATGTCGAACTGACCCTGGAAGCCCTGGAAGAATCGAAAGTCAAGATGAATGTCCATGTCGTGTCGGACGGCAGCGCCGCCATGCGGTTTCTGCTCAATGAGGCCGAATTCGGGGAAACACCCCGCCCCGACTTGATCCTTCTCGATTTGAACCTTCCCATCATGGATGGGCGGGAAGTGCTGAAGGAAATCCGGGAGCATCCGGACCTCACCGACATCCCGGTGGTGGTGCTGACCACGTCCCAGAGCGACGAAGACATCCTGGGGATGTATAAGCTTCACGCCAATTGTTACATCACCAAGCCGGTTGATTTCAAACAGTTTATACAGGTCATCAAGCAAGTGGAGGGGTTCTGGTTTCAACTGGTGAAGCTGCCGTCCAAAGGGGGAAATGCCTGACCGATCCCCCGACCCTGAACGGCCCTTTTCCAGGGAGGTTGCCCAGTGCAAAGAGATATCGGGATTCCCCTCGTCGCCATCGGCGGCTGCCGGCGGCGCGCCCGCGGAATCGGATGCGGATGCGGTCCGGTCCGCGAGCGAATTGGACTATCCGCCATTCGCCGTGGTGCGCGACGACGGGTCGGCGGATGGTTTTTCCGTTGACGTGTTGAGGGCGGTCGCGGGAGCCTTGGGAAAGAATATCCAATTCACCGTCGGCCCCTGGCACGAAATCAAACAGCAATTGATCGCGGGAAGGCTCGACGTCCTGCCGCTGGTTTCCTATTCGGAAGAGTGGGAGAGGGTGCTCGATTTCTCCGCGCCCTACATGCGGCTGCACGGCGCCATATTTGTCCGCGCCGGCGACCATTCGATCCGCGGTGAAGCCGATTTGAAGGATAAAGAAGTGATCACCATGCGGGGGGATAATGCCCATGAATATGCACTGCGGAACCGTTTGACGGCTCAGTTGTTTCTGACCGATTCCTATGAAGAAGCGCTGACCCTGCTTTCATCGGGCCGGCACGACGCCGTTCTCATGCTGCAACTGGTCGGTTTTCAACTCCTCAAAAAGCTCGACATCACGAACGTCGTCAGCATCAATTCCGTCAAAGAAATGGACATCCGGCCGGTTGCCGCGCCGTTGTCTGTCATCATCGCAACAAATCCGCCCCAAAACCCAACCACTAAAAGCGCCCCATTTCCGTCGGCTAAAAGGGACCGGCCGGAAGTTTTTGGTTCCGTCTTTCTTCCGTGATTCTTTGGCACTGATTCGCTATACCCCCTTCCCTCCATTTTTACAGGCTATAAAACCTGCTTATAGTTTGCCTGTCGTTCGTTTGGATCTAAACCGGCATTTGAGGTGCTGCCCGGAACGCTCAGCATGCCCACCCCACCGCCCTGCTGACGCTTTTTTGCGGCTGTTGCGGGCGTAGATTCTTCCTCTGCCGCTCCTGCTACAGGGGACATCTATACTGCGGCCCTTCCTGCGCCGCTTCCGCCAAACGCCAATCCCACAACCAGGCGCAAAAGCGCTACCGAAAAAAGGATAAGGCGTTCATTCCACACCCCAACCACCAAAAATTTTCTGAATTTTCAGGCCTGGTTTTTTCAAGGGTCGGAAAACACCCGTGGGGTTAGGCCGAGCGCTTTTAAGTATTCGAGTTGATACGGTTCCAACGGTCGAGCCAGTTTCCTCACGCCATCGATTCTAACCACAAATATCTTGATAAACTTGGTCGTCATCATGAAGGCGGTCGGCCGCGTGGTCCGACGCCCGTCCCACCCCGGCAGAGTTTGACCAGTATCCTTCACATATTTGCGAAGGGTTCGCTCGATTAATCGCCACAGCAAAAGGGCGATGAGCAGGATGAGGCCCAAGGCTTCGATGCGGGCCAGATTTTTAAGAAAGATGGCGTTGACGATGGCCGGATCTTTCAGGAATCCGAAATTTCTTTCAATCCCGATCTGCTCTTTGTACAGACGCAAAAGGCCTTCCGGGGAGCCGATTTCCTCTGCCGTTTTCGGGACGCTTGTGATCAGAACGAAACAGCCGGCTTCCATGCGCGGTGCTTCGAGTTTTTCGGGATCTTCTTCGATCCGGAGCGACAAAGCGAACTCAACGCGCTCGGGAACTCTCGGTCGATTCTTAGCGGGACGGCCGCGGCCGTAGCAGGGGATTTCCGTGATCCCAACCTCGACCCGGTGGTAGATTCCCAATTGCGAAAGGCGGGTGGCCTCCTTCTCGGCGTCCGCCCGACAGAAAAACCGATTGGCCCGAGCGTTCCGACCCAGTTTTTCCAGCGCCTTGCGTTCTTTGGCAACGGACTTGTCCAGGCGTTTACGCCGCCTTTTGTCATGGGCGCTTGAGTGAACTACGACGGCGCGATATGTTTCTCCGCCGATCGTCACGTTGGATTGGCCGAAGCATGGCTGAGGTTGAGACGGCCGATGTCGATCCAACGATCCGCGGCCACGGCTTCCCGGATCGCCCGGCCGCATTCCGAGAAGTTGGCCGGCAACCGGCTGAGGAACTGCATACCGGCCATTTTTTTCAGATTTGGACCCGTGATAAGCGCCGTGTCGGCGATGTAGACGAAAGCGCCCTCGTCTATGCCGTGCCGGGCCATGCGACCCGAGATGTCGGTCAGCAGTCGGTTGTTGATCGTTTTGTCCGACGCCGCCCCGTCTTCCGGTTTGCCGAAGATGGGAACGGCGCCTTCGACGCAGAGCATGGAAACGAGAAACTGCTTTAGGTCCGGACGCTTGTCCTTGCTGTATCCATGCTCGATTTGAAACGGCGGATCGGCCCAATCGTAGTCGCCCCAAAGGCTTATGGACGTGGTGTCGCCGTGAACCGAGAGGGATCGATCTCGAAGACTCGAATCGCTTGTTGGGCGATTTCCGAAAAAATTTTCGTCGTTCCCGTTTGGAAAACCTTGTCCAGAACGCGGCCGACATTGTGGTCCGAGAAGGTTCCCGCTGGCGGTTTTCCGCCAAACAACAGCTCTTGATCCTGAGTTCCAAATGATTCCTGGAGCCGAAACAACGGCGTCCGACCAGAAAGCGCGTCCAACACAAGTCCTGAAACAATCTGACTGACGGATACCCGCATTTCGCTTGGAACAAGCCGGTCTATGGTTTCTTCAAGTTGAATGCGCCGGATGATAGATCGCGAAATTGGCAAATAGTTGGCTTCAGTGATTTCCAGCGGCTTCGAGAGTGGCGATTTCATTATGTCCCTCCAAGTTTTATTTTCTTGTAGAGGCATAGCGAAATTCTGACTAGATGTCTTGTGAGAAATATCTCTATTTAAATTGGCTTGAATTATGAGGAGAGGGGTGTGGAATGTACGATTCATGCATTATTACCTCCTCTTTCTTAGCGGAGCTTTCCAGGAGGTAGTCAACCACAAAGCACGCCGGATCGGTAGAACCTATTCGGATCCTCCGCCATAGGCGAAGGTTTTATAGGATAATAATATAAAAACAAATTGTTAGGCTCGATTTAGGGGGTTTCTGGAGGGGAACTTGAGCCTAAACCAAACGCCGCTTACTTGGCGGTCTGTTTCAGGACATGGATAGCCCAGTCCAGCCCGACCCTAGCGGCGCAAGGCGGCGACAGGCCATCGTCATGTCCAGCGAGCAAACGCAGGGCGTTAATTGCGTCGGACAGGTCGATGACTTCGTTTCCGTCCATATCCCCGAAGCCGTCGCTGTCGGAAACGCCGCACCCGCAGAGACCGGGGGATGTTTTATCGGGGTCGTCGGGGCAGAGGTCTTCTACGAGGTCCGTACTGATTTCAATGGAATCGTTTTCCGATAGTGTAAATGGGGATTCATAGGGTAGGTAACCCGGTGCGCTTGCGGTGAAAGTGAACTCTCCGGCGATATGAGGGAGAAAATACTCGCCGGAACCGCCGGTAAAAACGCCGGAACTGACAGCCGTTGTGGTGACAATGGCGCCGGGGGGCGTCACCGTACCGTAGATCATGCCGCCGAAGTTCATGTAAAGCTGCGTCAGCTCCAGTTGATATTCGGTTCCCTCACCGTAAGAAGCGCTGCAACCGGGCGTGGTTGCGTCGCATTGGCTGACAAGAATATAAAAGGCGCCCGTGTAGGGGCATGTAAAGGGGTTGTCGAGTTTTTCGGTTTCCCCCAGACCGCTCCGGTCCTCCGGCCCCTGCAGGAGGGTCTCGCCGTCGTCCGCATAGATGCGGATGGCGGGATCGCCATTTTGGCCGTCGACAGGGTCCATTCCCGACGCCAGTGGCTCGATGTAGGCGGTCACCTGGTACGGCTGGTCCTCGACGCCATAGAACAAAACCCAATCGACGTCTCCGTCGTCGTAAAAATTCCGGGTTTGATACCATGTGTAACCGGGAAGGTCTTGGTGATCCGGATTCTGGGAGTTCTGCGTGATGGTGTGCGCCGTCTCGGGTGTGTTGTCCGGCTCGTAATCGTCGGGCGCCGCGGATCCCGGCGGGGCGATCCATAACAGGACAATAAGGAAAGAGATGAAGAAAAGACAGATTGTTTTTAATGCTTGTCGGACCGGGGAGGGATGCCCCATTGAATGCCTCCTTTTCTATCCAATGGATGGGTTGAATCAAACAGAACCGGTTTGGATCCTTCGGTTCAGAAATAGACGATGATGGATGTAAAAAAAGGTGTGTTCGCAAACGTCCTGGGAAAACCCCATGGATTGCAGGCTCGAATCTCCCACGTCGTCGCCGTAACGGAACTGGTACGCCGCGTCAACGGTGAACCGTTTATGGACAAAACCGCTTCCGATGG